>NZ_LVCV01000288.1 GCF_001647195.1 Rhodococcus sp. EPR-157 | reverse complement strand
CGGTGGTCGTACTTGGTCATCGACCCCGAGACGGACGAAGTGATCTACAGCAATCAGGCCGACACGTTCATGTTTCTCGCCTCGCAGACGAAGCACTTCACCGTCGGAACAGCGTTCGACGAGCTCGGTACCGACGAGAAGATCACGACGCCGGTCTACGCCACTGCTGCACCGGCGGGCGGCACCCTGACCGGTGACCTTGTGTTGGTCGGATCCGGCGATCTTGCGCTCGGGGGCCGCAACGCCGCCGAGGGCAAGTTCGACTTCGCCACCGACGGAATCGACCATGTCTACGCCGACGCCATCCCCGGAGCGGTTCTCGCGCCGGGTGATCCGCTCGCCGGACTCGACGACCTGGCCGAACAGGTCCTCGCCTCGGGTGTGACGCGCATCGACGGCGATGTACTCGTCGACCCGCGGCTGTGGGAAACGTACGAGACGGTCGAAGGCCTCGTCCCGTCGATTTTCGTGAACGACAATCTCGTCGACATCTCGGCGGAGCCAGGAGAGCCGGGTCAGCCGGCCACCGTTCGGATGTTGCCGGGGAACGGTCTTTTCACGATCGACTCGCAGGTGACGACAGGCGCTGCCGACAGTGATTCCACGATGGTGGTCGCGGCGGACGATACGAACCCGACGATCATTCGGGTAACCGGTTCGGTCCCGGCGGGGAAGTCGTCGTTGACCGTCTTCCGTATCACCGACGCAGCGGGCTGGGCTCGTCAACTCTTCATCGAAGCCCTGCAGCGCGCAGGAGTCGAGGTGATCTCGACCTCGAAGATCAACGACGCGGCCGCGCTTCCACCGAAGGACTCGTACCAAGACGGCCTGCGGTTGGCGGAACTGGAATCGGCTCCACTGGGTGAGACCGGCGAAATGATCCTCGCAACCAGCTACAACACCGGCGCAAACACATTCGTCTGCTTGCTCGCAGCGTCGACGGGATCGGATCAGTGCGCCGATGGTCTTCCAGCAGTCCGTGATCTGGCTGCAGAGGCGGGAATACCGGCGTCGGACTTCGTGATCATGGACGGCCAGGGCGGTGACCCGTCGTCTGCGACTCCGACAGCGGTAGCTACCTGGTTCGAGTGGGTGAATCAACAGCCTTGGGCGGACACGTTCTGGGCCGGCCAGCCGATCCTGGGTGAGCGTGGCTCGCTGTCCGGTGTAGGCGTCGACTCTCCGGCGAAGGGAAAAGTCGTCGGGAAGACGTCGACCTCGGCTGACGTGGAACCCGGGACAGGGCGCTTGATCGTGACGACTCAGGGTCTGTCGGGGTATCTCGACGTGGGCGACGATCGACGGTTGCTCTTCGTGGTCGCGACGAGCAACGCCGTGTTCCCCGACCTTCCACGCGGAGTCTTCCAGGTGGGCGACGACGTCGGCATGGTGGCGGCCGCATTCCAGCAAGCCCAGGAGAAGTAGTGGTGGTCAGGGGCCTCCGCGACCAGGTCGCGGCCATCATTCAGCAGAGCTACTGAGTCGCATCTAGTCGATGTGCTGCAACAGCAGCACGACGAGAAAGATGCCGAGGGACACACCGGCGTTGGCCTTCCAATGGCGACACAGGATCGCCACGAACTCCCGTAGGAAGGCAGTCGGTGTGTAGAAGCGTGCAGTGCGCGCTCCTGTCACGTGGGCGTCCAATCCGAGATCACGGGTGAATGCAGCGGTGCGGAGGACGTGAAAGTTGCTCGTGACGACGATCATCGGTTCGGATTCCACACCCGATGAGTCCAGTAGCTGCTTGCTCAGCACGAGGTTTTCGAGCGTTGTTCGCGACGACGTTTCTGCCAGAATCAAGTCCTCGGCAATGCCCTGTGCGCTCAGATATCGCTTCATCGCAGTAGCTTCGGCCACCGATTCGTCGGTTCCCTGGCCGCCCGAAACGACCAACGCGGGCTGGTTTCCCGCCTTCGCTTCGGCGCCGTAGACCTCGAGTGCCCGATCCAGACGGCTCGCCAGCAGCGGTGTGACGGCGCCGCCGGCACCCAATCCACACCCCAATGCCACGACGGCGGCTGCGCCCGTCGGCGGTTCGATATGCCCGTAGATCACGGCGTGCGCAGTGAATGCCGCGAGCTGAAAACCGAGACCCACCACGAACAACACCGCGGTCCACATGCACGCGAGAAACAGCAGCGGCAGGGTGTGCGTCTCGAGCACCGCGAAGACCACGACCAGCAGCCCCACACCCAGCACCGTGACCACCGCGAGGGCGAGAGGAAGTACCGTCGCCATCCGTAGTCCTTCGCGCCGGATGACCACCACCCCATTGATCGCCGCCGCGCCGATGAGCGCAACGAAGGCCAGGAACATGAAGGTGGTGAGGGCGACGACGAGTACAGCCTCCACGCCGACGTTCAATTGGTCCAGCAGGCTCAGCGCGCCCAGCATCCATGCGATGAGCGCAGTGACCACCAGCAGGCCGATGAACAACCGTCGAGGCTCACGTATGAAACTGACGACCGACGCGACCGTCAGAGCAGCGGCGAACGCCAGGAAGAACATCGTTCGAATCTACCGAAGTCACCTGCAGACTCCCTGTGGGCGGCACACATTGCCTCGATGGGTCAGGGAACCTGCCAGCTGCCGACTGCGGGGAGGAACGTGATGCCATACGGAATGGAAGAGGTCGTGGTGATTCGGCCCGATCCCGTCACGACTCGTGTGGGCGCCTTGGGGAAGAGAGCGCCGGTACCGACCATGGAAATGCCTGTCGCTCCGGTGTCCTCGTTCTTCCACTCGAGTTGGCACGGGCACCAACTGCTCGCGTCGAAGAAGGACACACCGGGCTGCTCCTGATCGACAAGAACGGTGATGGTTTCGTCGACGAAACCGATCGGCAGTTCTGCGGAACCAACACTGAGGTTGTCGTCGCCACCGAGACCGATGAGCGGGGTCAACTGAGCGACCTGAACGGGTGCCGCGGAGGCAGTGGGCGCCGCTATCGCTTTACACGGCACGGTGTAGCTGGAGGTTGGAGCATGCAAGCGCTCGGACATGCTGCGCCGAGGATCAATTCACCTGTGAGGACGCGAGTTGTCGGACGGACACGATGCGGGTCAACCCGTACAGCAGCAGTCCGACGATCAACAGGATGCCGGTCCGGATCCAGGTATCAGCACTCTGCTGGGTGAGCAATAGCCCGCACGTGACGAGGGCCAGGATGGGCAGCACCGCCGGCGCACGGAAGTGGTCGTGTGCGACCTGGTCCCGTCGCAGGACCAGCACGGCCACGTTGGTGCTGACGAAGACGAAGAGCAGCAGCAACACAACAGTCTCGGCCAACGCCGCGACACTTCCGGTGGCACACAGGATCACCGCGACGGCGGTGGGCGCGACGATCGCGGCCCACGGCGACTGGCGACCGGGCAACACCTTGGCCAGTGCAGGCGGAAGCAGCCCCTCCCTCGCCATGCCGTACGTCAACCGCGACGCCATGATCATCGTCAGCAACGCACCGTTCGCGACGGCTATCAACGCTATGGCGCTGAACAACGTCGGCGGTATGCCGACGTCGGCGACACGAACCACCTCGAGCAGAGGACCCGACGACGCGGACAGCTGTTCTGGCGGTACGACTATCGAGACCGCCACGCCGACCAGTACGTACACAAGTCCTGCTGTCAGCAACGCAGTGAACAGCGCACGCGGGTAGACGCGCCGAACGTCCTCGACCTCCTCGGCGATATTGGCGGACGTCTCGAAGCCGACGAACGAGTAGAAGGCCAATAATGCGGCGCTGAGTATTGCGAGTGCCGGAGTCGTGTCCTGCTGAAACTCGATCACCCGCTCGGGTGCGCCGTCTCCGCGACCGAGGACCAGCGCTGCGAGAATCACGATGATGATCAACCCGGATACTTCGATCACGGTCATCACGACGTTCGCGCGAAGCGATTCGGTGATACCGCGCGCATTGAGTGCGGCAACCACGACGAGGAACACGATCGCTGCCGTTATCGAAGGGACCTCGATGAACACGCCCAGATAGTCGCCCGCGAAAGCCAGCGCAAGCCCCGCTGCGCTGGTGACGCCGGCGGCGAGCATGCAGAAGCCGACAAGGAACGACACGAGCGACGACCTGTACGCGCGGGCGGCGAACACTGCAGCACCGCCTGCCCGCGGATATTTCGTGACCAACTCGGCAGACGACGCGGCAGTCAGCATTGCCATCGCAAGGGCGACTGCGAGGGGAACCCACACGGCACCACCGACTTCGCCCGCGACTTCGCCGACCAAGGCGTAGATGCCTGCACCGAGAACGTCGCCGAGAACGAAGACGAAGAGTAGCTTTCCTGTGATGGCTCGTTTCAGCGGCGTCGGCGACGTTCTGTCGATCTGTGGTGCAGTCATCGACGGCGTGTACCCGTTCGAGCCTTGGCCAAGCGTCGGCGAAATGCCTGGTTTCCGCGTTGTCCGAACCGGGTAGGAAGTGCGATGACCCGCAGCACAGCTCGACTGGCCGGAGGCAGTGCTTCCACGACTCGGTCGGCTGTGACCTTGGACGAGCTGGCGGCTGTGCTGGGCATGTCGATCCCACATGAGTTGGGTCGCATCGCCGTCGCCGGCGTCCATGACGACTCGCGGGCGGTCGAACCCGGTGACCTGTATCTGGCGTTTCCTGGGCGTCATGTTCATGGACTCGACTTCGAAGATCAGGCCCGCGCGCGCGGTGCAGTGGCCGTCCTTTCCGATCGACCCGGCTCTGTCCTGCCGACCATCGTGGTGCCGGATCCGCGACGTGCAGCGGGCCCGCTGAGCGCGCATCTGCACGGGTACCCGTCGTCGACGATGGGTGTGTACGGCATCACCGGAACGAACGGCAAGACGAGTACGGCTTATCTCCTCGGCGCTGCGCTTGCGGGGGCGGGCGAGTGCGTGGGAACGATCACGGGCATCTCGACCGACGGACCACGCAGTACGGCAGTCTCGACCCGCACCACCCCTGAAGCAGCCACGCTGCAACGATCGTTGGCACGATTTCGGGACGAGGGCGCCACCGTAGTCGCGATGGAGGTGTCCTCCCACGCCGCCGCTCAGAGAAGGGTCGACGGTACCGAATTCGCAGCAATGGGCTTCACGAACCTCGGGCCCGACCATCTCGACTTTCACGGTTCGATGGAGGACTACTTCGCGGCCAAATCCGCGCTTTTCGAGGCGGACCGAACGCGGGCTGCAGCGATCGGTATCGACGACCACTACGGCCGCCGACTGGCTGCATCCGTCGAGGTGCCGTGCTGGACGTTCTCGACCCACGATTCCAACGCCGACATCTTCGGCGACTCCATCGTGTGCACGACAACAGGCACCGCATTCGAGGCACGAACACCGCACGGCACGTTCGACATTCACCTTCCGTTGCTGGGTCCCCATCAAGTGCACAACGCAGTGGCCGCGCTCGCCCTCTGTGCCGCCAACGCGGTGGATCTCGCTGCTGCAGCGCGAGGAATCGAGAAGGTGCGAACCGTCCCAGGCCGATTGGAGCGAATCGACGAGGGACAGAGTTTTCTGGCGATAGTCGACTACATGCACAACACGTCGGGGCAACGGTGTCTGTTGCCGTATCTGCGCACGTTGACTCCCGGCAAGATCATCATCGTCCTGGGCGCGACGGGTGATCGCGACCCGGGCAAGCGCTTCCCGCTCGGCGCGGTCGCAGGCGCCGCAGCGGACATCGTCATCGTCAGCGACGAAAGCCCATTCTCCGAAGACGCCGCCGTCATACGTGACGCCGTCGCCGCCGGCGCGGTATCGGCGAAGCACGCTACCGTCGTTGTGGAATCCGACCGCCGGAAAGCGTTCGCGCTGGCGGTTTCGCAGGCCGACGATCGCGACGTGGTCGTCGCGGTCGGGCGTGGATGCGATGGATTCCAGACCTTCGGCGACGTCGTCGTTCCGTTCGACGATCGCGTCGAACTCCGGCGGGCAGTACTCGACGATATGGTGCACCGCCGCTAGCGTCGGGAAAGTGCGGGATCCGCGTCGTCGATGTGATGAAGTTGTGCCGTGGCGGGAAACACGAGGAACCCGGGGCAATCGGTGTCGTCGCGGTTGCTCGCCATCCTTGCTGTCTTCGACGAGACGCGCCCGTCTCTTGCCCTGTCGGACATCGCGAACGGGTCCGGCCTGGCGCTGGCGACCGCGCACCGTTTGGTAGCCGAACTCGTGGAGTGGGGCGCTCTTGTCCGTACCGACTCGGGTGAGTACGTCATCGGGCGGCGGTTGTGGAAGCTGGGCATGCTCGCGCCCGATCAGTCCGATCTGAGGGAAGTAGCCTCACCGTTTCTGCACGACATCTACGGAGCGACCCTCGCGACGGTTCACCTCGCAATCCGTGACGGGGACCAGGTGCTGTACCTCGACCGGCTCGCGGGACACGCCTCTGTGCCCGCGGTGAGTCGCATCGGTGCACGCCTTCCGCTGCATGCGACCGGGGTGGGCAAGGTGCTGTTGGCGTTCGCGCCCGCAGATGTGCGGGAACGCGTGCTCGGTTCGTTGACCCGTCTCACCCCGTACACGGTCGTGCACGCAGGCACGCTGGCGAGCGAGCTCCGTCGTGTGCACCGTGACGGGTATGCCAAGACGGTCGAGGAGATGACTCTCGGTGCGTGTTCGGTGGCGGTTCCGATTCGTCGGCGCGACGACGAGGTGGTCGCGGCGCTCGGAATCGTAGTCCCGAACCTTGGCCGTGACCGCGCCTCACTGGTCGCGGCGTTGCAGGTCGCGGCGAACGGCATTCGTCGCAATTTTCACTGAGTGGAAGTATTGCCTTTGTGTGCCCGCAGACACAGTGTGTACTGACGGGCATGCGAACTGAAGTTGCCATCATCGGCGCCGGTCCGGCCGGCTTGCTCCTCTCCCACCTGCTCGCCGAGCAGGGAGTGGAATCGGTTCTGATCGAGACCAGATCGCAGGAGTACGTGCTGTCACGTATCCGTGCGGGCATTCTCGAACACTCGACCGTCCAGCTTCTCGATGACATCGGCCTCGGCACCCGGCTGCACGCCGAAGGTCAGCAGCATCGGGGCATCTACCTGCAGTGGCCGCAGGAGCGTCACCACATCGACTTCACGGACCTCGTCGGGCGCAGCGTGTGGGTCTACGGCCAGACCGAGGTGACCAAGGATCTTGTTGCGGCACGCGAAGCAGCCGGCCAGCAGATCTACTACGAGGTGACCGATACGGCCCTGCACGACGTCGAAAGTGACTCGCCCTTCGTCACGTTCACCGATTCGTCGGGGAAGCAGGTCCGCCTCGACGCGTCCGTCGTCGCCGGGTGCGACGGCTCGTTCGGACCGAGCAGAGCGGCGATGCCGGACAGCGTCCGTCAGGTTTGGGAGCGTACCTACCCGTACTCGTGGCTCGGTGTGCTCGCCGATGTTGCGCCGTCGACCGACGAACTCATCTACGCCTGGCACCAGGATGGTTTCGCGATGCATTCGATGCGGTCCTCGACGGTCAGCAGGTTGTATCTGCAGGTGCCGAACGGGACCGACGTGAGCACCTGG
>NZ_LVCV01000287.1 GCF_001647195.1 Rhodococcus sp. EPR-157 | reverse complement strand
GCTCTTCGCCGTGTCTGGCGGTGCACGCACTTTTCGTGGTGGATGACGACGATGTTGCACATCGGCGAGGATCCGTTCGATGCGCAGCTGCAGCTCTCGCAGCTGCGATGGCTCGCGCGCAGCGAGGCGGGAGCAACCGGACTCGCCGAAAACTATGCGGGCCTACCCATCGGTTTCTGATTCTGAGCCGCTACCTCCTAGTCGTTCGAGGTTCTGGTAGCTGTTGTGTGATGCAGATCTCCACTCGGAGAACGTGCGCTCAGGCGCGTCCGACTCGACTAACTGTCTGCACAACGCGGGCGTGATATCGGCAACGACCGTTGCCGACGCCACAACGAGAGGATCGATCATGAGCTTCATCGACAAGGCCAAGAACGCTGCTGAAGACGCAATCGGCAAGGCCAAAGAGGTCGTCGGCGACGTCACCGACAACAAGGATCTCGAAGCCGAGGGCAAGAAGGATCAGGGTTCGGCCGGCATCAAGAAGGTCGGCGAGAACATCAAGGACACCTTCAAATAAGTCACCGGTTGCGGCGGTCGGGCGCGTCTCCTGCCTGGTCGACGACGCCCGACGCCCACCGGTTCGTGCGGCGTTGCGCGGGTTTGCATTGCCGGTCGATCGGATAAGCAGTCCGACACGGCAACGACAGGAGCTTCACCATGGGTACCCCGGCATCCGACAACACAGATTCCGACGAGAACGCCAAGTTGGGCGAAGACGGGACGATTCCGAATACCGACGACGGCGTCGCTGTCGGGCATACGGGCCAATCGTCGTTCGAGCCGGAGGAAGACGAACAAGTTCAGGAGTGAGTTCGGCGCTGCGATTCGCCCTCCGGGCCACGTCCCGCGCAGGTTCCAGCGAGCGCGCGGGTTGCAACGCGGGCGTGGGCTGGAAGGTGCGCGTTCGCGCCCGGAAGTGACCGAATGAGCCGATCGCTCACCGTGGGCCACGTCCCGCCACCGCCGGAGGCTCGCTGCCGGACAAGAGTATCGACGCGATCAGCTCGGGGTTGTCGGTCATCGGGACGTGTCCGACGCCGGGCACCGTGATGAAGCGCGCGTGCGGAAGATTCTTCTTTGCTCGTGCCATTTGATAGATCGGCAGCACGAGGTCGCGGCGACCCCATGCGATGGTGATCGGCACGTGAGGTTCCGCTGCGACCGGAAGCTCGAACGTTGCGTCGAGGCCCTTGTCCACCAGTGTGTTGGCCAGTAGCGAGGCGGCGTCGATGACGGCATCGTCGTAGGACACTCGGCTAGGATGTGCGAAGAACGCAGAGATGGCCGGATAGCGTACAGCTTTGTACGACAGTAACTTCGGTGCATGATCGCCCATTCCGCGGGTGAGGCTGCGGAGCACTTGGAACGTGCCGATGGCACGACGACGGTCGCGGTCGTTGACGAAGAAGCCGGCGGGCGAGAGTGCAGTGGCCGATGCGACGCGTCCGCGGCACGCGAGGGCAAGCGCCAACCATCCGCCGAGTGAGTTGCCGGCGATGTGGACTCGTGAGTCGGGTGTCTCGAACTCGGCGACCAGAGCACTGAGAGCGTCGACGACTTGCTCGAGCAGATCAGGTCCGCTCATGTCGAGGGCAGGCGATTCACCGTGGCCGAGGAGATCCACCGTGACCACTGTGCGGTACGGCGTCAGCAAGTCGACGACCGAGTTCCAGGCCTGCCTGCGATGAACGATCCCGTGGACGAGTACCAGGGTAGGGCCGGTGCCTGCGACGTCGTA
>NZ_LVCV01000286.1 GCF_001647195.1 Rhodococcus sp. EPR-157 | reverse complement strand
CGACGCTTTCGATGCAGAAGAAATGTCGGCGCGAGATGTCGAAAACGTACAACCGGCTCCGTCCCAGGGTTGGATGCAGCCACAGGGTTGCACGAACATAGGGAGATCATCATGGCGAAGTACCTCTTTCTGAAGCACTACCGCGGTGCGCCGGCGTCGGCCAACGATGTTCCGATGGATCAGTGGACCCCACAGGAGATCGACGCGCACATGCAGTACATGGAGGATTTTGCCGACAAGCTGCGCGCCACCGGCGAGTTCGTCGACAGTCAGGCGCTCAGGCCGGAGGGTACGTTCGTCCGATACGACGGCGAAGGTAAACCGCCTGTCACCGACGGGCCGTTCGCGGAGACCAAAGATCTCATCGCCGGCTGGATGCTCATCGACGTCGACACCTACGCGCGAGCACTCGAACTGGCGGGTGAGCTGTCGGCTGCTCCCGGCGCAGGAGGCAAGCCCATCCACGAGTGGTTGGAGGTGCGTCCGGCGATGGGCTCACCGACAACCATCGAAGACTGACAGTGGACGAACTGCTGCTGCGGGAGCTCACACCTGCGGCGATCGGCGTCCTCACCCGTCGCGGTCTCGACTTCGCGTCGGCTGAGGACGCCGTGCAGGAAGCGCTGATCCAGGCAACTCGGACGTGGCCGAACGACATGCCAGCGGATCCGAAGGGCTGGCTGGTCACTGTCGCGTGGCGAAAATTCCTCGACGGCCACCGGTCCGAGGAGGCCCGGCGCGCGCGCGAGTTCCGCACCTGGGCCGAACCACCACCGGGACCGACGGAAAACACCGACGACACCCTGCAGTTGTTCTTTCTGTGCGCGCATCCGTTGCTGAGCCCGTCGTCGGCGGTGGCACTGACGTTGCGTGCGGTCGCCGGGTTGACCACCAAGCAGATCGCCGAGGCGTACCTCGTACCGGAATCGACAATGGCTCAGCGAATCAGCCGGGCCAAACGTACTGTTCGCGATGTGCGGTTCGAGGAGCACGGAGATCTGTCGACGGTGCGACGGGTGCTGTATCTGGTCTTCAACGAGGGCTACACGGGCGATGTCGACCTGGCGTCGGAGGCGATTCGACTGACCAGGCAACTGACCGTCCTGAGCGCCGACGAGGAAACCTCGGGCTTGTTGGCATTGATGTTGCTGCACCAGGCCAGACGCAGTGCGCGGACACGACTCGACGGCAGTCTGATCCCGCTGGCCGAGCAGGACCGATCGCAGTGGGACACAACTCTCGTCGCCGAAGGTGTGGACATCCTGCAGGCAGCGCTCGCACGTGACCGCCTCGGCGAATATCAGGTGCAGGCCGCGATCGCTGCGCTGCACGCCGACGCACAGCGCGTCGAGGAGACCGACTGGGTACAGATCGTGAGCTGGTACGACGAGCTTCTGCGGATCACCGGCAGTGCTGTGGTGCAGTTGAATCGGGCGGTCGCGGTCGGGGAGGCCGACGGCGCGGCTGCTGGACTGGCCGCGTTGGCGACCGTCGATCGTAGCGTCCCGAGGTATGCCGCAGTGTCGGCGCACCTACACGAGAAGGCAGGTGATCTACGCACTGCTGCAGAGCTTTACGTCGAAGCCGCAAGGCTGGCCTCCAGCCTTGCGGAGCGTCACCATCTCACTCTTCGCGCCGCTCGGATCGGTCAGCATCGGCCGGGCATCACCGAGGCGTGAGCGCCCGTGGGGCGAGCCGAACAAGCTGAGTGACGTGCTCGGGACTGAGTTCTTCGAGCGAGCTGACGCCGAGGAGCCGCATTGTCCTGCTCACCTGCTCACCGACGATCTCGATCATGCGGTTCACCCCGTCCTCCCCGCCTGCCATGAGGCCGTACAGGTAGGCCCGTCCGAGAAGTGTGAAGCGCGCACCGAGGGCGACGGCTGCCACTACGTCCGCTCCCGACATGATACCGGTGTCGACATGGATTTCGTACTCGCTGCCGACCTCCTTCACGACCTCGGGTAGCAAGTGGAAGGGTATCGGCGCTCGATCCAGCTGGCGGCCACCGTGGTTGGAGAGGATGATGCCGTCGACGCCTACGTCGGCGACCTTCTTGGCGTCGGCGATGTTCTGGATCCCCTTGACGACGATCTTTCCCGGCCACTGTTCCTTGATCCAGCGCAGGTCGTCGAAATCCACTGTGGGGTCGAACATCGTATCCAGCAATTCGCCGACGGTTCCGGACCACTTGTCGAGCGATGCGAACGACAGTGTGTCGGTGGTCAGAAAGTCGTACCACCACCACGGACGTGGAATCGCGTTCGCGACGGTACCCAGAGTCAGCTGCGGAGGAATGGAGAAGCCGTTTCGTCTGTCGCGCAGGCGCGCTCCTGCTACCGGAACATCGACGGTGACGAGGAGTGTGTCGAATCCGGCGTGCGCTGCCCGGTCGACGAGTGCCATGGAACGGTCGCGGTCCTTCCACATGTACAACTGAAACCAGTTGCGGCCCCGGGGGTTTGCAGCTTTGACGTCCTCGATGGCGGTAGTGCCCATGGTGGACAACGAAAACGGAATTCCGTGCTTCGCGGCCGCGTGGGCACCTCCGATTTCACCCTCGGTGTGCATCAGTCGGGTGAAGCCGGTGGGTGCAATACCGAACGGCAGGGCCACCGGAGCACCGAGAACATCCCACCCGGTCGAGACGTTCGCGACGTTGCGCAGTACCGAGGGGGTGAATTCGATGTCCTCGAATGCCTGGCGAGCCCGACGAAGTGAGATCTCGGCTTCGGCGGCGCCTTCGGTGTAGTCGAATGCCGCTCGTGGAGTGCGTCGTTGCGCGATCTTGCGCAGGTCGTAGACGGTCTGGGCCTTGGCGAGGCGGTTGGCCTTGAAATCGAAGCTCGGCTTCTGGAACTGCATGAGCGGCGCGAGATCGCGAATTTTGGGCAGGTGGCGCTGAGTCATCGACGGTCCTCGCTGGTGCAGATTCGGTGTGGTCTGACCACACTAACGCGGCCGCTGACCGTGCCGCAAGACATCGAGGTTCTCAGCTCGCACTGTGCCTGATGAAGTTGGTGACGGCGCCGGCCAAGTGGGCGCGCATCTGCGCCCGAGCACGGTCCGGATCGCCGGATCGAAGGTCGTCGAGCAGCGCGCGGTGCTCGATCGCCAACTCCTGTCGCTGCGGATAGGAGTCCTTGATCTGCGCCAGGCACAGCTGGATCTCGTCCTGCAGCGTCGAGTAGACCCGGCTCAGTCGAGGACTCCCGACGGCGTCGACGATCGCGACATGGAACGCGGTGTGGGCCTCGACCCGTCGGCCCCAGTCCGCGTTGTCCGGTAGTTGCTCCATGACGCTCAGCTGCGCGTGCGCTTCGTCGAGCGATAGATTGCGCGCGACTATCGCCGACACACATTCGAGTTCGAGAGGCAGTCGAACGAAGTACAGATCCCGCACGTCCGAGATATCGAGATCGGGAACGATCAAAGACCGTCCCTCGGACTGCACCGCGAGATGTCGGGCTGTGAGCACTTGCAGCGCCGAACGGACCGTGGGTCGAGCTACTCCGAATTTCTCCGACAGACCGGTCTCGGTGAGCGGTGTTCCCGGCTCGAGTTCGCCGGACAGGATCAGCGTTCGGAGTTCGTCGACCAGCGCGTCGCGCGTCGACACGGTGTTGAGGACGTTCATCGTGCTTCCTGTGCCGCCTCGGCGAACGCGCGCATGGACGGGAATTCGACTGCGTAGGTGAACTCGCCCGCGGGCTCGGGAGTCGCGCCCCAGCCGGATCGATCATGGCGACGGTTGATCCACACCGAGTCGAGGCCATGGGTTTTCGCAGGAACGTGATCGTGGAACAGGCTCTGGGCGACGTGGAGCAGCCGCCCCTTGGGGATCTGTAGTTCGGTAAGGGCCACGTCGAGTGCTTCGAAGTGGTTCGGGGCGGGTTTGTACGCGCCGACGTCCTCGGCGGTGATGATGCGGTCGAAGTGCACGTCGAGTCGGGCGTTGCTGCCGGCGAACCCCGCGCGATGCACGTTGGACAGGATGATGAGCGTGTATCTCTCGGCGAGCGAGGCGAGTGCGTCGTGGCTGTCGGGAAACGCGGGCCAGTCCGGGACCGAACTTCCCAGCTTCTGCGCCCACTGATCCGACACGCTCACGCCGAGATCCTCGCCGGTGCGACGAAAGGCGTCGGCGAGGATCTCGGGGTAGAGCGCTGTGGGTGATTCGGTCTGGGACTGCGCTTCGTTCTTCCCGTAAGTCGCCAGCAGGTCTTCTTCGCCCACGGTCAGCCCGACCTCTCGCGCCCACGGGCCCAACACGGCGATGATGCCGGTTTCCCAATCGATCAGGGTGCCGTAGCAATCGAAGCTCACGGCGTCGTAGTCGGAGAGGTTCATCGTGATCCTGTCGTGTGACGGTATGACTGTTATACAGTAACACCGAAACGGAAGGTCACTCTTCTTCGGTGAGCTCCGGCGCCAATTCGCGCGTCGCCATGCCGCCGTTCTTTCCCTCGTCCACTGGGCCCGGGTGCCCACCCTTCGGTTCGTCGTCGTGCTCTGCTGCTTTGCCGGTTGCCCGGTCGGCTGCTTTGTCGGTTGTCATGCGAAGTGAATAGCCGGTACCCGGTCGGTTCAACCGCTGGGCGGTAACTCAGTCGAACGTCACGCGCACCGTGATCGGCGTCGTCTGCAGCGCTGCGAACGTGGCACCGACAATCCGGCCGAGCAGCGGGTTGCCCGCAAAGGATCGCGCCCGGGCTGCGATGTCGTCGTCGTGAACGAACGCTGCAGTACCGCTGCGCCAACGATTGCCGACGCGGAGGCGGACAGCTGGATCGTCGGCGATGTTCGCTCCCCACCCGGACCTGGTGCCGTGCTGGGAGATGATCCATGCCCCGGTGTCGTCGAACTTCGCCGAGACCGGCACGCGTCGGGCGAGACCGGTTGTACGACCGACGGTTTCGATGTCGGTCACCAGCGACACATGCACGCCTGCCCGCGTCAGGCCGCGCATCAACGGATTGGCGAAGTACCGACCGACAAAGCGCTCGCGCTTGAACTTGCGCAGCGTCGGATCCGCCCCGGTGGCACCCCGTCGACTACGGAACGCGTCGATGCCGTTGCGCTGCACCATGGTCGCGGCAGTCTTCCACAGAGATCGATGCGGATCCGGGGCCTGTCCGTTTCCGACCAGTTGAAGTTGATCGGTGTGCCACTGCAGGTCGAGAGCGCCGTCGAGCGACTTCAACGTTGCGTACTTCTTTGGAAGGCCGAGGGTGATCTGCGGCGAGTCGAGACGGTCGACGTCGTCACGGATCAGGGCATGCCCTGCTGCCGTCACCACTGCAGTCGGCCTACCGAGGCCGACCACGTCGCAGTCTCCCGACCCGACGGCCATGCTCATCGCCGATCTCGTACGAAAGCCCCCGGTCACGGCGAGGGGGACGTCGCCCGCGGCGCGTCGCACCTCTCGCGCATAGTCCAGGAAGTATGCCTCCCGCTTCGCCGTGCTGTCGGAGACCGCCACCGGGCGGCCCATCATCGCCGGTGACTCGTAGCTGCCGCCGCTGATCTCGATCAGGTCGATGCGCTCGCCGACAAGATGCTCGACGACCAGCCGCGACTCCTCCTCGGTGAACCCGCCCTTCTGGAAGTCGGCCGAGTTCAGCTTGATTCCGACGGCGAAGCTCGGCGAGACGGACGCCCTGATGGTGCGGACAACCTCGAGAACGAACTGCATGCGCCCATCGATGTCGCCGCCCCATCGATCCTCGCGCTTGTTCGTCGCGGGTGAAAGGAACTGCGACACAAGATATCCGTGCGCTCCATGTATCTGTACGCCGTCGAAGCCTGCGGACTCGGCAACCGATGCGGCGATGGCGAACCGCTCCACGATGTCGCCGATCTCGTAATCGGTCAGGGCGCGCGGCGCGGGAATGCCGGGGATATTGGGGGCGATCGCCGACGGTGCGACTGGTGTGGCGTGGGTAGCGAGTGGATTAGCCTGCCGTCCTGGGTGATTGAGCTGCATCCATACCGGTGATCCGCCGTCGCCAGTCGACTTCGCCCAGCGCGTGAGTGCGTCCACGTCGCGGTCGTCTTCGATGACGACGTTGCCGGGCTCACCGATGTGCTTCCGATCGACCATGACGTTTCCCGTCACCACCAGGCCGTATCCGCCCGCTCCCCATTGCGTGTAGAGGCGTTCCAGTCTGATGTCGGGTGCGTGGTCGGGTGTGCCGAGTCCCTCGCTCAGCGCAGCTTTCATGATTCGGTTGGGAAGCATCTGGCCGCATGCCAGTGTCAGCGGAGAGGCCAGGGTGCTGACGCTTCGGTGCTCGTCTGTGTCCATGGTGACTCCGCTTCGCTCGTCTGTGTCCATGGTGACTCCTCATCGCGGGCGCGGCGGCTATGCTGAAGTGCATAGCTTTGTCGAGCGTATGTGTAACCATCGGTTACGTCAATGCTTGCCAAGCCGGGGACTCGAGGAGGGGCTGTGAGTAGAAGTACTGCCCGTGACGACATGTTGCGGAGTGCAGCGCTGCTGTTTCGTGAGAAAGGCGTCGAGGCGACGTCTCTCGCTGAAGTGATCGAGCATGCCGGCGCCCCTCGCGGGTCGATCTATCATCATTTTCCCCGGGGAAAGCCGCAGCTCGTGGAAGAGGCGACCAGGACTGCAGGTGCCCTGATGGGGTCGATGATCTCGTCGGGTCTGGCGAACGAAGGCCCGGCCGCCACTCTGCGAGCAATCATCGGCGGGTTTCGTGTGCAGCTCGAAGCCACCGATTTCACCGCGGGTTGCCCGGTCGCGCCCGCGGCGCTCGAGGGTGCGAATTCCCCCGCGGCGCTTGCGGCCGCAGGGGAGTCGTTCACCTCGTGGGAGGACTCCATTGCTGCTTCGCTCTGGCAGCGTGGTCTGCCCCAGGAACGCTCCCGGTCTCTCGCGACGATGGTCATTTCCTCGTTCGAAGGCGCCTTGATCATGGCGAAAGCCCAGCGCAGCACCGTCGCTCTCGATCGCGTGGAGGTCGAGCTGTTGCAGTGGCTCGAGGTGGCTCTCGACGGCGTGGATGGTCGCTGAAGGCCGATCCCGGTATTGCTATTACTCAAAGTTACAGCTACCTTTCGAATCGTGCCGCTATGGAGCGCGTCATAATTCGAAGGGGTTGAACCTGTGTCTCAGTCAGTCGTGTCACGTCATCGAAGTTCCGTACTCACGACTCGACAGCGCTGGGCGGCGCTGGTGGTGATCTGTGCAGCCGAACTCCTCGTCGTGCTGGACAACACCGTCGTCAACGTCGCGCTGCCATCGATGGGTCTGCAGTTGCGGTCGAGCATCAGCGGACTGCAATGGATCGTCGACGCCTACACGCTCACCTTTGCGGGCTTGTTGCTCGCCTTCGGGCATCTCGGGGACCGGTACGGGCGCAAGAAGGTCATGATCGTCGGACTCGTCGGGATTGCAGTGATGTCGGTCTTCGGCGCGGTGGCCGCAGACCTCGGTCAGGTAGTCGCCGCCCGGGCCGCGATGGGCGTGTGTGCAGCGGCAGTCTTTCCCGCGACCCTCGCCTTGATCATCAACATCTTCACCGACGCGAGGGAACGTGCACTCGCCATTGCCGCGTGGACAGCGATGGCAGGGTTCGCCATCGCCATCGGTCCAACCGCAGGCGGCTTTCTGCTCGAGCACTTCTCGTGGCATTCGGTGTTCTGGATCAACATCCCGGTGGCAGCTGTGGTGGTCGTAGCAACGATCGCTGTAGTGCCCGAGTCACGCGCCTCGCACGTCGGAAAGTACGACCCGATCGGAATCGTGTTGTCCCTCCTCGGCATCACCGTGCTCGTCTGGGCGATCATCGAGGCGCCGCATCAGGGCTGGTTGTCGACGATCAGCGTTGCCGCGTACATCGGCGGAGCACTGTCTCTCGTGGCGTTCGTGTGGTGGGAACTTCGCACCGACTCTCCGGTTCTCGACATGAACCTGTTCAGAATCAGACGGTTTTCGCTTCCGGCGCTTGCGATTGCCGTGGCTTACTTCAGCATGTTCGGCTTTCTGTTCATGATCACCCAGTATTTCCAGGGCGTGATGGAACTCAGCCCGCTCGAGTTCGGGATACATTCTTTGCCCTTCGCAGCGTCGATTGCGGTCGGCGCACCCGTGGCAACCCTTATTGCGCAGCGGATCGGGACGACTGCGGTGATCGTGTTCGGGTTGCTCGTGATGAGCGCGGGAATGTTCATCGCAGGACAAGTCGAAGTCGAAACCCCTTATATGGGACCGGTGTTGATCTCCATGGTGTTGATGGGCCTCGGGCTCGCGATCGTCCAGGGACCGGCGACGGAGTCGATCATGTCCTCGGTGTCGCTCGACGAAGCGGGAGCCGGTTCTGCAGTCAACGATACGACCCGCGAAGCCGGTGGGACTCTCGGTGTGGCAGTGCTCGGCTCCATCGTCGCATCGATCTACACGACCAAGGTGGGACCGAGGATCGACGCGATTCCCGACGCCATCATGGAGCCATATCAGAAGGCGTTCGCACGGGAGACCGTCGTCAGCGTCATCGAGATCGTGAAGGCACCGACCAACCCACTGTTCGCC
>NZ_LVCV01000285.1 GCF_001647195.1 Rhodococcus sp. EPR-157 | reverse complement strand
TGTGCTGTCGTGGTGGCGATCTTCTTACCCTGGAAGAGACCCGAGGGCGGCGGACTTCTGGTGACAACCCGGTAGAGGCGCATATCCTGGCACCATGGCCGAGGCGATCGACGAGCACTTCCTGTCAACTGTGTCGAGCTTTTCGTCCAGGCTCCGGCCACTCGACGCGGCACTGACGCCGGTTCGCGCGCTGGAACTGTTCGATGCCCAACTCGGCAGCCGTCATCTCGATCTCGCGGCACGGTGGCTGCGTTCGCAGGGCAAGGGCTACTACACCATCGGTTCCTCCGGGCACGAGGCCAACGCAGCGGTGGCAGGAGCGCTTCGCTCGACGGATCCTGCTCTGCTGCACTACCGTTCCGGGGCATTCTTCCTCGAGCGCGCCAGGCAAGTCGGCGGCCACGACCCGATCAGGGACGTGCTGCTCGGGCTCGTGGCGGCGACCGAGGAGCCGATCTCCGGTGGCAGACACAAGGTGTTCGGCCGGGCCGATCTCGCGGTGATTCCACAGACGTCGACGATTTCCTCGCACCTGCCGCGTGCTGTCGGGGTCGCGTTCTCGACCGTGCGTGCCCATAGGCTGGGAGTGGACTGTCCCTGGCCGCGTGATGCGGTGACGGTGTGCAGCTTCGGCGATGCCTCGGCCAATCACTCCACGGCCGTCGGCGCGATCAACACCGCCGTTCATGCCGGCTACCAGGGTGTTTCGATGCCGCTGCTGTTCGTGTGCGAGGACAATGGGATCGGCATCAGCGTGCGAACTCCGTCCGGATGGATCGCGTCGAACTTCGCCGGGCGCGCCGGCCTCGAGTATTTCCACGCCGATGGAAGCGAGCTCGGGGCGGCGTACGACGCATCGACGGCCGCAGTCGACTGGGTCCGCCGTCACCGTCGACCGGCATTTCTGCACATCGCGACGGTGCGACTGATGGGACATGCGGGATCGGACGTCGAGTCGGCCTACCGAACACAGGCCGAGATCACGTCCGAGTATTCACGGGACCCGGTACTCGGAACCGCATGTCTTCTCATCGACGCCGGGGTGCTCACTGTGGAAGAGGTCATCGAGCGGTATGAGGCCAAGCGCACACACGTGATGGACGCTGCCCGGGACGTGTGCGGGTGTCCACAACTGGACAGCACCTCGGCTGTGATGGCCCCGCTGACCGAATTGGCAGCGGCAGTCGGTCGGTCGGAAGCCGACAGTGCGGAATCGGCAGCCGGGTCGACCCTTGCGCAGTCGATCAACGCAGCGCTGTTGCAGATCTTGGCGATGTATCCGCAGTCGATACTGTTCGGCGAGGACGTTGCCCACAAGGGCGGCGTGTACGGCGTCACACGCGGATTGCAGGCCAAGATGGGATCGACGCGAGTGTTCGATACCGTTCTCGACGAGCAGTCGATACTCGGATTGGCTACCGGTGCAGGTGTTTCCGGACTTCTGCCCATTGCCGAGATTCAGTACCTCGCGTACCTGCACAATGCCGCCGACCAGATCCGAGGCGAGGCGTCGACGCTGCAGTTCTTCTCCAACCGGCAGTACCGCAACCCGATGATCGTCAGAGTCGCAGGCTACGGTTACCAGAAGGGGTTCGGCGGACATTTCCACAACGACAACGCAATTGCCGCACTGCGTGACATCCCCGGCATCGTCCTCGCGTCACCGTCCCGGCCCGACGATGCCGCGGCGATGCTCCTCGCCTGTGCGGCCGCTGCGGTCAGCGACGGTGCAGTGTGTGTATTCCTGGAACCCATTGCGCTGTACCACACTCGCGATCTTCACGACGATGGTGACGGCGGATGGCTCGGATCGGGAAGCCCCACGACGGTGCGAATCGGACAGGCCGGAGTGCACGGGAACGGAATGGACCTCACCATCGTCACGTTCGGCAACGGCGTCAGGATGAGTCTTCGTGTCGCACGACGGCTGCAGGAGCGAGATATCGGAGTACGCGTCGTCGACCTTCGTTGGCTCGCACCGCTACCCGTCGACGACATTCTCGAGAACGCGCGCGCGACGGGCAAGGTATTGGTCGTGGACGAGACCCGCAGGTCCGGGGGAGTGAGCGAAGGCGTCGTGACGGCGTTGGTGGACGCAGGATTCGACGGCGTGATCAGGCGTGTTACCAGCGAGGACAGTTTCATCCCGCTCGGCGACGCCGCACTGGAGGTTCTGTTGTCCGAGGACAGTGTCCTCGACGCTGCGTTGGGGATGGTCGACGGGTCCCGGTGACCGAATGAGCCTTTCGGTCACCTGCGGCGACCGAACGAGCCTTTGAGTCACTCAGAGTGACCGAATCAGCCGTTCGGTCACTTGAAGCGAGCGAACGAGCCTTTCGGTCACTCAGAGTGACCGAATCAGCCGTTCGGTCCGAAAACCCCGGGCCCGCCTACGCCGTATCTCGGATGGTGACGACGAACGGCGTCAGCAGCGACGCGAGGTCGGCCGCGACATCGGCCGAGTTGTCCGGCGGCATGGAGACGTAGCTCAGGGCAAGCCGAACCACCGTGCGCCCTAAGACGTCGGCGTTGTGAGCGGACGCCCGCAGCCAACTGCGCTCGAAGGTCTGCGCCAACCGGACCGCGGCGTGCTCGATGAGAATCCCGCTCTCGGTCGTGACCAGCCTGAGCAGATCCGGGGGAGGATCGTCGGTGAGCATCGAGAGCACGAGTGGGTCCGAGGCGCTTCGGCTGAAGAACTCGGTGAACGCCACGTACAGGGTTCGCAGAGCGTCACCTTCGTTGGCGTACACGGCGTCGTCGACGGCCGAGACGAACGAGTCGGTGAGCCGCAGCGCGTACCCCTGCGCTAGGCCTTTGCGGGTGCCGAATTCCTTGTACAGCGTCTGCCGGCTGATGCCGGCTGCTTTGGCGACATCGGTCATGTTGACCGTCGACCACGTGCGTTCGAGCAGCAGATCGTGCAAGCCGTCGAGGATCGTGGTGCGCATCAGGTTGGTCGCCGCGCTCTTGTAAGGGCTCGGGTTCACCGGATGGGTTGTCACGACGGCCAGTCTATCCGCCGTGTACGCGTGGACCCGAGCCACCGCCGTCATGGTCGGCTGATCTCCACCATGAAGAAGTCCGCTTTGGCGGCGCCGCAGTCCGGGCAGCTCCAGTCTTCCGGGATGTCGTCCCACTTGGTGCCGGGTTCGATTCCGTCTTCGGGCCAGCCGAGTTCCTCGTCGTATTCGAACCCGCACTGAATGCACTGGTAGAGCTTGAAGTCGGTGGACATGTCATCCTGCCTTCTGTTCGAAGTCGATCTTCTCCCGCACGCCGCAGTCGGGGCACGGCCAGTTGTCGTCGACGTCTGCCCAGGCGGTTCCTGGGGGGAAACCCTCGCGCGGTGCCCCTGCCGCCTCGTCGTAGATGTAGTTGCAGACGGGGCATTCGTACGCTGCCATCACTCGTTGCCCGAGTCTGCGCCGTAGCGGGCCAAGATCTTCTCGCGCTTGCTCGGCTCGATGTTGACGGCGGTGATGTCACCTCGGTAGTGCTCCAACACTCTGTGGTCCATCACCTTTCGCCAGATCGGCGGGAAGTACGCGAGCGAGATCATGCTGGCGTAGCCGCTGGGCAGGTTCGGCGCACCTTCCATGCTGCGCAAGGTCTGATAGCGCCGAGTCGGGTTCGCGTGGTGATCACTGTGTCGCTGCAGGTGATACAGGAAGATGTTGGTGACGATGTGATCGGAATTCCAGCTGTGAGCAGGAGCGCAGCGCTCGTAGCGGCCCGAGGCGGTCTTGGCGCGGAGCAGTCCGTAGTGCTCGAGGTAGTTCACCGTCTCGAGCAGTGAGAAGCCGTAGACAGCCTGGATGACGAGGAACGGGAGGATGCTGATGCCGAACACTGCCGTCAGGACGCCGAAGAGGACCACGGACATGAGCCAGGCGTTGAGGACGTCGTTGCGAATGTTCCACGTGGGCTTGCCGAGTCGTTCCATCCGAGTCTTCTCGATCTCCCACGAGGACTTCAGGCTGCCCCACACGCTGCGGGGGAGGAAGCGCCAGAAGCTCTCGCCGAACTTGGAGCTCGCCGGATCCTCGGGGGTGGCGACGCGCACGTGGTGGCCACGGTTGTGCTCGATGTAGAAGTGGCCGTAGAACGTCTGGGCCAGAGTCACTTTGGACAGCCAGCGTTCGAGGCTGTCTTTCTTGTGCCCCATCTCGTGGGCGGTGTTGATACCGACGCCGCCCATGACGCCGACGCTGATGGCAAGGCCGATCTTCGAGATCAGGCCGAGTCCGCCGTCGATCCCCAACCAGCTGAGGTTGTCCGCAGTCCACAAATAGCACGCGATGACAAGGCTGGCGAGCTGGAACGGGATGTAGATGTACGTGCAGTAGCGGTAGTACTTGTCGTTCTCCAGAGCTTCCATGACCTCGTCGGGCGGGTTCTGACCGTCCGGCCCGAAGAACAGATCGAGCAACGGAAGCAGTCCGTACACCAGTAGCGGGCCGATCCACCACCAGACCGGTGACACAGCATTCCATCCCAGCATGTTGAACGCCCAGATCATCCCGAGCGCCAGGAATACAGCGGTCGGTGGCACCAATCCCATGAGCCAGAGATATCGCTTCTTGTCCCGCCACTCGTCGACCGGCGTATTCGACTGCGGACTCATCTGGGTTGCCACGACGGAACTCCTTTGTTCGGGGCGGAACCACCGGCCGAGCGAACCGGTGGTGTCCATCACTTGATACATGACAATACACCGAAAATGTAAACCGTCTAGACAAAATGCAAAATTTGTCCAGACGGATGTGACCGAGTCGGCTTCGGTGCGTCGTGAACAGCTGTAACGGGCGAATTGCAGTGGTCACAGTTGCGAAACATCACCGCTACGTCTGGTTCGTACAGTTCGCTGGTTGGCTCCGCGAACAAGCCGTGGGGCACAGGCCGAGGGGTAGTAAGCGTATGAGTGGAAATACCGTTCGTCTGCAGGCGATCAAAGACGTCGAGGCATATGTACCGCCTGCGGTGAGCTTTGTCGGGGACGAGAAGCCGGGCGAGATCTTCGGTGAGAATGTCTTCAGCAAGGTCGTCATGCAGAAGCGCCTGCCCAAGTCCGTGTTCAAGTCCGTCATGGCGACCATCGACAAGGGCAAGAAGCTCGATCCCATGGTGGCCGACGCCGTAGCGTCGGCGATGAAGGATTGGGCTCTCGAGAAGGGTGCGACGCACTACGCGCACGTCTTCTACCCTCTCACCGGGTTGACGGCCGAGAAGCACGACAGCTTCTTCGACCCGGTCGGTGACGGCAGCGCACTCGCGGAATTCGCGGGTAAGACGCTGATTCAGGGCGAGCCCGACGCCTCGAGCTTCCCCAACGGCGGCCTGCGCAACACGTTCGAGGCGCGCGGATACACCGGATGGGACGTCACCAGCCCGGCGTACGTGCTCGAGAACCCGAACGGCAACACCCTCTGTATCCCGACGGTCTTCGTGTCCATGACCGGCGAAGCGCTCGACCACAAGACGCCGCTGCTTCGTTCGCAGCAGGCGATGGGCGGGCATGCCGAGCGAATTCTGAAGCTCTTCGGGCACGAGAACATCGAGAACATCGTCTCGTTCTGCGGTCCGGAGCAGGAGTACTTCCTCGTCGACCGGCACTTCTTCCTTGCCCGGCCCGATTTGCTCAACGCCGGACGCACGCTGTTCGGTTCCAAGCCGCCCAAGGGCCAGGAATTCGACGATCACTATTTCGGTGCGATCCCGGAGCGCGTCCTCGGCTTCATGATGGACACCGAACGCGAACTGTTCAAGCTCGGGATTCCGGCGAAGACACGGCACAACGAGGTTGCGCCGGGGCAGTTCGAGATCGCGCCGATGTTCGAGCGAGGCAATATCGCGGCGGACCATCAGCAGCTGCTGATGACGACGTTCAAGACGATCGCCAAGAAGCACGGCATGGAATGTCTGTTCCACGAGAAGCCGTTCGAGGGTGTCAACGGCTCGGGCAAGCACGTCAACTTCTCGCTCGGCAACTCCGAGCTCGGATCGTTGCTCGTTCCGGGAGACAATCCGCACGACAACGCGCAGTTCCTGGTGTTCTGTGCGGCAGTCATCAGAGCCGTACACAAATACGGCGGTCTGCTGCGCGCGTCGGTGGCGTCGGCGACAAACGATCACCGACTCGGCGCCAACGAGGCTCCGCCCGCGATCATCTCGATCTTCCTCGGCGACCAGCTCGCCGACGTGTTCGACCAGATCGCCAAGGGCGCGGCAACGTCGTCGAAGGGCAAGGGCACCATGATGATCGGTGCAGACACCCTGCCCGTGCTGCCGACCGATCCGGGCGACCGCAACCGCACGAGCCCGTTTGCCTTCACGGGCAACAGGTTCGAGTTCCGTGCCCCCGGTTCGATGCAGACCGTCAACGGTCCGATGGTCACGATCAACACGATCATGGCCGAAGCCCTCGACTACATGGCGACCAACCTCGAAGCCGCCGTCGCCGACGGCACCGACTTCGATACTGCCGTGCAGAACTTGCTGACGGAAATTATCACCGAGCACGGCGCCGTGGTGTTCAACGGTGACGGCTACTCCGACAACTGGCAGGTCGAAGCAGAGGCGCGCGGACTGC
>NZ_LVCV01000284.1 GCF_001647195.1 Rhodococcus sp. EPR-157 | reverse complement strand
CACCGAGAGATGCACTCGCGGTACGAGATCGGCCTGGAGCAGTACGCGTTGACGGTGTTCGTCGAAGCACGGTTGACGCTGGAGATGGGACAGACGTCCATCCTCCCGGCTGCTGTTCGCTACCAGACCGAGTTGGCGCAGAACGTGTCTGCGCTCAAGGCCGCGGGCGTCGATGCCGACATGACCGCACTCGAAGCCGTGACTGTTCCGCTCGGCGAACTGAAAGCTGCCTTGGCATCGCTCAAATCTGCGTTGGAAAGCGACCCGGGCGGCGACGCGTTGGCCGAGGCAGAGCACGCGAAAGAGGCTCTGTTGCCGGCTATGGCCGCGGTCCGATCGGCGGCCGACGTTCTGGAGGCAATGGTGGCGGACGATCTGTGGCCGCTTCCGACGTATCAGGAGATGCTCTACATCCTGTAAGCCGGCATTCGAAGGACGCGGCTCCGCCGCCAGTGACATGAGCGGCTCCGCCGCAGTGGCACGGTTGAGTGCACAGGAACATACTCAACCGTGCCACTGGCGCGGAGCGCCCAGCGGCACTGGCGCGGAGCGCCCAGCGGCACTGGCGCGGAGTGCTTTTCGAGGCCTGCGCGGTCAGAAGTCCACGGACTTGCGCGCGCGCACCTTGCTCACGATCGTGTAGACAATTGCCAGGGTCATCATCACGTACAGCACCACGGTGATCGCGCTGCTGATGAGGATGGTCGGATCCCCCTCGCTGACGGCGAGTGCGCGCCGCAGGGAATCCTCTGCCAACGGCCCGAGGATGACCGCGATCAGAACAGGCGCAAGCGGAATACCATACCGCCGCATCATGAATCCGAGTATGCCGAGTCCGAGCATGAAGATCAGGTCGACGGTCGAGGCGGATGTTGCGTACACACCCAACGCCGCGAACACCGAAATGCCCGCGTACAGATAGTTCTTGGGGATCTTCAGCAGCTTCGCCCACAGCGGCGCGAACGGCAGGTTCAGGATGAGCAGCACGACCATCGCGACGAACAGGCTGGCAAGGAGTGCCCAGACGATCTCGCCGCTGCGCTCGAACAGCAGTGGCCCGGGCTGCATTCCGTACTGCTGGAACGCGGCCAGCAGGATCGCTGCGGTTGCCGACGTCGGCAGACCGAGAGCGAGCAGCGCGCCCATTGCCGTACCTGCGGTCGCGTTGCCCGCCGCTTCCGGCCCGGCGACACCCTTGATGGCGCCCTTGCCGAACATCGGGTTCTTGCTGCGACGGTCCAGCCTGCGCTCGGTGCCGTAGGCCAGAAAGCTCGGCACCTCGGCGCCACCGGCCGGAATGACGCCGAACGGAACACCGAACGCGGTTCCACGCAGCCAGGCAGGGAGCGCCTCACGGAACTCGGAGCGACTCAGGAACGGTCTGCCCTCGGTCGCGATGAGCGAATTGTCCTCCGGGCGACCGATCTTCGACGCCACGTGGATGACCTCGCCGAGTGCCAGCATCGCCACGGTGATGACGACGATGTGGATTCCGTCGAACATTGCGGGTACCTCGAAGGTGAAGCGTGACGCGCCGGACGGGCCGTCGATGCCGATGACAGCGAGGGTCAGACCGATCAGCAGCGCTGTCAGTCCCTTCAGCGCGGAGTCCGACACCACGGCCGAGGTCGCGATGAACGCGAACACCGCGAGCGCGAAGTACTCCGCCGGACCGAAATTCGTCGCAAGCGAGGCGAGGGTCGGCGCGAAGAACACGACCAAGGTCGTCGCGACGATTCCGCCGATGAAGGCACCGATCGCCGAGGTCGCCAACGCCTGCGGCGCCCGGCCGTTCTTGGCCATCCGGTGACCCTCGAATGTTCCGGCGATGGCGGTGCTGTTGCCGGGGGTGTTCATCAGAATGCCGGCGATCGAGTCGCCGAAGAGCCCGCCGAAGTACACGCCGGCGAACATGATCAGCGCAGCAGTCGGGTCGAGCGTGAACGTGACGGGCAGAAGCAGTGCGACGGCCATCGCGGAACCGAGACCGGGCAGGACGCCGACCGCGGTGCCGAGAATCGCGCCGACGAGAACCCAGACCAGGTTCATCGGCGTCAGCGCGGTGCCGAAACCGTCGATCAGGTTGCTCAATGAATCCATCAGAACACCAGCGCCAGGAGTCCGCCGGGCAACGTCAGACCCAGACCGGCCGAGAATGCGATCTGCACTGCCGAGGACACCAGCAGAGCGATCGCAGCGTCGAACACGTAACGGCGAGAGCCGAGTCCGATGGACACGCCCCAGAACAGAAGCGCCCCGGCGAGTACCCAGCCGAGCGGATCGAGTAGCACGATGAACGCCGCAACGGATCCGACGGTGATGGCCGTGGTGCGCCAATTGCTCACCGGTCCGGTGACCGGGTCACCGTTCTCGTCCACACCTCGTTCCACGACTTCCGGCTTGATCAGCAGCTGCACGGTGACGAGGATGGCGACGATGAAGCAGCCGCCTGCCACAATCGACGGGAACACCTGCGGTCCCGGTGACGTCGCGGTGGCCGGAACGTCCATGGTTATCGTTCCGTAGACCAGGAAGATCCCGAGCACAACGAGGAGTGCAGGCACGATGAGCCCGCTGCGTCCTGTCCAGAACGTCGTGGGAACTTCGGTGGCTTCTGTGGTTGTGCTCATACGAGTCCCAACTCTCGGAGAATGTCGGTGATTCGGGCCTGTTCGACTTCGAGGAATGCACCGAACTCGTCACCGGTGAGGAAGGATTCTTTCCATCGGTTGCGCTCGACAGCGGTCGCCCACTGCTCGGTGTCCTGCATCTCGGTTGCAATGTCGATGAGGGTGTCGCGGTCCTCGTCGGAGATGCCGGGAGGGGCTACGATTCCGCGCCAGTTGACGAGGTCGACGTCGTAACCGAGTTCGATGAACGTGTCGACGTCGATGCCCTCGACGGGTCCCGGTGCCGCAACGGCAAGTGCGCGAACATTTCCCGCTTCGATCTGGTCCCGGAAGTCGTTGTAGCCGCTCACCGCAACGCCGACCGTATTGGACAGCAGCGCAGTGAGCACTTCGCCGCCTCCCGAGTAGGCGATGTAGTTGATCGCCGCCGGGTCGATGTCGGCTTGTTGCGCCAGCTGCCCGGCAACGATGTGGTCGATGCCGCCGAGGGAACCACCGCCGATCGGTAAGCCACCCGGGTTCTCTCGCCAGGCCGCGATCATGTCCTCGACGCTCTGGTACGGCGAGTCCTTCGGGACCACGAACACTTCGAAGTCCTCGGCGAACTTGGCAATCGGCACGGTGTCGGCGAGCGTGGTCTGGGAGTTGTTGATCGCGATGCCTCCGAGCATCACCGTGCCCGTGACCATGACCGTGGTCGCTTGTCCGGTAAGGCTTTCGAGCTGGCTCAGTCCGATGGTTCCACCTGCGCCCGGCACGTTCACCACCTGAGCGTTGTTGACGATCCCGTCGCTTCGGAGCGCCTGTTGGGCCTCACGGGCGACGAGGTCCCATCCGCCGCCTGCGGCAGCGGGAGCGATCAACGTCAGCTTCGCGCGTGCATCGGAGCCGCTACCGCTTCGGCTTGCATCGATACCAGCCACGGTCACCGCACCGATCACTGCGATCGCGAGGAGAGATTTGGACAGAGTGGGCGAGAACTCCATCAAAAGCCTTTCGTGTGATGTGTCACAGTGCAACTGTAGATACGCTTTGTCCGATTAGTCCAATCAGCTACAGCAAACGAATGGAGACATAATGTCGGTAGCCGTGGTCACGAGCGACTCACCCGAAGGTCGCGAGGCCCTCGTTCGGGCGGTCGAAGAGGCGAAGCTACGCGGCCTGGAGTTGATCGCCCTGACCGTGGTCGATGCCAACTCGGTCACCGAAGAAGACAGGGAGGCAACAACACTCGCAACCCAACAGGTCTTGACCAGTCGCGGAATTTCGGACGCCGAGTTCTCCGTTCGGGTCGAACCGGACGCCGGCGACCCCGCAGGCGCAATCGTCGACCTCGTTGCGGACACGGGAGCGTCACTGTTGGTGATCGGCTCGCGTCGACGCTCGGCGGTCGGCAAATTCCTGATGGGCAGCACCGTGCAGCGAGTGTTACTGGACAGTCCAGTTCCCGTTCTGGTCGTGAAGGCTCCGTGAGCGCCGAGTGACCCGCTAGAATCGGACATTACCGACCACCACAAGCAGAGGATTCATGGACAGCGATAAACCCGGGCCGGACACGGCTCCCCGCACGACGTCGACAACGTGCGAGGCGGTGTCCGGCGAATGAGCGTGTTGCTCACTCTGTTGCTCGGCATCCTCGTCGTCTTCCTGATCACCGTGGCCACCGGCTACTTCGTGGCTCAGGAATTCGCATATATGACGGTGGACCGCTCCCGGCTCAAGGCTCGCGCCGAAGCCGGAGATGCAGGTGCCCGTCGCACACTCCAGGTCACCAAACGAACATCGTTCATGCTGTCCGGTGCTCAATTGGGCATCACGGTGACCGGCCTACTCGTCGGTTACGTTGCCGAACCACTGATCGGACAGTCACTCGGCACCATGCTCGGGGGCGTCGGAATCCCCACCGCAGTCGGCGTCACCGTCGGCACAGTCCTTGCGTTGCTGTTCTCGACGTTCGTGCAGATGCTCTTCGGTGAGCTCTTTCCCAAGAACTTCGCGATCGCGCGTCCCGAGCCGGTGGCGCGTTGGTTGTCACTGTCGACCACGATCTACCTGAAGCTGTTCGGCTGGCTCATCACTGTTTTCGACCACGCGTCGAACTTGTTGCTCAAAGCGCTGAAGATCGAGCCGGTGCACGACGTCGAGCATTCTGCGACGCCGCGCGACCTCGAGCACATCGTCGCTGAATCCAAGGATTCCGGTGATCTGCCCGACGAGCTGTCGGACCTTCTCGATCGTATTCTCGACTTTCCGACTCGGACGGTCGAGCACGCGATGATTCCGCGTTCTCGTGCGGCGACCGTGCGTGCGACCGACACCCTCGCCGATATCAGAGCCCTGATGGGGCAGGAACATTCACGCTATCCAGTGCTCGACGAGGATGACGGAATCGTCGGCGTGGTGCATCTGCAGGACATCCTGGCAGTCACCGATCGCGGCGACGTCGCAGTCAGCGAGTACGTGCGGCCCGCGCTCATCCTTCCCGAGACGCAGGCTCTTCCTGACGCTGTGCTCGAGTTGCGCGGTTCCAAGAACCAACTCGCCTGTGTCATCGACGAGTACGGCGGACTGACCGGCGTCATCACCATCGAGGATCTCGCCGAGGAACTCGTCGGCGAGATCACCGACGAACACGACATCGACGAACTCGACACGACGCCGATCGTTGCCGAGGACGGCACCTGGACGATGTCGGGTGAAATCCACATCGACGAAGTCGAACGGTCCATCGACCATGACCTTCCCGCAGGTGACTACGAGACGATCGCCGGCTTCGTCATCACGCATTACGGCTCGCTGCCGGAGGTGGGAACCAAGATCGAGGTCGATCTGCCCGCAGATTCCGCTGACCTGATCGGCGACGACGACGAGGCGCCCGAGAGGTTCGTCTCCGTGGAGGTGCTCGAGATCGACAATTACGTTCCTTCCTCCGTACGTCTGGAAGTCGGTCAACGTGAACGCTCCGACGAGCGAGAAATGGACAACCACCGATGAGCAATCCCTGGGTAATCCTGGCGGTCACCGTCGGCCTGATCGCGGCAAGCGCGTTCTTCGTCGCCGTCGAGTTCGCATTGCTCGCTGCCAAGCGTCATCGCCTCGAAGATGCGGCCATGACCAGTCGTTCCGCTCGTGCGGCACTGCGGAGTTCCAGCGAGCTGACAGTGTTGCTGGCAGGCTCGCAGCTGGGCATCACCCTGTGCACCCTGGCGTTGGGTGCCACGACCAAACCGGCTGTGCACCATTGGCTCACGCCGGCGTTCGAGTCGTGGGGAATCCCGTACTGGGTGGCCGACGTGGCGGGGTTCGTACTCGCACTGATCATTGTCACGTTCCTGCATCTCGTGGTCGGTGAGATGGCGCCGAAGTCGTGGGCGATCGCGCACCCGGAGAAGTCGGCGACGATGCTTGCTCTCCCGATGCGAGGCTTCATGTTCGTGACTCGGCCGATCCTGATTCTGCTCAACAACATGGCGAACTGGTGCTTGCGCCGAGTCGGTGTGGAGCCTGCCGACACGGTCGCGTCGGGCCAGAACCCGGACGACTTACGTCAGTTGGTGGAGCATTCGGTCAACGTGGGGGCTCTCGATGCGAGCTACTCCGTTCAGATTTCCGGAGCGCTCGAACTGCAGAAGCTCACCGTGGGTGACCTGATCGGCACACCAGGCGTGTCGACGTCGGTGCTGTCCACGGCAACTGTCGACGACGTGCGGACTGCGTCGCTCGAATCGGGCCACCTGCGCATCCTGGTGTGTGACGGCGAGAAAGTGAGCGGCGTCGTGCATGTTCGTGACACTCTCAACCGCGATGTCGACCTCGCGGATGTCACCCGTCCGGTGTTCACGCTCGAGACGAGCACTCCGGTCTATGTCGCACTCGCGAAGATGCGGGAGACGAGCAGTCATCTCGCACTCGTGGTGGACGGTGACCGGACCGTCGGCGTCGTGACGCTGTCGGACGTTCTGTCCAGGCTCTTGCCAACGGCGGCACTGTCCGCCTGACAGAACTGACGGGCTCAGAACAAGAGAGGGCAGCGCCGAATGATCGGCGCTGCCCTCTCTCGTGTAACGGTCAGGCTGGGGCGATGACGAGCAAGGTCGCCCAATACGTCGCAGCGTCGTGGCCGAGTTGGGGGAGAAGCGCGTCGTAGAGCAAGTAGGACATCATCGGGAGAGCTCCTGTTTTCGGCCTGCAGCCATCACGGCTGCAGAAGGTGTGTTCTGGCTCTCATGCTTCCTCAGAACGGGGTCGGAGGTCAACCGCCACATTGTTTTCGGGGCGTCGCGCGAGTTTCCAGAGGATGGGGGCCGCGAGGTGAAGCACGTCGCGCTCGAGTTGGCCGAGTTCGGATTCCATGGCCTGCGCGAGCCAGCTGTCCCGCTGCTCTCGGTCGGCGGCGACCAGGGCGGTGCCGGCATCGGTGATGCGAATCAGTAGTCGGCGTCGATCGCCGGGGTCGGGGCTGCGAGTGACGAGTCCTTCCGCTTCGAGCGAATTGAGATTGCTCGTCAACGATTGAATCCGAACCCCCTGCATCGCGGCGAGGTCGACCGGTGCGCTCGAACCTCCGCTGCGTTCGACGTCGCCGAGGATCTGCATCTGGCTGGGGGTGAGGTAGTGCTGCGGGCGTTGGCGTCGGAGTCGCCGGGTCAATGCGAGCATCGCTTCACGCAGTTCCGACGCGTTCGACGCGAGCCTCTCGGTGCTCATGCGCATGACCCCTCTCGTGGATGGTGACGCCCGATGCGGCCCGGCGTGCAGGTCACAAGAGTGCCAGGTGATGGCCGGTACACGGACATTGATAAGAGCCTTCGTAGTTTAATGCACGATCAAGTTGGGTTTGACCTCGATAAACCTAAGGGTAGTCTTACTATATGCGGACAATATCGATGCGGAACTCTGCACTTCGGTGGGCCGGACTCGCCCTCGCCACCGGCGCGGTGTGGGCGGTCCTGGCCTACGCGGGTCTGTCGGCCGCGGCACTGTTCGCATCGTTGGTGGTTGCGGCCGTGCTGGCAGTCCGCGGTGTCGGACCGGAGCGGATTCCCAGGCCGGCTGGAATGCTCGCGCAGGGAATTCTCGCGGTGAGCATCGGCTTCATGATCGATACGGAGACGCTGTCGGCGCTCGGTTCGAGTTGGCTGCCGGCGCTCGCGGTCTGCGTCGCGACCCTCGTGGTCAGCGTCGCAGCCGGGCTCCTGCTGGCTGCGCATCGAGACGTCGACGCTGTGACCGGTGCGTTGTCGATGGTTGCCGGTGGCGCGCAGGGGCTGGTCGCGATCTCTCGCGAGCTGGGCGGCGACGAACGAATCGTCGCCGTGATCCAGTACGTGCGTGTCGGATTGATCATCGTCACGATGCCCGTGGTCGCAACTGTTCTCTTCGGGGCAGGCTCGGGTGCAGCCGCACCCGCGGTCGAAGATGGAAGCGTTTGGTACGTAAACCTTCTGGTGGTCGCGGGATGCATCGGTGTCGGCATCGGCGTCGGACGGCTCGTTCACCTACCTGCACCTGCCACGCTGGGTCCGCTGGTCGCATCCGGCGCGTTGGAGCTGTCGGGATGGATCGACTCGGTGTCTGCGCCCACGGTTCTGCTGCCGATCGCGTTCGTCCTGATCGGATGGCAAGCGGGGCTGGCGTTCACCGGCGACAGCGTGAGGGCGGTCGGCAGAGTTCTGCCCTGGGCGATTCTGCTCATCCTGGTACTGGGCGTGGTGTGTGCGTTGCTGGGACTGATGCTGTCGAGCCTGACCGGAACAAGCTTGTTGGAAGGCTATCTGGCGACTACGCCCGGTGGACTCTCCGCCGTGCTGGCGGTGTCGGCGGCGAGCGGGGTGAACGTCACGTTCGTAGCCGCGGTCCAGGTCGTCCGATTGGTCATCATCCTGCTCGCGGCGCCTTTCGGCGCCAAGGCCTTCGTCGCGCTCCGCTCACGCCATGCGCGAAAGTCGGAGCGCGAGAAGGCTTCCGTCAAGTGATCTAGCCTACGCATCCCTGCAGTGTGGTGAGGCTTCCCGCGATTCCGGGGCCCTCGCACACGGCGCCTGTCGGGGTCAGGGTGATGGTCGCGCCGGGTCCCGCGACGGCGATGGACAGGCCGGGCCCGACGCCTTCGTTGACGGCAACGCTGCCCGGGCCGATTGCGATGGTTGCCGGTCCGGCACCCGCCGAGCCGTCCGCTACCGCAGTGCCCCCGTTGATTCCGAGAGCCAGGGCGGCGGCGTTGCCGAGGGCTGTTGCCGAACCCCAGCCGTCGACACCGTATCCCGCCGCTGCGCTCGTCGAATCGGCCGCGCTGTCGCACTGGGAGGCGCCGTCGAGGCCGGTCTCGACCATTCCGCCGGGTGCGGTCGTGCATCCGACGGGGGCAGCCGACGCTGTGCCGGGCAGTAGAAGTGCGCATGCGCCTGCAATTCCGAGCGCAGCCGCTCCGCCGATCGATCTGGTGAGGGTGGTTCCGAGTGTCCTGGTCATGAAGTCCTCCCTATAGGTCGTGCCGGTCGAGGCCGTCTACGCCCCGTACGCCCCACAGTCCGCTTCGTCCGACACGGCAGAGCGCAGCACTGATCACGGAGGGGTAACCAAACGATCTCCTTTCGGTAACTTCGGCGGCCAGGGCTTATCATCACCTGATGACATCGATTGATGACAAACAGCGCGCGGACACCCGCATTTTGGCGCGCGACCGCGCCCTCGTGCCGATCCTGATCGCTGTCTGCACCATCGTCGCGGTCGTGAGCAGCGTCGGAGCGCCGCTCATTCCGACGGTCGCCCAGACCTACGGGGTCTCGTTCACAGCCGCACAGTGGTCGTTGACCATCGCGATGTTGACCGGAGCGGTCACGGTGCCCGTGCTCGGACGCCTGGGTGACGGGCCCCGGCGTCGACCGGTCGTGATCGGCGCACTGGCCGTCGTGTTGATCGGCTGCGTGTTCGCGGCGATCCCCGGCAATTTCGCGATGCTCATCGTCGGACGCGGCCTGCAGGGAATCGGTCTCGGCCTGATGCCGCTGGCGATGGCAGTCGCTCGTGATCACCTCGGTGCGCAGCGTGCGCGAGCGTGCGTTGCTGCGCTGTCCGTCACTGCGGTTGCCGGCATCGGACTCGGGTACCCGCTGACCGGCGTCATAGCGCACTTCTGGGGGTTCCACGCGTGCTTCGTCGTTGCCGCGCTTGCGACGACGATCGTCCTGATCGGTGCGATCGTCGTGGTCCCGGGCAGCGGCCATCTCGAGCGGCACCCGCTCGATGTGGTCGGGGCGCTCGCGCTGGGGGCCGGGCTCACCGCGCTGCTGATTGCCATCAGTCTGGGAGGCCAGTGGGGGTGGACCTCTGTGCCGCTGTTGTCGTGCGCCGTGCTGGGAGCGGTGATTCTGGCCTTGTGGGCCCGCCACGAGTTGGGCTGCGATCACCCGATCGTTCAACTTCGGTTGCTGCGCAACCGATCCGTGCTGACTGCGGACGTCACCGGATTGCTCGCCGGGATAGGAATGTTCGTGATGTCTTCGACGGTCATCCGTTTCGTCCAGACGCCGACGGACACCGGATACGGGCTCGGTCGGTCGGCGATGATCGCGGGGCTGGTCCTCGTTCCGTTCTCGCTGGCGAGCGTCGTCGCCAACAAGCTTGTTCCGGCAACGAGTCGATGGTTGCCGCGCAACCTGATCATGCCCGTCGGTGCGCTGGCGTTCGTCGCCGCACTCGTGCTCTTGCTTTTCGGCCGTTCGGATCTGTGGATCGTGTTCGTGGTCATGGGAATTGCCGGGCTGGGAGTCGGATTCACTTTTGCAGCGATGCCCGCCTTCATCGTCAGTGCCGTCCCCGCTCACGAGACCGGGAGTGCCCTCGGTGTCAACCAGGTGACCCGAACGGTCGGTGGTGCTGTCGGAAGCGCTCTCAGTGCAACAGTTCTCGCGGGGTACACGCTGCCGGGGCAGCTCTATCCCACGGATAACGGATACTCGACGGTCATCGTGGTGGGAGTTGGCCTGTGGATCGTGACGGCATTGTTGGCGCTCACGCTGTCCTACGCCCGACGGCGGACCGTTCGCGTGCGTGAGGAGTTGATCGACGAAAGTGTCGAATCGGCCGCCACCGGCGGATTCGTCTACGATATCGACAGCCGCCGCGACATGGGAGCGCGCAATGGGGTCTGAAGGTGTAGCGAGACCTGAAGCACGGACCAGGAACTCGGCACGGACTCGGCAGAACTTGCTCGATGCCGCAGCCGAACTCTTCGGGGAACGTGGATACGAGACGACCACGATCCGTGACATCGGTGACCGCGCCGGGGTCGACTCCGCTCTCATCGCACGGTACTTCGGCAACAAAGCCGCGCTGTATCTGGAGACGCTGCCGACCGACGACACCGGTCCGGACCTCGCCCACATCGCCGACCCGGCGCGTATCGGGGAGACGATCGGAAGGGTGAGTCGGCAGGGATCCGGCCCGGTCCTGCAAGCTGTCATGCGAGCACACGACGACCCGTCCGTGCAATCGGCGGCGGCCGATCGAGTGGACAAGCGTCTGACCGCGGGACTCGAAAGGCGCATGCGGGACGCGGGTCTCGACTCGCCTAGATTGCGTGCACAGATGGCGGTCGCGGCGCTGTCGGGCATTGCTCTCGGCCGGGCTGCGGGAACGTTGGAAGAGCTGGCGGGTGCCGATCAGGAGACGGTAGTTGCCCTGACCGCGCGGATGCTCGGGTCGCTGCTGGAGCCCTGACATCGTCGAGGCCACACACTGCTCAGCTGACCTCGAACTCCGCAGAAATGCCCACGAACGGCGTCAGCTGCCCGTCGAGCGTGCGGGAATCGCCGAAATACACGATCCGGTATCGACCGGGATGTTGGCCGGGTGGAATGTCCCAGACGACGGTCGACGTCGTGATGGGGCCGACGTTCTCGAACAGGATCTTGGTGAACCAATCGCCGTCGTCGTACACGCGCAGCCACTCGGTGCCCTGGGCATACTCGACGGCGAGATACGTGTCGTCCCGCCGAAGATTCGAGTTCGGGTTCGCGCCGGAGAAGCGAACGGAGACCCGCTGCCCGACGGTGTACGACGGTGCGGGTTGGGTCAAGACCTGACCGAACTCGGTTCCGGGGGAAGCGATGTCGACGACGGGTACTCCGCCAGGTGACGTCGGAACGATACCGGTGAGATCGCGCTCCTTCGCGCCGGTCGGCACGGGACGATCGTCACGCATGGCCGATGCCAGATCGACGGCGATCTGTAGTGTCGCGGGTAGCTGCCAACGTCCGAACGCCGTCGCACCTCCCTCGTAGTCCTGCTGGTCGTACTCCTCTTCAGTGGTGACGTAATGGCCGTAGCCGTTGGTATAGCCCTGCACGACAACAAGTTCGGGGTCCACTCCGAGCGTGTCCGCGAGCGCGGTACGCAACCTCGACCCGGCAATCACCGTCGGCTCGAACGGGCAGGTGAACAGGTAGAAGGATCCGATGCGCGCAAGATGGAATGGAAACACCTGTTGGACGATTCCGGGGATCAGCCCGACCGGCAGGACGACGTCCTTCGGCGCATGGGCGTCGCGAAGCCACTGCGGCATGACCACCGAACTCAACGCAGCCAACGCGGGATTGCCCCCTCGCTCACCTTCTGCCAGTCCGAGTTCGGGTAGACCTCCGCCATCTTCCTGACTCGAGGCTGCGAACGCGGCACCGAGGGCAGCAGGACTCGTCGTGTGCGTGCGACCGTCTCCGGTGAATTCGGGGCGGACGGTGACCGCGGAGAAGTCCGCATACATCCACCGCATGTCGATTCCGCTGTCCGACGATGCGCCTGCATCGTCGGTGTGTCCACGTGCGGTGTCGAATTGGCGCATTCCGATGATGCGGGTGTTCTCGAACTCGTCCGTGGTGGGTCCGGTTCCCGGCTGTTTGTCGAGATTGGGGGAGATGTCGCCGGGAGTGCTCTGGCAGAAGGCAGCGACGAAACTGGGGTCGGAGTAGTCGACCCCGGCGACCTCTCGCTCCCAGTGCCAGGCCGCGTAGCCTTTGTTGTCGCTGCTGACGAGCAAGTTGGTTGCCGTCATCGAGGTGCCATGTGTGGCAAACCAATTGATGATGCCGACCAATTCTCCGTCTCGTTCGAGCTGAAGATTGACCGAACGAGGATCGATTCTCGTCGGCAGCCGATCCTTGTCCGGATTTCGGTCGAACGCCACGGGTGATCGGTTGACGCCTGCGTCGTGCAGTGAGCCGGTGGTGATGCGCACCTGTCCTGGTCGTACGTCCTCGTGCGCCCGACTGATTGCGTCGACTATTCCGGAAACATTGGCGTCGAACGTGATCGGACGAAATCCGAGAGTCGTGATGTCCACGAGCAGATGAGAGTCCGTCCCACCTGGGGCAGCATGGGTGTGCGTTGCCGTCAGCAGCACGTTTCCGCGGTGATAGAGGTCGCCGAAGCGCGACGAGAGTCGGGTGAGGACTTCCTCGAAGATGCTTTCGAACATCAGGCCGACCTCACACGTCACGTGGGCAAGGCGCGCACCCGACGCGGTGTCCACGAAAACGAACGCCCGGGCGCGCTGACGTAGATGAAGGCCGGCGGACGACTGTTCCAGTACCGCATAGCCGTTCATCCCGGCACCCAACGGTTCGCCGGTCATGTCGCCGATGCCCCGGCCTACATCCAGGCCACTCGGCGACGCCGATGCCCGACCAGACCCGAGCGCAACGCTTCCGAGAGCGGCAACACCGGTTGCGGCAAGGAAAGATCTTCTCCCGATCACCTGGTACGTGCCCCTCTCGGCTGGTCGAACTGCACGGTAGCACCGCACGTCGCCGCTGCGAGCCCGATACGATCCGATCATGATCGGGAGAATCGACGAGGTTGTGATCGACTGCGCGGAGCCGGCCGTGTTGGCCACGTTCTGGGCGGGAGTGCTCGGCGGGGTACCGGCCGTCCGCGATCCGGCATGGCACTACGTCGATGTTCCCGGCTTCACCCGCATCGCGTTGCAGCGAGTCCCCGAGGCGAAGACAGTGAAGAACCGCCTACATCTGGACGTCGTCGTCACGGACATCGCCGCAGCGACGCGCGCGGCAACGGAGCTGGGCGCGACGGTGGTAGGGGATGCGCATTCCGACACGGCGGGATCGTTCCAAGTATTGCTCGATCCAGAGGGCAACGAGTGGTGCGTGGTAATCCCGGCGTGATCAGCGCGCGTCGTGCTCGGCGCGCGCTGCCAGGACGGCCGGAAGATTGGACTGCATCAGCTCGATCAAGCTGGTCAACTGCTCGGCGACGCCGCGTCCGAGTGGCGTGAGGCTGTACTCGACTTTCGGTGGAATCGACTCCAGAACCGTGCGTACGACGAGCCCGTCGCGTTCGAGCGTATGGAGGGTCTGGGAAAGCATGCGCTCGCTGACGCCGTCGACCCGCCGGCGTAGCGCGTTGAATCGGTAGTCGCCTTCTGCGAGGGCCGCGAGGGCAAGGATGCCCCATCTGCTGGTTGCGTTTTGTAGCGCCTCGCGCGACGAACAATTCCGCGCGAAGACGTCGGCCTCGATAGAGGCATCGGCTTCGCTCATTCGGCAATGGTAGCGCATGCACTTCTGTATGCACTTTCACTAACGGTTGCACTATCGAAAAAGTAAGTGCATAGTGGTTGAGGACTTGAAGGAACAACCAAGGAGTGGGCATGACTACTGCAGTAACAGGCGCAACCGGACACTTCGGCGGGCTCGTCGTCGATGGTTTGATCGAGCGGGGCGTCGCTGCCTCGGACATCGTGGCGATCGTCCGCGACGAGGCCAAGGCGACGAGCTTGGCTGATCGCGGCGTCCAGGTGCGAGTTGCCGACTACGGTGACGTCGACGCCCTGCGTTCCGCTCTCGCCGCTGTGGACAAGCTTCTGTTGGTATCGGGCTCGGACATCGGCCAGCGGGTTGCACAGCACACCAACGTGATCGATGCGGCCGAGGCCGCAGGCGTTTCCCTGATCGCCTACACATCGCTCCTGAAGGCGGACACGTCCGGAGTCAGCCTCGCGGTGGAGCATGTCGCAACCGAGCAGCGGCTCGCGGCGTCGTCGATCCCCTCCGTTCTTCTGCGCAACGGCTGGTACTGGGAGAACTACGAGGGTTCTCTGGAGCAGATCATCGGCAGCGGCGTCCTACTCGGCGCGGCAGCCGACGGAAAGCTCGCCGCAGCCTCACGAGCCGACTTCGCGGCGGCGGCAGTGCAGGTTCTGTTGTCGGACGGCCACGAGGGCCGGATCTACGAGCTCGGTGGCGACGAGCGTCTGACCTACACCGAGCTGGCCGCCGTCATCGCCCAGGTGTCCGGCAAGCCCGTCGTCTACAAGGATGTTCCCGAGGCCGAGTACCGCTCGATTCTCGAAGGTGCCGGCCTGCCCAGCTTCGTCGCCGAGATGCTGGCCAGTGCCGACGCTGGCGTTGCTCGCGGAGATCTCGACACGGATTCCGGAGATCTGCAGAAGCTGATCGGTCGCGCGTCGACGCCGGTTGCCGAGATTCTGGCCTGATCTCGTCCTGACGCCGCGGTGGTCAGCTTCGATGGTATCGATCGGCTCGCTCGATGGTGAGTGCCGCGATCACGATGCCGATGAGAACTCCGATCAGCGTGTCGCCGATGCGGCTGATGGTCACTGCCGGCGTCAGGTGACCGGCCAGTCCGGTCAGCAACAGGGCCATCGGCGTGATGGCGAGCGTGGTCAAGGCGTAGTTCTTGAGTACGAGCAGCTCGGCGGCGATCTGCAGCGCAACGATCGCAACGACGGTCTGCCAGTATCCGAGTGACAGAGCGATCAGTCCGGCTGCGAAGATCGCGCCACCGATATTGCCGAGCAGTCGCTGGATGCCGCGCTGGACGGTGGTGTGGAACGTGATTCCTTGCATTGCTGCAATCGCACCCATCGTTGCCCACAGCGGGTGTTCGAATCCGAAAAGTGTTGCGCACCAAGCAGCCAGCGCTGCGGCAACGGTGATTCGGGCGGCATTGACCACCAGCGCCGGCGAAGTGAGCTGCGTCAGTCCTGCCGCGAAGAAGTTCCGCGGCGGTGTGTCGAGTTGCGCTGCGCGGACTTCGAGTGCGTCGTAGCGTCGCATCTTGCGGAGTTCTCGTTCGTGAGCGAGAACGTCACTCGCGTGCGTCGGGTCGTCGCCGTTCGCCCATGCGTCGAGGAGGGCTTCGGCGTCGTCGAGGAGTGTCACCAGTCCGAGTCGGTGCTCGCGGGTGCCGGTGTTCAGCGCGACGACGGTCCGGGCTCGCGCGATGGCCGCGCGAGCCGCATCCTGTTGCCGGGAGTCGACTGCAGCGAGTGCTCGCGCCACTGAAAGCTGCGCAGGTCCGACAGGGTGGACGAGGGCAGGCAGCATCGAGGCCACCCACCCGACAGCGGCACCGACAATGACCGTCGTGCACACCGTGGTGATGTCGGCTTCGGTGTGGGAGAAAGCGACCGCCGCTGTCGATGCGAAGATCAGGATGACCGCACCTGGACCGGTGATTGCGAACGCGGCGAGCACCATGGCTGCGACGCCGGCCGAGATCGAGATTGCAAGTACTTGTACGGCGGCGGACGTCGTGGTCGCGCCGAGAAGTGCTCCGAACGATGCGTACGCGATGATCAGCGCACTCACCAGCGCGATCTTGCCGGCGCGGCGCGGATATGGTTCGTAGCGGCCGAATGCCGAGCACAGCGCGCCGAGCGCCGCGAAGCCGGCAAGGTCGGGACGACCCAGGAAGCCGCCGCCGACCAGCACGATGGTGACTGCCAGGCCGACTCGAAGTGCGGGCGCGAACGACGCGTCGGATGGCGCGATGGCCAGTGCCTGACGCCATGTTCTGGGCGACACGGCATGGGCGAACGCGGATCGGGAGTGTTCGAGTCGGTCGAGTGAGGCAGTCACGGCAAGAACTTTACAGGTATTTCACTAGTAAAGTACTTGGGTCGGACTGTGATGCGCGCCGTAGTGTGACGGCATGATTCCGGCGCAGAAATCGGGCGGAGACTTCGTCGACAACGTCAGGCGCGAGTGGGCGGACGTCTTCCCAGGAGTCGACACGTCACCCATCGAAGTTCTGGCGCGTATCGCCAGAATCGCATCGAGGGCGAACAACCTCCTCGAAGCGGCGTTGGCCCCGGCAGGTGTGTCGCGAGCGGAGTTCGACGTGCTCAGTGCGCTCCGACGCGCCGACCGGCCCTTGCGCGCCAGCGAAGTGACCTCGGTAACCCTGATGAGTGGGGCGTCGACGACGAAGATCTCCGAGCGTCTCGTGGGAGTGGGGCTGCTTCGGCGCTCGAAGTCTGCGCGCGATGCCCGGGTGGTGCTGCTGGAGCTGACCGATGCCGGAAGTGAACTGGTGGATCGCGTGTTCCCGGTCCGGCTCGGCAAGGATCGGGAGCTATTGGGTGGGCTCAGTGATCGTGAGTTGGAGACGTTGGCAGGTTTGCTGCGTCGGGTTGCGCTGAATGTCGAGTGAGCGGGGTGCGGCGGGAGCGGGTAGGCGGCTCCGCCGCCAGTGGCACGATTGAGTGCACCGGAATGCACTTAACCGCGCCACTGGGCTGGAAGCCCCTGACCTGCTGAAATCGTGGCCTAGACGCTCGACAGCGGCCGGATATCCGTCGCGCCGCCGGGGGTCGGCGAGGTGAGGACGAATGTCGAGTTGTAGCCCTTGGACTCCACCACTGCGCGGATTTCACGGAACTTCTCGGTGCTCACCTCGGGGGAACGCGAGAGGACGAACCCCGAGGTGCGGAACGGATCTCCGACGAGCGCCCAGGAGTAGTCGTCGGCGATGTAGGCCACGATGTAGTTGGTCGGGCCTTCCGGGTTCTCCTGGGTGGGAACGCCCGGGAAGCTCACGTGCAGCTGAGCATTGGTGACGCTGTCGTTGACGCGCGCGTTTCCGACTATGCCGTTCTGCTCGCCGGTCCACGTGGTGCAGGTGTTCTCGACGCGGATGTTCGCGGGATCGATCAACGAGTAGTTCGCTTGGGTGTCGCGTGCGCATTCGAGGTTGAACGGCTGCGGCACTGCGGCGATCTGATTCCACGTCCCGAGATACCGCTCGACGTCCAGCGACGGGATCGGAGTCAGCGGCTCCCAGCCGGCGGATCCGGATGGTGCCGGTGCCGCCTGAGCAGTGCCGCCGGCAAGGATCAGACCGGTTGCGCAGGCTCCCGCCACGAGTGCTCGTCCTGCCATGGAACGTACCTTCATGATTTTCACTCCTTGACGTCCATCAGTTCGGTCCTGCTGGAATCGATTCGATTCGGCCACCATATCCCCGGGCCGACGAGGGTGAACAGGGCTGGGATGACCAGCGTGCGTACGACGAACGTGTCGAGCAGAATTCCGAATCCCACGATGATGCCCAGTTGGGTGAGGGTGATCAGCGGAAGCACACCCAGCACACAGAACACGGCTGCCAGAACGATGCCCGCACTCGTGATGACACCGCCGGTGGCGCCGACGGCGCGCACGATCGCGGCTCGGGTTCCGTGCCCCGGTGTTTCCTCCCTCGTGCGGGTGACCAGGAAGATCGTGTAGTCGACGCCGAGTGCGACAAGGAACAGGAAGGCGAAGAGCGGGACGTTGTCGTCCAACGCTGGAAAACCGAAAACGTTGCTGCTGAACCAACTTCCGACGCCGAGGGCGGCGAGCGCGCTCAACACCGTGGTACCGACGAGAATGAGGGGCGCGACCAGCGATCGCAGCAGTGCGATCAGAACGAGGAGCACCACGATCAGAATCGCAGGTACGACCACCAGTCGGTCGCGGGCGGCAGCCTCGCTGGTGTCGAGTGCCTGAGCGTCGCTTCCGTCGACGAGCGCGCCAGGTATATCGGTAAGTGCCTCACGGAGATCGGTGACTGCGTCGAAAGCCTCGTCCGACGCGGGCGCGGCATCGGTGACAACGGACCACTGCGCCAGACCGGTGCCGGAATCAGCTCCACGGGTATATGTTTCGACGGAACTCGCGGAGCCGAGCGCCGTGTCGACGCGGTCTGCGGATTCTGCCGGGGCAACGACGGTCGTCGGGTCGGCGAGCCCGGCAGGGAAGTGCTCGGCGAGTGTGTCGAACCCTTCGACCGATTCGGCCGTGACTCGGAACTGCTCGGTTTGGGAGAGCCCGATTTCTGTTCCGAACAATGCTGCAGCGCAGGCGATCAGCCCCACGAGGGTGATCGATGCCGTCCGGACCGGGTTCCGCGACACAGCCGCAGCGACCGAATGCCAAGTACCCGTGGTTGCGGTGTCCTTGTCTCCGGGCTTCGGGACGAACGGCCAGAACAACTTCGGCCCGAACAGCGCCAGCAGAGGCGGAAGTACGACGAGCACGAACACGGCCGCGACGACGAGCCCTGCTGCGGCGAGTGCGCCGAGGCTGCGTGTGCTCGGGAGGATCGCCAGCAGCAGCGTCAGAAGCGCGAGTACGACGGTCGCGTTACTGGCGAGGATCGCGGGACCGGCATGCCTGACGGCGTGTTGCAGTGCCTCGCGATGATCCGTTCGAGTGCGGAGCTCTTCGCGATAGCGAGAGATCAGCAGCAATGCGTAATTGGTGCCTGCGCCGAAGACGAGCACGCTGGTGATGCCCGAGGTGGACCCGTCGAACGACAGGCCCGTCACGTCGGCGAGTGCGGTGCCGACCGAGGTGGCTACCCGATCACCGAGGCCGATGACGATCAGCGGGACGAGCCACAGGATCGGTGATCGATAGGTCGCGATGAGCAGGATCGCGACGACGAGGGCGGTGACGGCAAGCAAGGTGAAGTTGGCACCCGAGAACGAGTCGGCGATGTCCGCGCCGAACGCCGGACCGCCCGTGAGCTGCGCGGACAACCCATCGGGTAGGCCGTTGGCGGCTGACTCTCGCAGTGAGGTCACGGTGTCGCTGAGTGAGAAGCCGGACAGCGTGGAGTCGATCTCCACGATCCCGAGCGTGGCTTTGCCGTCGGGCGCAGGAATGAGCGGTGTGTCGGCGTCGGACAGCCTGTCGAGCGCCTGCTGTGCGGCGTCGAGGTCGGCAGCGTCCAATTCCGCACCGTCGTCCCGGCTGACGACGAGAATCACCGGAGCGGTATCGGCACCGGGAAATTGCGCCAGAAGTTCGGTGACCTGCGCGGAGTCCGCTGCAGGCGGCACGGACGACGGTGCTTGTCCGGCGGAGTCGTTCTCGCCGACGAGGGCCACGAAGCCCAACGAGAGGATCAGCACCGCGAGTGAGAGTGCCCACGAGCGGCGCGAACTGACAATTCGGGCGAATCGGGTCCACAGTTCCACCCGAAAAGAATCTCATCAACTTAACAATTAAGCAACTGAGAGAGTTGGCGCGCTGCGGCGCGATAGTCTGACGCGGCTACCGATCGAAAGGAAGGCGGCACCGATCGAAAGGAAGACAGTGTCCGACCGCAGTGAACTGGAGTCGATGATCTCATCGGACGTTCGCGCGCTGTCTGCTGTCTCGGAGGAGATCGGTCGCGCATTCGGCGCCCAACACGAATTGCGGCCCAACGATTTTCGCGCGCTGTTGCTGATCATGATTGCCGATGTGGAAGGTACGCCGCTGACAGCGGGGGAGCTCGGCAACCGGCTAGGTCTGTCCTCGGCTGCGATGACGTACCTGGTCGAGCGGATGATCGAGTCCGGTCACATCAAGCGAGAAAAGGTCGCGAGCGACCGTCGTAAGGTCATTCTGCGTTACGACGCCCACGGAATGGAGGTGGCCCGCGGATTCTTCGGGCCGCTGGGCGCACGGACGTCGGCTGCTCTCGCCGACATACCGGATTCGGATCTTGCTGCGGCGCATCGAGTCTTCAGCGTATTGATCGACGCGATGCGCGAACACCACGACGAGTTGCACGCCGGTTGATCCGGTTTCGCCCACGTTCGACCGGGTAAACACTGCACATGACTTCCACAGCCACTGTTGCCGCGTCGATCGATACCGGGCGGCCAGGCCATCTGCCGCGCCCGCGCGGTCCGGTGTCCACGGCCGTGATCAGCGCGCTCCGCGGGGATCCGTCCCAGCCTGCGAGTCTCCCCGAGGTGCCTGAAGACGTGGACTACCTCGGTCACGACGTGCAGTTGGCGCTGTACCTCTGCTACGAACTGCATTACCGCGGCTTCCGCGGCGTCGACGACGAGTGGGAATGGAACACCGAGATGCTCGGCCTTCGCCGACAACTCGAACGCGGATTTCTCTCGCGCATAAAGGAATCGGTCGAGCCCGGTTCGAGTGCAACAGACGAGATGGACGCACTGTCGGTGGAGCCGAGGACCGGAACGGGGCCGTCGTGGTATCTGCGCGACGCCGGAACCTGGTCCCAGATGCGTGAGTACCTCGCCAACCGCTCGCTCTACCACCTCAAAGAGGCCGACCCGCATGCATGGGCAATTCCTCGCCTGACCGGTCAGGCAAAAGCGTCGTTCGTCGCGGTGGAATACGACGAGTACGGCGCCGGACGCGTTGATCGCATGCATCAGCGGCTGTACCTGGAGGCTATGCACGCTGCCGGAATGGACACTGGATACCTGTCGTATCTCGACGATGCGAGC
>NZ_LVCV01000283.1 GCF_001647195.1 Rhodococcus sp. EPR-157 | reverse complement strand
CGAGATCACGTCCTCTCCCGGGGCTGCGCGGCTGGTCGAGGCGTTGCGGCGGCTCGAAGCCCCGGAAGAGTGCGTGCACTTCTACGCCGAACACGTCGAGGCCGACGCGGTGCACGAACAGATACTGCGGCACGACGTCGTCGGATCGCTGATCGCCACCCAGCCCGAGCTCGAAGCCGACATCGTGTTCGGTATGCGGGCGTTGTCGTTCCTGGAAGACCGTTTCGGCGACGCATTGATGCAACGCTGGACGGCCTAGCGCCTCGTCCGGTGGCTCGTGTCGCACAGCGGAAAGGTCTTGCTGCGCTTGCACATGCACAGCGCGACAGTGGTTCGATTCGACTCGACGATCCGGCCGTCGGGCATCTCGATCTCCACGGGGCCCTCGACCATGAGTGGACCGTTCTTGACCATCCGCACACGTGTCATGGTTGTCGCTGCCTCCTGACGGCATTCATTGTCAGCGGCCCTGTACCGCGATTGCCGGATCGCTTCGACGAGTGCCCTGAGCACACCGGGTCGAAACCCTGGTAGTCGAAACCCAGGTATACGGGCCGGTAGTAATGGCGTAGGGTTGTTCTTGGTTGAGCTAACAGCCGTTGTCGGAGGATTCTCCGCCGGTGTGGCTCGACAGATAGAGGGCAGTTCGTTCGCCTCAGAATTCTGTTGCAGCACCCGAACAGCGGGTCTCCTCCCAATCGATCAACGATGGGATGGCTATGACTGTTACTCCACACAATCTCGATGACGAAGGCACCACCAGGTCGAAGGCAATGGCCGAGAGTACGGTAGCAGTTGCCGCCACCGGGGCGATCTTCACGTCGGTCAGTGCAGGCACCGACGCCGTGCTCGTCAGAGTTCACGGGGACATCGACATGCGCAGCGCGCCGATTCTGCGTGACTACATCTGCGGCCGCGTCTCCGTAGGGGTTCGGCTGGTTCTCGACCTCACGAATGTCGGATTCTTCGGAATTGCCGGGTTGACGGTGTTCACCGCGCTCGACGAGACAGTCGAATCGGCCGGTACCACTTGGTGCCTGGTAGAGGGACACGCAGTCCACCGACTGCTGGAAGCCACTTCGGTGGTGCCCAGCGTTCGACGCTTCACAACGGTGGACAGCGCTCTGTAAGGGCAGTTCCACCAGAACTACCGGGTGACCAGTTCCAGCAAGGAACTGGTCACCTTTTTTCGTACCGCGCCCAGGACTCCCCGTTGACGCAGCGCAGCACGGGCCGCATTCATGCCGCCGGCGCCGTGCACCCCGCCTCCCGGGTGTGCCGAGGAGCTTCCCAGGAACAGACCTTCGACGGGTGTCTCGGGTCGTCCGAGGCCGGGGGTAGGCCGGAAGATCAGCTGCTGGTGCAGTTGAGCTGTGCCACCGTTGACTGCGCCGCCATACAAGCTGGAGTTCGCCGCCGACAAGTCCGAGGGACGCTGAACGGCCTGGCCGACGATCGACGCTGCAAATCCTGGCGCGTGTTCCTCCAGTACGTCGCCCACCCGTTCGGCGATGGTGTCTGCCGACGCGTTGTCGACGATCCCGCGCGGCAGATGCGTGTACGCCCACGCGCTTTCGGTGCCGCTCGGTGACCGTGTCGGGTCTGCTGTGGTCATCTGACCGAACAGCATGAACGGACGCTTCGGCAGGACGCCGGTCGCCAGGTCGGTGGTCCACCGCAACAGTCCGTCGTCGTCTGCCCCGAGGTGGACGGTGCCCGCCTGGGACAGGCTCTTCGAGCGCCACGGAATCGGTCGATCGAGCGCGTAGTTCACTTTGACGACGGGTGTGTCCCACTCGAAGTTCTCGAGATCTCTGCGCATCCGCGGGGGAATGGCATCGTCGGGCAGCAGCTTGTCGTACAGGATCGGTGCGGACACGTCGGCGATGATCGCCCGCCGTACTCGGACGGTGTCACCCGATGCGGTGTGCACGGATCGTGCTCGCCCACCTGCGACATCGATTCGGGTGACTTCGCTGTTGCATCTCACTTCGGCTGTGCCCGCGCGGCGGACGAGGGCTGCAGTCAGCTCGCTCGACCCGCCCTCGGGAACCGGGAAACCGACGTCCTGCGCCATCATCGTCAGCAAGTACCCCATCGCTCCGCTCACCGCAGCCTCGAGCGGGGCGTCGCCATGCATCGCATTTCCGAGGAGTAGGCATCGTGCGGCGGAGCTGTGGAACGCCTCGTGCGCCATGACCCGCGCAGGCAGGGCCATGAAGCGAGCGAATCGGAGGGTCTCGGCCGCGCCGAGTGTTCGGGCGAGCGACGCACCGGCGCGTACCGGCGGAAATGGGCCCAGGAACGCGTCGAGCAGCGCTTTCTTGATTCGGGTCCACTGTTCGAACATGGCGATCCACGCGTCACCGTCGCGGCGGTCGTACACCGAAAGAGCTGCGGCAGTGTCTGCGACGTCGGCATGCACTATCGGTGCGTCCTCGTCCGCGGGAAACCTGGCGTGACCGTATGCTGCGGGCGCGCGGCACCAGCGCAGCCCATGACGTTCGAGTTCGAGTGACGTCATCGCCGGGGACGCGGCACCGAGCGGATAGAAGGCGCTGAACAGATCGCTCGTATAGCCGGGAACGAGTTCCGCGCTCCTGACCGCACCTCCGGGCTCCGGCGCTGCCTCCAGAACGACCACGTCCCAACCCGCATCGGCCAGTGCGGCAGCGGCGACGAGGCCGTTGTGCCCGGCGCCGATGACAACGGCGTCGACGGTGGTCGTACTCATGACGGCGCCCTCCCCGGATTCGGTTGCGGTGTGGTGCTATCGAAGACATTGTTCATGTTCTCGGAGTGTGCCCGAGCGGCGGGGTGGCGAAACCTGCAGGCCCCGCTCCCGCCGCTTCGAAGCTGCTACCGCGATTTCACGAGAAGTATCTCTACCGGAATCTCGAGCAGCAGACGCTGGACCGTCTGACCCATCAGGAACTTGCCGACGGCACTGCGGTGGCGTGATCCGATGACGACCAGCTCGGCGTCGACCTTGTCGACGAGTGTGAGGAGGGTGCTGGTGGCGTCGGGATCGGGAAGAGCAGCTTCGACGCGGGCGTCCGGAGCCAGAGCATGAACTGCGGTTTCGACGGCGGCGAGCTCTTGCGCCTGGGCACGAGCGTCGGGGGAGCCCGACAGTGCATGGACGACAACGAGTTCGGCTCCGCGACTTTCCGCTTCACGGATGCCGGCTTCGAGTGCGCTACGGCCCTCATCGGATTGGTTGTGGATTACTACGACGGACATGGTGTGCCTTTCGAACTGTGAGGTAGGGGTCAGCCGAACGGGATCTGCCCGAGGGCGACACCGACGACCAGCATGGTGAGTGAGATGACGGCGGCACGCCACAGGACCTTCTTGTGGTGGTCGGCGAGTGAGACACCCGCGAGAGTGACCAGCAACAGAATTGCGGGAACCAGTGGGCTCTGCAGGTGGAACGCCTGGCCGGTGATCGATGCACGCGCCATCTCGACGGGCTCGATGCCGTACTGCGCCGCAGTTTCGCTGAGCACCGGCAGAATTCCGAAGTAGAACGCATCGTTCGTCATGAAGAACGTGAAGGGGAGGGACAGTACACCGGTGATGACGGCGAGGTACGGACCCATTCCCGACGGGATGACGTTGAGAAGCCACTCGGCCATTGCTTCGACCATGCCGGTTCCTTGGAAGACGCCGGTGAGAATCGCAGCAGCGAGAACCATGGCGACCACGGAGACGATCGACGAGGAATGCCGTGCGATGGCTTCGCCCTGCTCCTTGACCTTCGGGAAGTTCACTGCAAGTGCGATGGATGCGGCGATCATGAACAGAACCGGGATGGGAAGGATGTCCATGACGAGAACCACGAGCAGAACAACCGTCAGAGTTGCGTTGAACCACAGCAGCTTCGGCCGCAGAGTGTTCCGGTTGGGGTCGAGGCCGTCGATGAACTGGCCTGCGCTGCCGTCACCGCCGCCGGTGCCGGCGTTTCCGCCGCTGCCCGTGGTGGTGTCCGTCGACGCACCCTGCTTCACCAGCTGGCGATCGTAGACGAGCGATCCGATGCGGCGACGCTCCATGATGCCGAGGTGGACTGAGAACGCCAGCACGATGATCAAGCCGACGATGAGGGACGGCACCATCGGGATGAATACCTCGGAGGGCGAAATGCCGAGCGCTGATGCTGCACGCACGGTGGGGCCACCCCACGGAATGATGTTCATCGTTCCGTTGGCCAATCCCGCAATGACGGTCAGGATGACCGGGCTCACACCGAGTTTCAGGTAGAGCGGCAACATCGCCGAGGTCACGATGATGAACGTCGTCGATCCGTCACCGTCGAGCGAGACGACCATCGCGAGAACTGCGGTACCGACGACCAGCTTCATCGGATCGTTCTTGACGAGCTTCAGGATCCCCTTCACCAGCGGGTCGAACAGTCCGACGTCGATCATGATGCCGAAGAAGATGATGGCGAAGAACAGTAAGGCCGCGGTAGGAGCGAGCGACTTGATGCCGTCGGTGATCATGTCACCGATGCCCAGGCCCG
>NZ_LVCV01000282.1 GCF_001647195.1 Rhodococcus sp. EPR-157 | reverse complement strand
ACGTCTGTTTCTTCCTGCGTCAAACCGGGCGGTGCGAGGAGTCCGCGCCAGTTGGCGAAGACGACGTCCACTCCCGCTTCGCGGGCGGTCGGAGCGTCGATGACGGGGATACGTTCTGCAGTGCTGATCGCAAGTGCACGAACGGTTCCCGCTGCGATCTGGTCCAGGTATTCGCTGACGCCCGTGGTGGCGACATCGACCTCTCCTGTCAGCAACGCCGGTAGGAGCTGGCCGCCGCCTTCGAACTGGCGGTACTTCGACGCGGAGGCGTCGACGCCGATGGCGCGGGCGAGCAGAATTCGGAAGAGTCCGTCGGCCCCGCCCTCGGCCGAACCTCCGGCGAAACTCAGCTCGGCCGGATTCGCACGCCATGCGGCGACCAGGTCGTCCATCGTGCGCAGCGGCGAATTGTCCGGAACGAGTACGACTTCTGGTTCCTCCAGAAGTTTGGCGACGGGGGTGACGTCGGCGATCGTGCGATCCGAGTCCGTAGTCTCCAGTGCGCCGATCAGGCCCAGGCCCATGACCATCGCGAGATCGGGATCACCGCTCTCGAGGGCCAAGCGGCCGAGTCCGACGACCCCGCCGGAGCCGGGCAACACCACGACGTCGAAATCGGTGCCGTCCGAGGCCAATGCCTGCGTGAGGTTGCGGGCAGTGAGGTCGTAACCGCCACCCGCGTCGGACGGAACCACGAACCGAACGCGCTCGTTGGCTGCCGAACCCGCGAATACTGCAGGTTCCGATCCGCAGGCGCCCACCAGAACGGCGACCGAGACGCACAGGGCGCTGGCTGCAGTTCGAACTTTCATTGTGGGCACGTCGATAGTCAACAGCACTTTGTGATTGCGGTCACCCTTGCGGCCACAGTTTCATTTGTGTCCATTGTGCTCACACGCATTCTCGTTCGGTCGTAGGTGGGGCGACGTAGGGTCGTTCCGTGCGTAGAACGACGCTGGCTGCCCAGCTGCTGAGATTGCAGCTGCTCATCGTCGTCGTAGTGCTCGTCGCCATCGGAGGACTGTCGCTCGCGCAATCGTCCTCGACGTTCGAACGTGACGCAGGTCGACGAGCGCAGTCTGCCGCCGAGACTCTGGCCGCCAATCCCGTCGTCCGACAATTGCTGCCGTCAGCGCAGCCCCGCATCAGGACCGGTCTGCAGAGTGCCGTCGAATCCGTTCGAGCAGTCTCCGGGCTGGACTATGCGCAGTTGGCGGGCGTCGATGGCGTCGTCGTGCTGTCCACTGTCCCCGAGCAGGTCGGTACCGCTGTGGGGTCGGCGGCAGGCGCGTCGTGGGTCGGGCTGACCGACACGCCGCTCGGCAGATCAGTCGAAGCGCACGTGCCGGTTCTGAACGATTCGGGCACGCTGGTCGGAACCGCGATCGTCGGAGATCGCTATCCGTCCGCGTTGGACCGCTTCCTTCAATCGGCGCCCAATCTGATCGTCTATCTCGCGGTGGCGTCGGTGCTCGGCGGAGTGGGCTCGGTGCTGCTCGCGCGCCGAGTGAAGCGACAGACCCTGGGAATGGAGGCCAGTGAGATCCTCGATCTGGTCGGCCAGCGCGAGGCGATGCTGCGCGGTCTCAAGGAAGGCGTCATTGCACTCGATCCGCACGGGCGGGTGCTGCTGATGAGCGAGAGCGCGCACGAACTGTTGCATATCGACTACGGCAGTAAGGGAATGACTGTCGACGAGCTCGGACTGACCGACCGGCTGCGCGACGTGCTGCTCGGTACCGTCGCCACGTCCGACGAGATCGTGCTGGTCGGAGACCGAGTGCTCGTGTTGAATACGGTTCCGATCGTGTCGAAGGGAAAGGCCGTCGGAACGGTCACCACGTTCCGAGATCGCACCGAGCTCACCGACATCGAGGAGGAGCTGGGCGTGACGAAGACGAGTTCGACGGCGCTACGTGAACACATCCACGAATTCGACAATCAGTTGCACACCATCTCCGGGCTCGTCCAACTCCACGAGTACGACGAAGTTGTTCGGTACGTGGAGGGATTGACGGCGCGGCGGGAGGATGCAACGTCGGCCGTGACCGACTCCGTCGAAGATGTCGGTGTCGCGGCGTTGCTCATTGCGAAGATCGGTGCTGCCGCGCATCGTTCGGTGTCGATCGAGATCGTCGACGGTTCCGCGCTCGGTCATCATGGTGGGGCGTTGTCGCGTGATCTGTGCACCGTCCTGGGCAATCTCGTCGACAATGCTGTCACTGCCTGCGACGGCCGAGTGCGTATCTCGTTGCAGGAGAAGGGCGGCGAGATCACTGTCGCGGTATTCGACGATGGCCCCGGTGTCGCGGCGTCGGACGTGGAACGGATCTTCGAACAGGGCTGGAGCACTCGTGGGTCCGCGAGCACCGGCCATGGATTCGGGCTTGCCCTCGTGCGGCTGGCGTGTCGACGCCGAGGCGGCGACGTGTCGGTTGGGTCGGAACTACTCTCGGGCACCGACTGGACGGTATTTCGAGCCGTGATGAAGGAGCAGCAGTGATACGTGTTCTCGTCGTCGACGACGACTTCATGGTTGCGAAGGTACACTCCGGATTCGTAGGCAAGGCAGAAGGTTTCGAGGTCTGCGGTGTCGCGCACACGCCACAGGCTGCGATCGAGGCAGTATCGACGATGCGACCCGATCTGGTCCTGCTCGACGTCCACCTTCCCGGCATGAGCGGGCTCGACCTCATCGGCAAGTTCCGTGAGTTGGTGCCCGACGTCGACGTTCTCGTCATCACCAGTGAACGAGAAGTGGCGTCCGTGCAGAAAGCGCTGCGGAGCGGTGTCGTTCACTACCTGATCAAACCGTTCAAATTCGCTGTGCTGAACGCGCGGCTGGAGCAATACCGCACGACGCGGTTGTCGCTGAGTGTTATCGACGAGGCCGAGCAGGCGGCGGTCGACAAGGCTTTCGGCGTAACCGGGGCGTCAGCCGATCTACCGAAGGGACTCAGTCGCGTCACGCTCGATCTCGTCGAGGAGAAATTGCGCGAGGTCGACGGCCCGGTGTCTGCCACCGAAATGTCTGAGCGGTCGGGGATCTCGCGATCCAGCGCACGCCGATACCTGGAATACCTCGCGGGCACCAGCAGGGTCGACGTGTCGCTGGACTACGGGAACGTCGGACGGCCGGAGAGGCTCTACCGACGACGGTGATCTACTGGACCGCCTGCCGCACGATCTCGGAGATTCGCTTCTCGGTTGCGTCGTCGAGTTCGGTGAGGAACCAGCCCGACGGCATGAGTTTGTCGGATGCACCCTCTCCCGCAACGACATTGGCCTTCTCGGAAAGCCCGAATGAGATGTATTTTTCGGCGATGAAGTGGCACAGGATCGGACCCTTGCCCTTCGCGTAGCCGGGCATTCCGTAGAAGAGCCTGGGCTGCAGTTCCGGAGCGGCCTCCAGAATCACCTCGTGGAGCCGCTTGCCGACCGCGTCGTACGGCGCCGGGTAGGAGGCGATCTTCTCGACTACCGCTGCCGCGGGGTCTTTGGTGGGCTTCTTCTCTGGCATGTCTGTCGGAGCTTTCCTTGGTGGTCGGGATTGTTCTCGAGGCGACGCATTTTGTCCGCTCTATTGTGCCGTTGCTGTCAAGCTCCGGAACTCGCCATTCGTCGGTCGGTTTGTGTCGGTGGGGTCCGATAGCATCGAATGTATGTTCGATACAGGGAGTGCGGCAGGTGCCACCACCAGCCACCCCGCGGCAGCAGCGGATTGGGCTGCTGCGGCGGCTGTCAGTGATGCGTGTGTGGCGGGATTGTCGGTGTACGCCGCACGCTGCCGGTCGAGGGAGAACCGCGCCCGCGCGCAGGTCGT
>NZ_LVCV01000281.1 GCF_001647195.1 Rhodococcus sp. EPR-157 | reverse complement strand
TTGATCTCGTCGCTGACCGCGACGAGTGCGTCGACGGCGGACTTCCTGGAAGCGAACGCGAACAACCTGATTCGGATCTCCGCTGATTCACGAGAGGCATTGGAGCTGTTGGCTCAGTACTCGCCGGCGTTCGGATGCACGTTCAGTCAGTTCGTGCCCATCGTGGACCGTGCACAGGCCGTCATCGGCGTCGGCGACGAATATTCAGGCATCAACGTGAGTATGCCCGTCGTCAACCCGAGAGGTCGATACCTTCCCAACCAGGACGAGCCGCGGTTCCTCGACGATCGTGGTCCGCGATGCTACACACCGGCCGATACCGCAGCGGGGGAGTTCTTCCCGCAGTATCCTGCTGGTTCCGCCAACGACGGGTCCTACCAGGTACCGTCGAGAAACCCAGGGCCGCAGGATATCCCGGAGCTTCCGGCACCGCAGTACTCGATTCTGCCCGGCGCCGACACCGGTACCGGTCAGGCCGCGTCGGCTAGTTACGAGGGTTCGGATTTCGAGCGTGACACGTTGGCCGTGATCTACGGCCAGGCGACAGGAACGTCACCGGGGGACGTTCCCTCATGGGTGACATCGGCGGGGGCGCCGGCATTGAGGGGTGCGGAGGTGTCGTTCACCGAAACCGCTACGCGGTGAGTGTGACCCGGCGGACGGGTCAGCGTCCGTCGGACACGAGAATGGTGAGCAGCAGCTCGGCGCGTACCCGGGCGTCCGTCAGGTCCACGTCGAGCAATTCTTGCACGCGAGCGATACGCCCGCGCAACGTGTGTCGGTGGACACCGAGGTGTGCGGCGGCCCCCTCCCAATGCCCGTGCGCTGCCAAGTAGCAGCGCAACGAATCCAATAGTTCGACTCCGTTTTCCCGGTCATGGGCCGCGAGCACGTCTACCGTCGAGGTTGCAAGGGTGAGGAATGCCTCCCTGGTGGGTGCGGAGCGCAGCACTACCGAAGCGCGTGCATTGCCGAACTCGACGAGCCGTTCGGAGCGCTTCGAGCCGGCAATCCCGAGAGCCATCCGTGCCTGCGTAGCCGCTTTCCGAATATCGGGAAGCGAGTGCGCCATGCTCAATCCGGCTCGGAGGGTTGGGTCGTCGGGCAGCTGTGCGTCGACCCAAGACGAGGCGTCGTCCCCCCGCAGAAGTACGGTCGCCACATCTCCGTCGACATGCGCGTACAGGCCGCGTCCGGCGCGGAAGAGTAACCCGTCGAGATGGCGAATCGTGTCTTGCGTTGTGGCGGAGCGTAGTACCAGTGCTCGTACGAGGCCGTCCACTCCTGCTGCATCGTTCAACACGGTCGGCACGGGTTGCTGGTCGAAGCGGGTGTCGAACATCGAGGCGAGCGCGAGGGCGTGCAACGTCGACCGCTCGACTCTCGAGCGTGCCGGCTGTTCCAATTCCAAGGTGACGAGTGATACTGCGTGTCCTAGCAGTATTCGATTCACACTGCTGATGGGGCCGGTCGACGTCATTGCCACGTGACCGGACGACGCAGGGGACAGCCCGACCGACTGTACGGTCACACTTCGTCCGGGTTCGCTGACCGAGATGGACGCGGCGGTTCCGGATCGCCCGCGCGCGGCCACAAGTTGTCGAACCTCGTCGAGAAACGCCTGTTCGGAGCGCGGATACAGCGCGCTCGTGCGGCGACCGACATATGCGATGGTGGTCGCTGTCGAGGTCGCAAGTTCTTTGACGATGGCATCCACGCCGCCGTGCAACGCCGCCCGTGTAATTCGGTTCTGTACCTTCGCGGCCTGCAGGACCTCTTCGTATTCCTGCTCGGCGATCTTGTTCATGACCGTGCGGACGATCGCAGCGAACGGGATTTCGAAGGGGACCTCCAGAACTTCGAGGCCTACCTCGTCGGCGCGCTCGACGAGAGCATCGGGAACGATGCTGTGCGACAGGCCGATTCCGAAGCCGAGGCACGACACCCCGACGCCATGAAGGCGGTCGATGTACGAGCGGAGTTCGTCGGCGTCGTCGGACAAGCCGAGGCCCGTAGTAAGGATGAGCTCCCCGCCCGACAACCATGGGCTCGGGTCGGTGAGCTCGGTTGCGTGGACGAAAGTGACGGGAGCGGGGTGTGCGGTCCGTGCACCTCGTCGCGACAGAGACAGTTGCTTCTGACTCAACAACCACGAGATTTGAACGGTCACGAGAGTCGAGACTAGTCCGATCTGCCGAAATGGTGCTGCGGACTGCTTGATCTTGTACGAAATGTCAGGTCACCGGGGCGGGCGATCGGTCGCATACTCGGAGCAATCATCTTTTCGAGAGGACGTGGGCGCATGACGAGATTCGAGTATCGGCTTCCTCAGGAGCGGCGAGTCGTGACCGACTTCCCTGGACCGCATTCCACCGCTCTCGCCGAGCGACGCAAGGCGGTTGTCGGCGCCGGTGTTGCCTCGACACTGCCGGTATACGTAGCCGACGCGGACGGGGGTGTAGTCGTCGACGTCGACGGCAACTCGCTGATCGACCTCGGTGCCGGCATCGCGGTGACAACGGTCGGCGCGTCGAACCCCGCGGTTGTTTCCGCAGTGCAGGATCAGGTCACGCACTTCACTCACACGTGCTTCATGATCGCGCCCTACGAGGGCTACATCGCGGTAGCCGAGAAGCTGGCCGAACTGACGCCGGGAGACCACGCAAAGCGGAGCGTGCTGTTCAACAGTGGCGCCGAGGCAGTCGAGAATGCCGTGAAGATCGCTCGTCACGCGACCGGTAGAGACGCCGTCGTCGTGTTCGATCATGCGTACCACGGTCGGACGAACCTGACGATGGCGCTTACTTCCAAGTCGATGCCGTACAAGCACGGTTTCGGACCGTTCGCCCCGGAGGTCTACCGAGCGCCGATGTCCTATCCCTTCCGAGAGGGTCTGAACCCGGACGGATCGTCGATTACGGGTGCGCAGGCTGCCGCCCGCGCGATTTCGGTCATCGACAAGCAGGTCGGCGCTGCCAACGTAGCCGCAATCTTGATCGAACCGATCCAGGGCGAAGGCGGCTTCATCGTTCCCGCCGAGGGATTTCTGCCCGCACTCGCAGAGTGGGCGACGGCAAACGGCGTCGTGTTCATCGCAGACGAAGTCCAGGCGGGCTTCACCCGCACCGGCGCCTGGTTCGCCAGTGAGCACGAAGGCGTCGTCCCCGACCTGATCACGATGGCCAAGGGCATCGCTGGAGGCATGCCGCTGGCGGCAGTGACAGGTCGAGCCGATCTCATCGACGCCGTCCACCCCGGCGGCCTCGGCGGTACCTACGGAGGTAACCCTGTGGCATGCGCAGCGGCGTTGGCGTCGATCGATCAGATGCTGACACTCGACCTGAACGCGCGGGCTCGCGATATCGAACACACCGTCACATCGCGGATGAACGCGCTCGCCGACGAGGTCGGCATTATCGGTGAGGTCCGCGGACGGGGAGCAATGCTTGCCATCGAGATGGTGAAGCGCGACGGGCGTGAACCGAACCCCGAGGCCACCAAAGCGGTTGCTGCGCTCGCGCTCGAGGCAGGAGTCATCGTTCTGACGTGTGGGACGTACGGAAACGTGATCCGACTACTCCCGCCACTGGTGATCCCCGACGAGCTCTTGGACGAGGCGCTCGACATTCTGCAAGAGTCCATCCGGACCGTCGCCAGGGAGAACTGAGATGTCACGTGCCGAGCAGTTGCTCACTTCCGTTCCCACCGACATCTGGATAGGCGGAAAGCAAACGGCTACATCCACCGGCGCCCGTTTCGCGGTGCTGAATCCTGCAACCGGTCAACAGCTCGCAACCGTCGCCGACGCGTCGAGTTCCGACGCGCTCGAGGCGCTCGACGCAGCGTCAGCAGTCCAGGCGTCGTGGGCTGCGACCCCCGCGCGCGAGCGCGGTGAGATCCTCCGACGGGCATTCGAGCTGCTACGTGGGCGCTCCGAGGAATTCGCGTTGCTGATGACGCTGGAGATGGGTAAATCCATCCAGGAGAGTCGTGGCGAAGTGGTCTACGGCGCCGAGTTTCTGCGCTGGTTCGGTGAAGAGGCGGTCCGAATCGGCGGTCGATTCACGGCGGCGCCCGCAGGCAACGGACGAATTCTGGTCACGAAAGTGCCTGTCGGGCCGGTCCTTGCGGTCACTCCGTGGAACTTCCCACTGGCAATGGGCACCCGCAAGATCGGACCCGCTCTTGCTGCCGGATGCACCGTTCTCGTCAAACCTGCGGAAGACACACCGCTGACGATGCTGCTTCTGGGGCAGGTCTTCGTCGATGCGGGACTGCCTTCCGGTGTGTTGTCGATTCTTCCGACGTCCGACGCTGCGAGTGTGAGCGATCCACTGATGCAGGACGATCGGCTTCGCAAGATCACGTTCACGGGCTCCACCCGAGTCGGCAAGATGTTGGTTCGCAGTGCCGCAGACCGGCTGCTTCGCACGTCGATGGAGCTCGGCGGCAACGCCCCGTTCATCGTGTTCGACGACGCCGACATCGATGCGGCCGTCGACGGAGCGATGCTCGCCAAGATGCGGAACGGCGGCGAGGCCTGCACTGCGGCAAACAGATTGTATGTGCACAACCACGTGCGTGAAGAGTTCACCAGCAAGTTGACGACCCGAATCGCGGCGCTGTCGGTAGGACCTGGTGACGTGGACGGCACCGACATCGGACCGCTCATCAACGCGAAGCAGCTGGCCACGGTCAGCGCTCTCGTCGACGACGCCGTGTCCAAGGGCGCTCGCGTACGAACCGGGGGACACGCACCGGCGGGGAAGGGGTTCTTCTACGCCCCGACCGTACTGGACGAGGTTCCGCCACATGCCAATCTGGTCCGCGACGAGATCTTCGGACCAGTGGCAGCGATCATCGGCTTCGACACGGAAGACGAGGCTGTCTCCGCTGCGAACGACACGGTGTACGGGTTGGTCAGCTACTTCTACACCCGTGATCTGGACCGTGCGATGAGGGTGTCGGCCGCACTCGATTCGGGCATGGTGGGAGTCAACAGAGGAGCCATTTCCGACGCCGCGGCCCCCTTCGGTGGCGTCAAGGAATCCGGCTTCGGGCGAGAGGGCGGGTCCGAAGGAATCGATGAGTACCTCGAAACCAAATATGTAGCGTTACAGTGAAATTCGGGCGACTCGTGTTTTTCGTGTGGGGCTCAGCGAGGTAAGAACGGATCTTCGCCGATTCGGCTCAGTCCACGATGCAAGAACCACTCGGTCCCGAGGATTTCCCGACGTTCCTCCTCGGACATTTTCGCGATTCGAGTTGCTCCGCCACCGCGCGCGATCTCCGACTCGTGCTGGGCGAACGCCGACCACTTCTTGTCGTACCACCGTCCGACGTCGATCGCTAGATCCACGTCCTCGTCCGGAACCCCGGGGACCCCGGGCCCGGGCGGGGGTGCCGAATAGCCGAACAGAGTCTCCCATTTGGCCTCGATCGTGCTGCGAGGAATAGTCGCTTGGCACAGATGGCTCGGCTGCCACGGCTCGCCCGCCTCGGGAAAGAGCTGCGCGAACGGCGACGCTTCGAAAGCGGCGAGGGTGACGCGATGTGCGTGGATGTGGTCGGGGTGACCGTAAGCCCCGAACGCATCGTAGGTGACGACGACGTCGGGTCGAAATTCACGGATGTGTGCGACCACTTTGCCGACTGCTTCGTCGAACGGCGACATGCCGAACAGAGCTCCGCCGTCGAAGCCATTGTCGGTGTACCCGAGCAGGCGTGGCTTTCCAGCACCCAGCACAGACAGGGATCGCCGGAGTTCGTCGACGCGGATATCGCCCTCGCGCCACGTGCAGGTGACCACAGATGTCCGAGCGCCCGCCTCGGCGCTCCGCGCAAGAATCCCGCCGGTGAACAGTGCCTCGTCGTCCGGATGGGCATGGACACACAGGACACTGGGGATTGCTCTCATGGTCGCCGACCTTCGCGAAGCGTGCGCTGCGCAAGGTCGCGGAGTGCGCCCGTGATCGATGAATCGCCGAGCTGACACGTCGTGTCGTCGACCGAGACAGTCCACACGAACGCGTCGCGTTCACGAGTCGGTGACGGCTGCGCATGCGACTGCGACAGCAGGAGAGGTCTGGCCTGTTCGACGAGCTGACGCCACTCGCGGACCGACGCCTCGTCGGCGATCGTGTCGGTATCGATCTGAGCCCTCTTCGTCAGCCCCGCAACACCGCCCACTCGAATCACCTCGATGAACATCACCGCGTCCTTAGTGTCCCTGGGCTGTATGACTTGTTTCATACCCGCCGAGTCGTCGAATCCGAAGGCTCATGGTCGTCTACCGCTATACCCACCGTAGACCAGCCCTTGGACACCGCGCGTCGAACGTCGGACTCGTTGCCGAAGCGATTCGCTGCGGCCGCGACGGTCGCCGCCGCGAAACCGTCGAAGTCGATCGTCGGTGAGAGTGCGGAATCGGTTGCGACGTCGAACCACACCTGTCCAGCTCTGTCCCAGGCAGGTCCACCGAGCTCGATCGCCGCCGAAGCGAACGCGCGGTTGGGGATTCCCGAATTGATATGCACGCCGCCGTTGTCGGATCTGGTTTCGACGTAGCCGTCCATGTCGGCTGGTTGCGGATCCCGGCCTAGCACGTCGTCGTCGTACGCGGACCCTGGTTCGATCATCGACCGGAGCGCGCGGCCCTGCACTGCTGGGAGAAACAGACCTTGACCGACCAGCCATGATGCGTTGTCGGCATTCTGCCCGAGCGCGAATTGTTCGACGAGAACCCCGAACACATCCGACAGTGATTCGTTGAGTGCCCCCGACTGGCCCGAGTACTCGAGCCCGGACGCGTATTGGGTGAATCCGTGCGCCAACTCGTGAGCAATGACGCTGAGGGACGCGGTGAATCGTCCGAACACCTCTCCGTCTCCGTCGCCGAACACCATGCGTTCGCCGTCCCAGAATGCGTTGTCGTAGTCACGGTCGTAGTGCACGGTTGCATCGAGCGGCAGGCCACCGCCGTCGAGACTGTTGCGCCCGTACACGTCACGGAAGAATTCGAAGGTGACACCGAGTCCCTCATAGGCCTCGTCGACAGAGACGTCACCTGAAGAGGGCCATCCCTCGGCCCGGACCAGTCGTCCCGGCAGCACTCGATCGTTCTCGGCGTCGTGGATCGATCGCCGTGGACCGCCAGTTGCCGCCCGGGCGGCAATTGCGGTCGGCTTGGGTGCGTCGATACGGCCGCGCACGAGTTCACGGTCGATGGCGAGCGTGCGCGCAGCACTCGACGACGCGTGGTCGACAGCAACGCCCTGCCCAGAACTAGGAGCCGCATGCTGGGCGATGCGCTCGAGCAGGAACGGGGGCACCACCGAACGAAACACGAACTGGCTGGACTTTGCTGGCGAGCTTGAACGACTGGGCATCCGAGCACCTTCCGGTCGACGTCGCTAGGAGAGTAGACGACGGTGCCGACAGTTCGGGTTTGCGCCGCTACCAGACCGAATGTCTCATTCGGTCACTTGGGTTGCCGAGCGCGCAGGTTCCAGCCGGGGCGCGGGTTGCAACGCGTGCTGTCGCTGGAAGGTGCGCGTGGTGGGCCGGACTGCACCGAATGTCTCATTCGGTCACTTGGGCGCATACGATTCGAGGAAGCCTGGGACGGCATCGGCGGCGAGGGCCTTGGAGAACCAGTAGCCCTGACCGTGGGTGAATCCGAGCGCACGCCCCCGGTCGAGTCGGCTCTTGTTCTCTATCCCCTCGAGAACAACGTTATGATCGAGCTCCGTCGCGAACTGCAGCATCGCGACGGCGACCGCGTTTCCGACCTTGGTATGCAGTGAGGCTGCGACCGAACGGTCGAGTTTGAATCCGTCGACCGACACTTGGGTCAGACGCGGCACCGGCGACCAGCCGGATCCCAGATCGTCGAGCATCACGGTGAATCCGGCGGCCCGGAGAGCGGCGACGATTCTGGCCTCGTCGCCGACCGCGACTCCGCGGGCGGTCTCGGTGATTTCCAGTATCAGCGACTTCGCATCGAGTCCGGAAGCGCGTACGGCACACGTGATTCGGTCGATGCAGTTCAATCGCTCGAGGTGGTGGCCCGATATGTTGACCGAAAGTCTGAGATTCGGGTGATTCCGGGTCCACTTACGGAAGTCCTCGAGTGCCCGCGTGAGAATTCGCAGATCCAGATCGATGATCAGGTCCGTGTTCTCCATCCTGCCGATGAAGTCGCTGGGAGGACGTACGCCGAGGGTCGGGTGTTCCCAACGAGCCAACGCCTCCAGCGCGAACAGTTCACCGGAGCGAAGATCGACGATGGGCTGGTACCAGGGAGTGATATGGCCTGCGTCCAGGGCTCTGGTCACTTCCCGCACAGTCGCTTCTGCGTTCGTGATCCGTGCGCGATTGCGCTGGGCGTCGAGATGCTCCTCGACCATCACGGCCAGTTGTTCGAGCAGATGAAAGTCGTCCGCAGACACCTGGCGGGGACGGAAGTCGAGCACACACAGCGTGCCGATGGGTACGGATTCGCGACCGAACAGCGGGATCGATGCATACGCGCACAATCCTGAATTATTCAGTGCCGCAATAAGTGCGGCGGTCGGCCGTGCGGTGGGTGTGGTTGTGCTGCTGTAGGACGCCACGCCCTGATCGACATCCTGTACGACGATCGGCCGACCGGAGTCGACCACGGCTCGGCACGCAGATTCGGACAGCGGGACGACGTGCATTCCAGCATCGTCCACCCCGTACGAAACCAGGGTGTATTGGTTTCGATCGTCGAGAATGTTGACCAGCGCAACGGGAAAGTCGAGTGCACGCGCGGTGACTGCGGCAGCATTTTCGAGTGCGGGCGAGACTGCCGAGTAGTCCAGATACTTTCGAGCAGACTCGCTCTGTCTCTCGTCTGGAGATCGGAACACAGCGCCTCCATCACCATCCGGCGCATTCGGAGCACCTCGAAAATTCCAACCCATCCGAGTATCTCAGAGACGTCCGCCGAAGGTCGTTCTTCGGTGAGGCGCGCATGTCCGCGCGAACATGTCAGCTGCCTGCCCTCCGAATCCGTGATGCAATCCGCGGCCGATAGTAGGGTGAGGAGTCGACACGACGACGCGAGGTCAGGAGAGTCGATGCCAGATTTCAACGAGCAGGTCATCGCCGAATTTCGGGCAAATCACGGGAAGGTCGGTGGCCCCTTCGAGGGAGCGCCGTTGCTGTTGTTGCACACCACCGGCGCCAAGTCCGGTGCGCGGCGTACCAGTCCGCTGATGTACCTCCCAGACGACGACCGCTACGTCATCTTCGCGTCCAAGGCGGGAGCGGACACGAACCCCGCGTGGTACCACAATCTCAGGGCAGATCCGCGAGCCACCATCGAAGTCGGCGACGACACCATCGACGTCGTCGCGGAGGAAGTCACGGGAGATGCCCGCGACGTGTTCTATGCGAAACAGGCGGATCTGTACTCCGGATTCGCCGACTACGAGAAGAAGACGACAAGGGTCATACCGGTCGTCGTACTGTCCGCCGCGTCGTAGATCGATCGCCCCCCTTACGCTCGTCCGTATGACTGGTGATCGGGACAGCCGACTCGAACGTTCCGAGATCAGTGCGGCCTTCACCGACTTCGTCCCGCACCGTGACGAGGTTGGAGAGACCCGTGCCGCTGCGGTGGCAGTGGCGATCGGCGGCTCGGACTACGACCGCCGAATGCTGCTGACGAAGCGTCTGTCTCGCATGCGCGCACACCCGGGCCAGTTCGCCCTTCCCGGCGGTCGCGTCGATCCGGGAGAGACCGTCGAGCATGCCTGTCTGCGCGAGCTCGACGAAGAACTCGGTCTCGTCGCATCGGAGTCCGACATTCTCGGACGACTCGACGACTACCGGACTCGATCCGGCTACACCATCACTCCGTTCGTCGTATGGGTAGGAGACACTCTGGACACGATGGTCCCGAATGCCGGTGAGGTGGACGTCGTCTATGAGGTCGACGTCGCAGAGCTCGACGTCGACGCGAGGTTCGTCTCGATCGTCCAGTCGGACCGGCCGGTCGTGCAGTGGCCCTTCCGTGATTCGCTCGTCCACGCTCCGACGGGTGCGATCGTGCACCAGTTCCGCGAAGTCGTCCTGCATCGGCGCCATACACGTGTGGCAGACTTCGAACAGCCGGTGTTCGCATGGAGATGACCACGTGGAGATGATCACGCAAAGGCGCCGCAACGACACCGCAGCTCGGCCGGCGCCGCTGCTCAGTACAGGATCGAGGCGGACGCTGTGAGCCCACCCGCCGCCGACGGCACCAGCCCGCCGATCGGCGACCGCGTCCTCAGCGACCGGGTACTTACCATCCCGAACGTGCTCAGCGCAGTTCGATTGCTCCTGATCCCACTTTTTCTCTATCTGCTTCTCGGTCCTCGGGCCGACGGATTGGCACTGGCGGTACTTCTCGCGAGCGGAGCGACCGACTGGCTCGACGGAAAGCTTGCTCGCGTTCTCGACCAGTCGTCTCGACTCGGCGCCGTGCTCGATCCGCTGGTGGACCGGCTGTCCGTTGTGTCCACGCTCGCAGCGTTCGTGATCAGAGGGATCATTCCCTGGTGGGTGGCACTCATCCTCGTCGGGCGTGACCTCGTGCTTGCTGCAACGATGCTGATCTATCGGCGCCGTGGGTTGCCGCCACCCGAGGTCATCTATCTGGGCAAAGCCGCGACGTTCGTCATCATGGTCGCGCTTCCGGTGCTTCTGGCATCGACCGGTGAGTCCGCCGTAGCCGACATGTTCTCGCCGATCGGTTATGCGCTGTTGGTGTGGGGCACGGTTCTGTACGTGTGGACCGGCGTTCTGTATTCCTACAAGGCACTGCTCGTCGCGCGCAGCGTCCCACCGCGACACACCGAAGTACCACGCGATGGCTGATCCGGTCACACGAAACCCCGTTCCGTCCCTGCTTCGTTCGCTGATGACCGACCACCTCGATCCCGGATACGCAGAGGCGTCGGCGACACGCTCGAAGCCCCAGGGCCGTTTCGATGCGGTGGTCCTGATTCTCGGCGTCGTACTGGTCGGTTGCGTCTTCGGTGTCGCGTTGGCTCAGGCTGCGGGCTTGTCGAATCAGAGTGGCAGCGACACCTTGATCCGAGTCCGTGATGCCGACAGCAGGGCTGCGTCGTTGGAAGTCGATCGAAACTCGCTTCTCGAGGAAGTGCAGGCTGCTCGTGCTGCGGCCTTGCAAGACGATTCCGGTGGCGCTTCGGTGTTGTCCTCGCTCGAGCAACTCGAAGCTGCGGCAGGCGCCGAGCGCGGAGCGGGTCCCGGCATCGTGGTGACGGTCTCCGAACCGCCGACGCCGTCCGATCTATCCGACGTGTCGAAGAACGCGCGCAGATCGTCCGAAGCGGCGGTTCTGGACCGCGACCTGCAGTCCGTCGTCAATTCGTTGTGGGTCTGCGGAGCAGAAGCTGTGTCGGTCAACGATATTCGGATCGGGCCAGGGGTCACGATTCGACAGGCCGGCGGAGCGATGTTGGTCGACAACCGGCCGGTCTTCTCGCCCTACCCGATCTCGGCTATCGGTCCGTTGAACCGGATGCAGGCCCAGTTCTCCGTCAGCGATGCCTATCTGAGGATGTCTGGGCTGGAGCAGTTGTACGACATAGGCTTCGACGTGGCTGCCGCGGAAGCTCTCGAGGTGCCGGCGTCGTCGGTGCGCACAGTTCGATCAGCGACGCAGATAGGTGAACCGTGACAGAGAACCAACACGAAGTGCGGCCCGAGGACCACCCGTCCGCGACATCGCCCTCTCGTCGCGGACGGGGTCTCGTACTACTTGCGGTCATCGCGCTGGGCGTGGGAATTGCACTGGGTACCGTGTCCGGTCCTCAGGTGCCGGTCGGCGTCGCGCCCTACCTTCCCATCGCCGTCGTCGCGGCGCTCGACGCCGTCTTCGGCGGCGCACGCGCGTATCTCGACGGGATCTTCGATGCGAAGGTCTTCGTGGTTTCCTTCGTGTTCAATGTGCTCGTCGCGGCACTCATCGTGTGGCTCGGCGACCAACTCGGTGTAGGGACGCAGCTCTCGACGGCAATCGTGGTGGTGCTCGGAATTCGAATCTTCGGCAATGCGGCCGCACTGCGGCGCCGTCTGCTCGGTGCGTGAATCGAGATGACGACCGAAGGCAAGCATCACATTCGTGGCCATAGTCGATCGAAATCGACCGTCTTCGGAGCCCTCACAATTCTTCTGATGGTGGTGTTGGGCTTCGTGCTCGTCGTACAGGTACGGGAGAACACGAGCGGCGACACACTCGACACGGCGAGACCGGCTGATCTGCTCGTCGTTCTGGACAACGTCGGGCGTCGTGAGGCCGCGCTGCGTGCCGAGATCTCGGAACTAGAGGACACCCTGGCGGCGCTCGAACAATCCGACGGCGGTTCTGGTGCTGCTTTGACGGAAGCACGTGAGCGACTCGAGTCACTCGCCATTCAGGTCGGTACCGTACCGGCGACAGGGCCGGGAGTGATCGTCACGGTGACGGACCCCCGCGCTGGAGTCGGATCGGAGGTCCTGCTCGATGCCCTGCAAGAACTGAGGGCTGCCGGCGCCGAGGCAATCGAGATAGCGGGTGTCGGTGCAGATCCGGTTCGAATCGGTGTGGAATCGTGGATTGCGGGCAAAGCCGGGTCAGTGATCGTCGACGGGCGCGAGATGACGGAGCCGTTCGTGTACACCGCCATCGGCGACCCGGCTACTCTGGCAGCTGCGCTCGATATCCCAGGCGGCGTGGTCGACACGGTCTCGCGGTTCGGCGGCCGGTGCGAGGTGTCACAATCACCGCAGGTCGAAGTGTCCGCCTTGCGAGAAGCACGCTCGCGTCAATACTCTCAGCCCGGAAACTAGCTCTGCCTCGAATGGACGAGCTGCCACTTGTGAAAGGACAGCCGAATTGAGCGTCACCGAGCCATCGGGCGACTTGCTGTACACGCCTGAGCACGAATGGGTACAGCGACTCGGACCAACAACGGTCCGCATCGGCATCACCGACTACGCACAGGAGCAGCTCGGTGACGTCGTGTTCGTCCAGCTGCCTGCAGTGGGTGACGAGGTGAGCGCCGGCGCTTCGCTGGGAGAAGTCGAATCGACCAAGAGTGTGTCCGACGTGTTTTCACCGTTGACTGCGAAAGTGATTGCCGTCAATGCAGATCTGGACACCGCACCGGAGAAAGTGAACTCGGGACCGTACACAGACGGATGGCTGGTCGAGCTGGAGGTCGCGTCGGGGGAGTCCCTGGACGCGTCGCTGGCACAGATGCTCGACGCCGACGGATATGCTGGAATTACGGCCGCGTAACTTCACTGACGGGCCGGGGGAAGCGTCTACACGTGGGTCCGTGCGCAAGGTACGGTCAATGATGCGACAGTCGCCGAGGCCGAACAGGTCGGCGACGTGGCGCAGGTCCGGAACAACTGAAGAACGTGCAAGTTAGCTACTGCGTAACTCGGGTGGTACCAAGCCCGGGCGATCGGACTGAGAAGGAGAAACGGTGAGCGAGAACGACAACGACGGCATCTACGGAGAGTCGCCGGCGGAGACCACTTCGGTGTTCCGTGCGGACTTCCTCCAGGAGCTGGACAACTCGGCAACGAGTCAGTCCACCGAGGCTCCGGTGTCGGGCGTGGAAGGCTTGCCGGTCGGGTCGGCACTTCTCGTGGTGAAGCGAGGACCGAACGCCGGATCCCGGTTCCTTCTGGACCAGCCGACCACTTCGGCTGGGCGTCATCCCGACAGTGACATCTTCCTGGACGACGTGACCGTGAGCCGTCGGCATGCAGAGTTCCGTCAGGACGAGGACGAGTTCCAGGTCGTCGACGTCGGCAGCCTCAACGGCACGTACGTCAACCGCGAGCCAGTCGATTCGGCAGTCCTCGCCAACGGCGACGAGGTGCAGATCGGCAAGTTCCGCCTCGTGTTCCTCACCGGCCCACGCGGTGGAGCCGGCTCGCAGGTCGGCGAATCGTCTGCGGGTGCAGGAAGCCAGTGACCGCCGTCGGGCAGCAGTCTCCCGGGGGGATGTCGATAGGCTCCGTCCTGGATCGGCTCAGACCCGACTTTCCTGATGTAACCATCTCGAAGATCAGATTTCTCGAAGCCGAGGGATTGATCTCGCCTGAGAGAACGCCGTCGGGGTACCGACGCTTTTCGGTCTCGGATTGCGAGCGTTTGCGGTTTGTCCTCACAGCGCAGCGAGATCAATACCTTCCGCTGAAGGTGATCAAGGAACAGCTGGAGGCCATCGACAGCGGAGTGGCGCGCGTCGAAAGCGCCGATCCGTCACCGCGCAGGCCTCGGACGCTGTCGGTGGCGCCAGGCGAAGTCTCCCCCGAGGAGTTCCTGGCCGACCGTGAAGTTCGGATCAGTAAGTCCGACCTCATGGAGCGCGCAGGTATCGACGACACCTTCATGACCGAACTTCTTCGCGCCGGATTGATCGTCCCGGGCCAAGCTGGCTTCTACGACGAAGGATCAGTCGTACTGGCGCGGACCGCGTATGCGATGTCCCAGTTCGGACTCGAGGTACGGCATCTTCGGGCGTTCAAGCTCGCCGCGGACCGCGAGGCCGGGTTGGTCGCGCAGATCGCGGGTCCGGTTGCAAAAGGCCGCGACGCCGGCGCTCGCGACCGAGCCGAGGAGATGATCCGCGAACTCGCGGCGCTGTCTCTCACCTTGCACACCTGTCTCGTCAAAGCTGCAGTCCGTGGCGCGCTGGACCGGTGACTCCACCGCCCGAAAATCGGTGACTCCGTGTGGTCCCCGATTCCAATAGAATCGGCTGCAGTCGAGTCGTTTCGGACCTGTGGCCCGATCTTCAACGCATGTGGGAGGCAGTCACCGTGAGTGAAATGCGCGTAGTCGGCATTCGTGTCGAGCAGCCACAGAACCAACCAGTGCTGCTTCTTCGCGAGTCGGACGGTGAGCGTTACCTGCCGATCTGGATCGGCCAGACGGAGGCGGCGGCCATCGCCCTGGAACAGCAGGGCGTCCAACCGGCGCGACCTCTGACGCACGATCTGATCAAAGAACTGATCAGCGCGCTCGGCCATCGCCTCAAAGAGGTTCGGATCGTCGATCTGCAAGAGGGCACTTTCTACGCGGACTTGGTGTTCGACAAGGACATCAGAGTCTCCGCGCGTCCGTCGGATTCGATAGCCATCGCGTTGCGAGCGGGTGTGCCGATCATCGCGGAGGAGCCGGTCTTGGCCGAGGCGGGGCTTCTGATGCCGGACGAGCGAGAGGACGAGGTCGAGAAGTTCAAGGAGTTCCTCGAGTCGGTGTCTCCGGACGATTTCAAGGCCACCGACGGCTGAACGCCTCCACTTGGTAACGGAAGAGTCTCAACCTCAACTTTAGGTTCAGGTTTACGGCGCGTTGCGTTGATTTCGAATCGAACGACCCATAGCGTTCCGGTTGTGAAGCACGCCTTCGGTGATCGTATGTCGCCGATCCGCGGGTGGGCGTAGTCTTTGCCTGGTACGCGGAGTGGAACTTCACGCGGCAGTACGTCGGGATCCGTCTCGACGGGACCGAGGTCACTCGTTCCGAACGCAGTGTCGAGACATCCGAAGAGGGAGCAGTCAGTGGGAGATCAGCCGCAGGAGCGCCACCAGAGTTCAGCGACAGCTGCACCGGAGGCGAGTCTCACGGTGGGGGATGAGACTCCGTCCGATGAGGCCGCGGTCAGCGCCTCGGATTCGAGCGCTGTTGCGACTCCGGTCGGAGACTTCCAGCCGGGGTTGTTCCCGGACGACTCCATTCCGGACGAGCTGGTCGGCTACCGCGTTCCCAGTGCGTGCCAGATCGCAGGTATCACCTATCGCCAGTTGGACTACTGGGCTCGCACCGGTCTGGTGGTCCCGTCTATTCGCGGGGCAGCAGGATCGGGTAGTCAGCGCCTGTACTCCTTCAAGGACATGCTCGTACTGAAAATTGTCAAGCGATTGCTCGACACCGGTATCTCTCTGCAGAACATTCGCGTCGCGGTCGACCATCTTCGTCAACGAGGTGTGGGCGATCTGGCCAACATCACGTTGTTCTCGGACGGTACGACGGTGTACGAGTGCACGTCGGCCGAAGAGGTCGTGGATCTGTTGCAGGGTGGGCAGGGTGTGTTCGGCATCGCGGTCAACGGCGCGATGCGCGAGCTCACAGGACTCATTGCCGACTTCCCCGCGGAGCGCGCCGATGGTGGGGAAGCAGAAGCGAGCCCCGAGGACGAGTTGGCTTCGCGGCGCAAGAGTCGCGCCAGCCGCAAGACCGGCTAAGATTCGAGTCAGTCGCGCTTGCGCGGGAGAGTTCCGGGACCGCCAGTTCCGGACGCCGAAGGAGCAATACCTCCCCGTCAATCTCTCAGGCACACGGACCGTGTGAGCTTCGACGACTCTGGAAAGTGATGGGATCACCCATCCGCCCAAGGGGAAAGCTCGTGCGGCCGCTTCGGTCGTAGGACGTGAATCTCTCAGGCGCTCGTTTCGGTGAGCATGCGACAGAGGGGGAGGGCGGCCGCACATACGCGCGGTCGTACCACCGCCGTCAGCATGAAGCCACTGGAGTGCCCGTGACCGAGCAGACCTCTCGCCCGTCCTTTTCCGATCGCCATATCGGCCCCGATCGCCAGGAATTGGTGCGGATCCTCGATACCGTCGGAGTAGCTTCCCTCGAGGAATTGGCTACGCGTGCTGTACCCGCGTCGATTCTCGACACCTCCGCCGACGGCATCTCCGATGGGCTCGACGTCCTCCCACAACCGATCGGTGAACACGACGCACTCGCCGAACTGGCCGATCTCGCAGCACAGAACACCGTCGCGACGTCGATGATCGGTCTCGGTTACTACGACACCCTGACTCCGCCGGTCCTCACCAGGGGAATTCTCGAGAATCCCGCGTGGTACACCGCGTACACGCCCTACCAGCCAGAGATCAGCCAGGGCCGTCTCGAGGCGTTGCTGAATTTTCAGACGATGGTGTCCGATCTCACCGCCATGGACGTCGCAAACGCCTCGATGCTCGACGAGGCGTCTGCGGCGGCCGAAGCGATGACGCTCCTACGTCGCGCCAACCGCAGCTCTACTTCGCCGAGATTCGTCGTGGACACCGACGTCTTTCCACAGACATTCGCAGTCCTCGAGACCCGCGCGGAGCCGCTGGGGATCGAGTTGGTCCGACACGATGTGGCTCAGGGTATGCCTGACGGTGACTTCTTCGGTGTCCTGGCTCAATTCCCTGGTGCTTCGGGAATCCTGGTCGACCACCGCCGCATGATCGAACAAGCGCATGAGCGTGGGGCGCTCGCTGCCGTCGGGGCCGATCTGCTGGCGTTGACGATCACGACGCCACCGGGTGAACTCGGCGCAGACGTCTGCTTCGGCACTACTCAGCGGTTCGGCGTACCCATGGGGTACGGCGGCCCACACGCCGGCTATCTGGCAGTTCGGTCGGCACATGCACGCCAACTCCCGGGGCGCTTGGTCGGAGTGTCGGTAGACGCCGACGGCGACCTTGCCTACCGATTGGCGCTGCAGACCAGAGAACAGCACATCCGACGGGAGAAGGCCACCTCCAACATCTGCACTGCTCAGGTGCTTTTGGCGATCGTTGCTGCGATGTATGCGAGTTACCACGGAAGCTCCGGTTTACGTGCAATTGCCCAACAGGTCAACGGGCATGCTCGATCCCTCGCGCGTGGTTTGCGGGAAGCAGGTGTCGAGCTGGCCGGTGAGGCCTTCTTCGACACCGTCACCGCCGTCGTTCCCGGACGCGCACGGACCGTGGTCCACGCCGCGAAGCAGGCAGGGATCAACCTACGACTCGTCGACGACGACAGGGTCGGCGTCGCATGCGACGAAGCCACGACACCGGCGCACATCGAGGCAGTGCTGGCCGCATTCGGTGCGAAGCACCCCACCGTGGACCAGGAGTCCTCGATCCCCGACGCCCTGGTCCGCACGTCGGAGTTTCTCACTCATCCGGCCTTCACCCGCCACCGCACGGAAACATCGATGCTGAGGTACCTCAGAACACTGTCGGACAAGGATATTGCGCTCGATCGCAGCATGATCCCACTCGGCTCGTGCACGATGAAGCTCAACGCCACAGCCGAAATGGAATCGATCACGTGGCCCGGCTTTGCGCGATTGCACCCGTTCGCTCCCGACAGTGACACAGTCGGTATCCGTTCGCTCATCGCCGACGTCGAGAAGTGGCTCGTCGACATCACGGGTTACGACGCCGTCAGCCTGCAACCGAATGCGGGCAGCCAGGGCGAATACGCCGGACTTCTCGCGATCCGTAGCTACCACCGGGATCGAGGAGAGTCTCATCGCGAGATCTGCCTGATCCCGTCGAGCGCACACGGAACCAACGCGGCCTCGGCGGTGATGGCGGGAATGAAAGTCGTCGTGGTGAGCTGCCGGGCGAACGGCGATGTGGACGTCGACGATCTCCGCGCCAAGATCGAGCAGCACACGACTACGCTCGCCGCGATCATGATCACCTACCCGTCCACCCACGGGGTGTACGAGCACGAAATCGACGACATCTGCGCTGCGGTCCACGACGCCGGTGGCCAGGTCTACATCGACGGGGCAAACCTCAATGCCCTTGTCGGTCTTGCGCGGCCGGGTCGTTTCGGCGGCGACGTCAGCCATCTGAACCTGCACAAGACGTTCTGCATCCCGCACGGTGGTGGTGGACCTGGCGTCGGTCCGGTCGGCGTCCGGTCGCATCTCGCGCCGTATCTTCCCGGCCACCCACTGCGGCCGGACCTCGGTGGCGGAGCCCCGGTGGCGGCAGCGCCATTCGGGAGCGCGTCGATCCTGTCGATCACCTGGGCGTACGTGCGGATGATGGGCGCGGAAGGACTTCGGCGCGCTACGCTCACGGCAATTGCGTCGGCCAACTACATCGCACGCAGGCTCGACGAGCACTTTCCCGTCCTGTACACCGGAGACAACGGAATGGTTGCACACGAGTGCATTCTCGATCTCCGTGGGCTGACCAAATCGACCGGCGTTACCGTCGACGACGTGGCAAAACGTTTGGCCGACTACGGCTTTCATGCTCCGACTATGAGCTTCCCGGTCGCTGGAACACTGATGGTCGAGCCCACCGAGAGCGAAGACCTCGACGAGATCGACGCGTTCTGCGACGCCATGATCGCCATCCGTGCGGAGATCGATCGAGTGGGCACGGGGGAGTGGCCTGCAACCGACAATCCACTGCGTGGAGCACCGCACACAGCTCGGTGCCTCGTCGGCGAGTGGAGTCATCCGTACTCGCGCGAAGAGGCTGTGTACCCGGAGGCTGTGAGCGGCCGCGCCAAGGTGTGGCCCGCGGTCAGGAGAATCGATGGCGCGCACGGAGATCGAAACCTCGTGTGCTCGTGCCCGCCCATCGAGTCGTTCGCCTGACGCGAGAGGCGTTCTTCGCTCGAACTAGCTCGAAACGAGTTGCAGCATCGCAATTTCCGGCGGTGCTGCAACTCGCACCGGGGGTCCCCACGCGCCCGCACCCCTGGTTGTGTAGAGCGCTGTCTCACCGACGGTGTCGAGGCCTTCGATGCTGGGCTGTTGTAGAGGGACGAGGTACCGCAGCGGCCACATCTGACCGGCATGGGTATGACCCGACATCTGAAAGTCGACACCTGAATCGGAGGCTTCGAACGCCTGCAACGGTTGATGCGCCAGCAGCATGACGAATCTGTCGGGGTCGCGGCCGTCCAGTGCCGCCGCCAGATTCGGCTCGTAGGGTGCCGGAGCCGTTGCGTCGTTGATTCCTGCGATATCGATGGTCGCACCCGAGATGGTGACGGGCCGGAGTTCGTTCCGCAACACCGTCACGCCGAGAGTCTGAATGAGGTCGAGCCATTCGCCGCCGTCTCCGGCATAGAATTCGTGATTGCCACTGACCGCGAATACACCGAGTGGAGCGGACAGTTCCGCGAGCGGCGCCAGATCGGATCCTACGAGTTCGACGGTGCCGTCGATCAGGTCCCCGTCCAGGACAACGATGTCCGGGGACTGCGCATTGACCTCGTCGACCACTTTCTGGACGAAGCCTGCTCCTCGTGCAGGGCCGACGTGCAGATCGGACACCAACGCGACTCGGGTGCCGTCGAATTCGGTAGGTAGCCGGTCCAGTGCCACGGTGGTATCGGTGACTTTCGGGTGTGCCGCCTCGATCAATCCGTACGCGACCGCTGCAACCGACGCTGTTGCGACCACGGCGGAACCGATTCGGGTCACGCGTAGTCGCACTGCGACCGACTCTCGACGTCGCGCCGCCATCACGAGCCGGATGCCGAATGTGACGATACCTACCGCCAAGGTGCCCAATACCAGATACAGGACCACTGCGAGCCAGCTGAGCCCCACGAACGCGGGTAGTCGCGACCACGTCGGGTCGAACAGTTCACCCGATCCGGTGCCGATGAGCGCCAGGATCCACGTCACGACGAGCACGGCATCGGCCGCGATGGAGTACGGGCGGGGCAACCGCGTTGCCCGCACGTACCTGAGATGGAGCAACAGTGCGACGAGCGCGAGGAAGGTGCCGAACGCAAGAAGTCGTATCATATTTCAGTGCAGCAGCTTTCGGAGAAGGTCGGGTAGCTCGGCGCCATCGGAGGAACCGACGGTGGTGAACGATCCACCGGTGATGTCGGACATGGACTGCAACGTCGATCCGTCGGAATTGGTTCCGATGGACACGACGTCGATCGTGATGGGGCGAGTCGGATCCACCATCTCGGACAGCGTCGACAGGAATCGACTGGACGTGATCGTCGTGTCGTCGTTCGGTCCGTCCGTCACCAACAGCACGCTGTTCGGCTTGCCGGGCGAGTAGGTCTCCTGAGCGTCCAGGAACGAGGCGATCACCGCTTCGTATGTCGACGTGGCAGTGGCAGGTCGGACTGCCCCTGCGGCAGCGATCAATTGCTCTCGGCGAGTGCTCGAGTCGATCGGCTCGTCGATCGGGCCGGTAGGCACAAGGGTTCGGAAGGCTCGGGTGCCGTCGAGATCCTTGCTGAACACCCAGAGGCCCAGTTCGGAGGAGTCGATGGCCGATCCGAACTGCTGATCGAGCGCAGCGACCGTATTGTCCAATCGGGTGTTGGAGCCCTCGGTTGTGTCCATCGAGCCGGATATGTCCAACAATGTCGTGACACGACGCGTTGTTGCAGGATCGAGAACGGCGTCGACGAGCGCGCTCTGGGCGGCAATACCGACGGCGGGCGATCCCGACGGTGGTTCGCCGACATCGAAGCCGGAATCGACGAACATCTGCGCATTCTCGGGCTGTCGGAGAAAGTCCACGAACTGCGCTGCCGCGCGTCGGCTGGTCTCGTCCGTCCATTCCCTGGCGAGTATCGCCGCCGGATGGTCCGCGATCGGGGTCGTTCCGCTCGGCGCGTACGCGGTCAGACCGGACTGAGCCGAGGCGTCGAGCTGCTGCTCGGTCACCGGCACAGCGTGCACATCCGACGTGGGCGTCGAATCACGGCTCAACATTCCGAGTGCGCTGTCGGTCGATTCGGTTGTGGTGGAGGGAGTTCCGCGATCGGTCGTTGCCAACGCGGACAGTGCGGTGGCCGTGGAACTGCGTCGCACAAGCTCGGACGCCGGCACTGGAGTCGAACTGTCGTATGTTGTTGCCGCCACCGCGCTGAGTGCCGCAGCCGACGACTCGGAGTCGGGACCGACGGGAAGACGGAGGCGAAGCCCGCCCCAGCCGGGGAGACCGAGTGTGTCCATACCGTCGGGCGCCGACTGCAGGCGAGGAAGGTCTGCCCAACCGATATCGGCCGCATCCAGAGCTTCCGCGACAACGCCGGGCACGGCAAGGACGACCGGCGTGCTCGCGACCGAACGGGGAGTCCCGTCGACCGTTCCAACGGGTAGATCCACGAGCGCATCCGAGGAGCGGGGAATCCAGAGCGCGGGGAGCGGACCGAGCATCGAGTCGTCCCAGCTTGCTACGTCGGCGGCGAGCGCGTTGGCCACCTGAGTCGACTCGTGAGTGGTGACCTCGAGCGAGATGCAGTGATCTCGCACCACCGGGGCGGTAGCTGTGAAGTCGGCAGCCGACCGGGTTATCTGAGAGGAGACGTCAGGGTCGACCGTCACCGGGATGACGGCCGTCCCCTCGACACACGTATCGGCGGCCTCCACCCCCTGGTCCGCGATTCGCTCACGTAGCTGAAACCACCCGAGTACGGCGAGCACCATCACTACGACGGTGCCCACCGCAATCACCGGGCCCTTGCTGATACCTCTGGCTCCCCCTGAGGTCCGATGTTCACCCACGAGAGAAGGTTACAAGGCTCGCTCAGTTCGCAGCTGCCTTGTACTCCCGGCGGCGGCGGTGCAGGATCGGCTCGGTGTAGCCGTTCGGCTGGCTCGTGCCCTGGAAAATGAGGTCACTGGCAGCTTGGAACGCGATGTTGGTATCGAAGTCGGGCGCCAGGTTCTTGTACGTCGGATCGGATGCGTTCTGCCGGTCCACCACGGGAGCCATCCGCTTCAGTGACTCGCGCACCTCGTCCTCGGTCACGATGCCGTGACGAATCCAGTTCGCCAGGAACTGGCTCGAAATACGCAGAGTCGCACGGTCCTCCATCAACGCGATGTCGTTGATATCGGGAACCTTCGAGCATCCGACGCCGTGGTCGATCCAGCGGACGACGTACCCCAGGATCGACTGTGAATTGTTGTCGAGTTCTTTGCGCTTCTGCTCTTCGGACCAGTCCGTGGACGGGGCGAGGGGGATCTCGAGGATCTCGTCGACGGTGGCGCGCTTGGATCGAGCGATCTCCTCCTGGCGGGCGAAGACGTCCACCTTGTGATAGTGCAAGGCGTGCAACGTCGCTGCAGTCGGGGATGGCACCCATGCGGTGTTCGCCCCAGCCATCGGGTGAGCGATCTTCTGCTCGAGCATGTCGTGCATCAGGTCGGGCATGGCCCACATGCCCTTGCCGATCTGCGCCTTACCCTCCAGCCCGGCAGCGAGGCCGGTGTCGACGTTGAAGTTCTCGTACGCCGAGATCCACTTCTGAGCCTTCATCTCGCCCTTGGGGACAACGGGGCCGGCCTCCATCGAGGTGTGGATTTCGTCGCCGGTGCGGTCGAGGAAGCCGGTGTTGATGAACACCACCCGCTCCTTCGCGGCCTCGATAGCGGCCTTCAAGTTGACCGTCGTGCGGCGCTCTTCGTCCATGATGCCGACCTTGAGGGTGTTGACCGGCAGGCCGAGAACCTTCTCGACACGTGCGAACAACTCCGCGGTGAACGCGACCTCGTCCGGTCCGTGCATCTTCGGCTTGACGATGTACAGCGACCCGGTACGCGAATTCTTCAACACGTTGTCCGCGGCCAACGAGTGCATCCCGGCGAGCGAGGTGAAGAGTGCGTCGAGGATGCCCTCGGGGACCTCGTTGCCCTCGCTGTCCAGGATCGCATCGGAGGTCATCAGGTGGCCGACGTTGCGGACGAACAGCAGTGACCGACCGTGCAGGGTCAGTTCGGGCCCGTCGACCGAGGTGTACGTGCGGTCCTTGTTCAGCTCGCGCGTGAACGTCTTTCCGCCCTTGGCCACCTCCTCTGTGAGGTCGCCTCGCATCAGGCCGAGCCAGTTGCGGTAACCGAGGACCTTGTCGTCGGCGTCGACTGCAGCGACCGAATCCTCGAAGTCCATGATCGTGGTGACGGCAGATTCGAGCAGGACGTCCTTGACGCCTGCGGCGTCGGTCTTCCCGATCGGGTTCTCCGGGTCGATCTGAATTTCGAAGTGCAGCCCGTTGTGGACCAGAAGAATTGCCGTCGGGGCCTGCGTCGTGCCCTGGTAGCCGAGAAACTGCGACGGATCGGCCAAGCCGGTTGCCGACCCGTCCGCGAGAGTGACGGTCAGCGAGCCGCCGTCGATGACGTACTCGCTGCTGCCGACGTGGCTACCGACCGACAGGGGAGCCGCTTCGTCGAGGAAGTCGCGAGCGAACGCAATGACCTTGTCGCCACGGACCTTGTTGTAGCTACTGCCCTTCTCCGCGCCGTCGTCCTCGGAGATGGCGTCGGTGCCGTAGAGGGCGTCGTAGAGCGATCCCCATCGTGCGTTGGAGGCGTTGATTGCGAAGCGAGCGTTGAGGACCGGCACGACGAGCTGCGGGCCTGCCGTGGAGGTGATCTCGGTATCGACACCGGAAGTGCTGATCTGGAAGTCGGCCGGCTCGTCCTGGAGGTAGCCGATTTCCTGCAGGAACGCCTTGTAGGCGGCGCGGTCGTAGTTCGCGCCGGCGTGCTCGCCGTGCCAAGCATCGACCTTGCCCTGAATCTCGTCCCGCACCGCGAGTAGCGCCTTGTTCTTGGGTGCCAGGTCGGTGATCACCGATTCGACGCCTGTCCAGAACTGCTCAGGGTCGACACCGGTGCCCGGAAGGGCCTCGTTCTGCACGAAGTCGTACAGCACCTTGGCAACCTGAAGACCACCAACTCGTTCGCGTTCGGTCATGATTCCCTCGCTCTTTCCGGTCACAGGCACCTGTATCAGTGCCCCAACGACAACTATGTCGATGTTACTCGGCGGTAGGTCCGAGAAGGGACACCGCCGTTCACGAGTAGATTCTGGCACCGTGCTATCAGTTCCGATCGGAGAGGGGCTGCCCTGGCCGTCAGGTCCGTCTGTGCACGCACGTATTCAGCACGCCCCGCGGGTGTTTCGATCGCGATCGGCGCGAGACGGTAAGCCGTCAGATCGTAGGGGCTTGCTCTCATGTCGACGGTCCGTGCGACAAGTGCCAGCTCGAAGCAGTCGGCTACCAACTCCGATCCGACGAGCGGCGATAGTTTGTAGCTCCACTTGTAGAGATCCATGCTCGCGTGCACGCACCCGGGCTGTTCGCGATCGGTTCTCCCCGAGGGCTCCAGCACGAGCGCATTGCGCGGCACCGCGGCACCGGTGAAGAACCGGAATGCGTCGTAATGCGTGCACCGAAGCTTCATGGAGTCGACCACCTCGTCGGTGCCGTCGTGCCCCAATCTCAATGGCACCGTGCCGTGCCGCAGCGCCGATGTGCCTCCGCGATACACCATGGCCCACTCGTGCAGGCCGAAGCAGCCCAGGTTGGGTGGACGATCTCGTGTCGCCGTAAGCAACCCCAGCGTGAATTCGATCGCCGACCTGCGGTGGTCGAGAAGCGACTCGCGTACTCGATAGCCTCCGCCGGGTACCGGTTCGTACGACGCCAAGCCCGCGTAGTCCTCGGTCTGCGCGCCCGTGAGCACCACTCCGTAGCCAGGATTCCAGCGCTTGAGATGACCCGGCTTGAAGCTGTAATACGTGAAAAGAAAATCGAGTACGGGGTGATACGCACCCCGCGCTCGTTCCTGTAGGTAGTCGCCGATCAGCAGGTCTATTCGGTTGGCGTGCGCCGACCGACTCGCTGTCCAGTCCGACTCCGGGAGAACGGTGACCACGACTAACGACGCAGCCCGCCCGGCGCAGGCCCAGCGATGCGATGAGTGCCGTCGCGAACTGTTCCGACGAACTCTTCGACGAGGTCCTCCAACGCGACGATTCCGACGGTGGTCCCGGTGGAATCCTGGACGGCTCCCAGGTGACTTCTCGTGCGTCGCAGACGAGTCAGTGCATCGTCGAGCATCGTGTCTGCGGAGACCATGGGCAATGGCCGTACCTCCGACCGGGGGATGATCGAATCCGGTCCCGCAGAATCGTCGACCATGTACTCGAGCACGTCCTTCAAGTGCAAGTAGCCGACAAGAGCGCCATCGGGTGCCTCGACGGGATATCTCGAGAATCCAGTGGCGATGACGGCCTCTTCGACCGAACCCAGCGTCGGACCGGACGCGCTGTCGAAGCCTGAAAGTCGAACGCTACGAACCTGATCGGACGGGATGAGCACCTCGGCCACGGTTCGGCCGGAGGTATCGAGTGCCTGCGTCAACCGACGGTGTTCCTCTTCGTCGATCAGGCCCTCCGATCGCGACTCGCCGATCATCTGAGACAGCTCGTCCGCGGAGACCGACGAATCCAGCTCGTCCTTGGGCTCGATGCGCAGCGCGCGCAACACGAGGTTCGCGCACACGTTGTAGAACGAGATCAGCGGCTTGGCAATCTTGATGAACATCAGATGGATCGGAACGAGAATCATGGCAGTGCGTTCCGGACCTGCGATCGCGATGTTCTTCGGAACCATCTCGCCGACGAGAATGTGCAGCACCACGACGAGCCCGAGCGCGAGCGCAAACGAGATCGGGTGCAGCAGCGCCTCGGGAATTCCGACAAGCTCCATGGGCTTCTCGATCAGATGCGCTACGGCCGGTTCACCTACTCGGCCCAGCAGAATCGAACAGATCGTGATGCCGAGTTGGGCGGCCGCGAGCATCAGCGACAGGTTCTGACCGGCTTCGATCACGAACTTCGCACGCTTCTTGCCTTGTGCGAGCAAGGATTCGAGTCGGTCACGGCGAGCTGAGATCAGCGAGAATTCTGCGCCGACGAAGAATGCGTTTCCGGCGAGCAGGAATACCGCGAGCAGTACAGCGAGTAGATCACCCACGGGCCTTGTCCTCCGATCTGAGCTCGGTCAGGCGGTCGGAGGCAACCGGCTGCAGCAAAATCCGGTCGATTCTGCGTCCATCCATGTGTGTCACCTTCGCTACCCACCCGCCGTCGGACTCGGATGGTTCGTCGAAGTCGGGGGCGGGCAGAATCGTGCAGTCTCCTTCGACGGGGATTCGACCGAGCTCGGTGAGTACGAGCCCACCGATCGTTTCGTACTCGCCCTCGGGTGCGCGGTACCCAGTTGCGGACGCGACCTCGTCGATCCGAAGCAAACCGGAGCAGATCCAGCTGTCGCCCACCCGTTGTACGTCCACCTCGGGCTCGTCGTGCTCGTCTCTGACTTCTCCGACGATCTCCTCGATGAGATCTTCCATCGTGACCATTCCGGCTGTTCCGCCGTACTCGTCGACGACCAAGGCAACCTGCATTCCGTCGGCTCGAACACGTTCCATGACGGTGTCGCCGTCGAGACTGGAGGGCACTACGGGTACGTCCTGTGCGAGTGCATCGAGGCGAGTCGATCGCCGATTCGAGGAAGGGACGGCAAACGCGTGCTTGATGTGTACGACGCCGACCGTGTCGTCGAGATCGCCATCGACGACGGGGAAACGTGAGAATCCGGTTCGTGCCGCAGTTTCGATGAGATCGAACGCAGTGTCGGACACCGACAACGACTCCACCTTCACCCGCGGGGTCATCAGCTCCTCCGCAGTCCGCTCGCCGAACTGCAGCGACCTGTCGACGAGCCGAGCCGTTCCCTCGTCGAGTGATCCCTGCTGCGCCGATGTGCGGACCAGGGAACCCAGCTCGCGGGGCGAACGTGCGGATCGCAGCTCTTCGGCGGGCTCGACACCGAGCCGGCGTACAAGCCAGTTGGCCGACCCGTTGAGGCCCCTGATGGCCCAGCGAAAGATCGCCGAGAATCCCGACATCGCGCCCGCAGTCGCACGCGCAGTTCCCATCGGCAACGCGATGGCGATGTTCTTGGGAACGAGTTCGCCGAAAATCATCGAGAACGATGTTGCTATGACCAACGCCGCAGCGAGTGAGATGCCCGATGCGACGCTCTCGGATGCGCCGACGGCGGTGGCCAAGGGCACGAAGAATCCAGCGAGTACAGGTTCGGCGATGTATCCGGTGATCAGGGTTGTGATGGTGATTCCGAGCTGCGCGCCGGACAGCTGGAAGGACAGTGTCCGATGTGCGTGCTGGACCTGACGCGAGCGGGTGTCATCGCGTGTCGAGACAGCGGAGTCGACCGAGCTCTTCTCCAGAGCGGTCAACGAGAATTCTGCTGCCACGAACAAAGCTGTGCCGGCAGTCAGAGCCACGAAACCCAACAGACTGAGAATGCTGATCGCAATGTCCACGGTCATCGCCGCCGGAGTTGGGATAGAAGAATCGCACCGTGCTCTGTTCGTCGACCTGATGTGGGGAAGGCGTCGCCGTGCAGCTGGCGTGTCGAACGAATGTCGCCGGGTATGTCACCCGGCTCGATAGAGGAACCCTCCGAAGTGGAGCCCTCGTCGCCGAGGTCGCTCGATGCGACCGGGGCGTTGCTGATAGCGGGTGCCTCAGGCACCTGGTTCCTTTCTCTCTTTTTCTGCAACCGTGCTCGTACGAGCACGGTTGCAGAAAGTTCGCTTAATTGTCGAAGGCCTCATCTTATCTGCTCGACCGACAGTTGCGGTGACGGGCAAAGTGGGACGGCTCACCACCCACGTGGAAGCGGACGTCCCTCGGCGAACCCCGCTGCAGACTGAACGCCCAGCACTGCGCGCTGATGCAGCTCAGGAAGAGTCCGTGCGCCTGCATACGTGCAGGTGCTCCGCACTCCGGCGCAGATGTGGTCGATCAGATCCTCCACACCTGGCCGATCCGGGTCCAGGAGCATTTTGGAACTCGAGATTCCCTCCTCGAACAAGCCCTTGCGCGCTCGGTCGAACGCGCTGTCCGTCGCGGTGCGAGCGGCAACCGCCCGCTTGGAGGCCATCCCGAAGCTCTCCTTGTATGCGCGGCCGGCGGTGTCGACGCGCAGATCCCCTGGCGACTCGTAGGTTCCGGCGAACCACGAGCCGATCATGACGTTCGACGCACCTGCGGCCAGCGCGAGTGCTACGTCACGTGGATGTCTGACCCCGCCGTCCGCCCAGACGGTGGCACCCAGCTCGGCTGCGGCCGCGGAACATTCGGCGACCGCCGAGAATTGCGGACGGCCGACGCCGGTCATCATTCTCGTGGTGCACATGGCTCCTGGCCCGACACCGACCTTGACGATGTTCGCGCCCGCAGAGATCAGATCGCGGGTACCTGCCGCGGACACCACGTTGCCGGCGGCCAACGGGACACCGAGGTCGAGTGCGGCGATGGCTGCCAGAGCGTCGAGCATCTTCTCTTGGTGGCCGTGCGCGGTATCGATGACGAGGACGTCCGCACCGGTCTCGACGAGTGACTGCGCTTTCGCCGCAACATCGCCGTTGATGCCGACTGCTGCGGCGATGCGTAGCCGTCCCGCATCGTCGATAGCGGGCGAGTAGATGCCGGCGCGAACGGCTCCGGTGCGAGTGAGCACACCTGCGAGGCTTCCGTCGGCGTCGACCAGGACTGCAAGGTGTTCGTGTGCCGAGTCCAAGGCCTCGAAAACTGCTCGAGGGGTCGCGTCGGAGGGCGCGGTGACGAAATCGGTTGCAGCAATGGATTGGAGTCGCGCGAACCGGTCCACGTCGGCACAGGCGTCCTCGGTGACGACGCCGACCGGACGACCGCCATCGATGACGATCACGGCGCCGTGTGCACGCTTGTGCATCAGCGCGAGCGCGTCCGAGACCGACGCGTCAGGGCCCAGCACCACCGGTGTGTCCGCGACGAGGTCACGACTCTTGACGAACGCAACCGTCTCGGTGACGGCATCGATCGGTAGATCCTGGGGGAGGACCGTGATTCCGCCTCTGCGAGCTACGGTCTCTGCCATGCGACGACCGGACACCGCAGTCATGTTGGAGACAACGATCGGGATTGTCGTACCCGAGCCATCGACAGTGGAGAGATCGACGTCGAATCGGGACGGAACGTCAGTCCGGTTCGGAACGACGAACACGTCGTCGTAGGTCAGGTCGTATGGGGGCCGGTGGCCATCGAGGAACTGCACGTTGCGCCAGCCTACCTGTCAGCCGGCAGCCGCGCCTTCGGTCATCATCGCCTGCGACCGCGACAGCGCAATGGTCGAGACGATCATGACGGCCACACACACCGTGATGACGACGAGAGCGAGAGGGCCGTCGCGTACTCGCTCGTCCAGGACGGTGATACCAAGGAACGCTGCGCCGAATGGCTCGCCGATCGTCACTGCGGGCAGCGACGCCGACAGAGGGCCGGCTTGAAACGCGACTTGTTGTAGGTAAAACCCGAGCGCTCCGCACCCGACGAGCGCGTAGGTCTGCCACGCTGTCAACGCTCCGACGAAGTCGTTCTCTACGAGGTCCGACACGAATTTGGTGAACGCTACTGCGACACCGAACAGGAGGCCACCCGCCGCACCGAGCAGCAGTGCGCGGTGACCAGGATTTTTCAACACGAACCCGGCGACCGCACACGTCGAGATGACCGCGGCCGAGATCACCAACGGAACCAACCACTCGGAAAACGGTGCGTTCGAATGACCTTCGGTGGGATCGCCCACGACGATGAACACAGCCAGGGCCAGCGCCAGGGAGATGGCCAGCAACCACGTGGTCCGAGTCATCGTGAAGCCCGAGAACTTGGCGGATAGCGGCAATGCGAACAGCAACATCGACACCACGAGCGGTTGTACGAGAAGGACCGAGCCCACCCACAGCGCCGCGACCTGCATTCCGTATCCACCGATGTCGCCGATCACGCCTGCCCACCAGCGCGGGCTTCGCAGCAGAGCGGACACCAGCGAGGTTCCCTCGGGTACGGCGGCGGCGGCACTCTGCTGCGCGACGGATGCGCACGCGAACAACATCGCTGCGATGAGCGCAAGGACGATCGGCAGTAGCGGTGAGTTGCTCATCGTCGACCCGGCCGGCGAGACCGTGTGCGTTGCCCAGTGGAGCCGGAGGGCCGTCGAGGTCCGGCACGCGTGGCAGTTGTGCCAACCGGCGGTGTCGACGCGCGGATCGGTATTCCGGTCGGCTTCCTAGCGCCGGTGGCTGCAATCAGAGCGGGGCTCGACGGCACGACGTCCGCAATCCGCGCGTCGATGTGTGCTTCGTCGATGAGTGAGGTGACGTGATCTTCCTGGTTCTCGGTCACCAGTGTCACGACGACGCCGGTTCGGCCCGCGCGGCCGGTGCGCCCGGCGCGGTGTGTGTAGTCCTTGACGTCGACGGGTGGATCGACGTGCACGACGAGGGTGACACCGTCGATGTCGATACCTCTGGCAACGACGTCGGTAGCCACCAGCACAGGTACCGATCCGTCGGCGAACGCCGCCATGGTGTGCACGCGGTTGGCCTGGGACTTGTCTCCGTGCAGGGCGGCGGCTGAAACACCCTCTGCGCGAAGCTTTTCGGTAAGTCGGTCCACTGCGTGTTTGGTTCGCAGAAAGAGAATGGTGCTGCCGTCGCGAGATGCGATCGCGGCTGCGACCGAATCCTTGTTCTGCGCTGTGACACGGAAGAAGTGATGCTCGACCGGTGACTCCGCGACCGGCGGCCCGTCCGTTCGGTGAAACGCAGGTGTGCGCAGGTACTTCTGGACGAGAGTGTCCACCTCGCCGTCGAGAGTGGCAGAGAACAACATTCGCTGTCCATCTCGGGGAGTTCGGTCGAGTAGCGCCGCGACCTGAGGCAGAAACCCGAGGTCGGACATGCGGTCAGCCTCGTCGATCACGGCGATTTCCACATCGGCGAGGGACACCGCAGTCGTCGAGACCAGGTCTTCGAGACGACCCGGAGTGGCAACGACGACGTCTACTCCTCGGCGAAGCACGTCGAGTTGTCGCTTGAGTGGGACTCCTCCGACCACGCTCGCGATTCGAATTCCTGACGCAAGCGCCGGCTCCTCGAGTGACGTGCTGATCTGGAGAGCGAGTTCGCGAGTGGGAACGAGCACGATGGCGCGGGGGCGGACTGGGGCGCTTGCACGGCCGGACAGGCGATGAAGGAGCGGAAGTCCGAAGGCCAGTGTCTTCCCGGATCCAGTGGGAGCTCTACCGAGGATGTCGCGACCGGCCAGGGCGTCGGGAATCGCTGCGGATTGGATGGGAAACGGCTCCTGCACGCCGAGCCGTCGCAGGGCATGGACGGCGACGGGACGCAGCCCCAGATCTGCGAACGAAGAAGTCGATCCTGGCATAGCGGAACAGTACCGCCCCTTCGTGTTCATGTCGGTAGTGCTTGCAATCATTCGGGAGATACGAACATATGTTCGAGTCTCTGATCGGCAGAGACCGTGATGTTCGGCCGAGATGGGGGAGTCATGTGTGCGATGTGTGACGGTCGATCGATCGAGGATTACGTCGTCGGTGTGGAAGGACTGATAGACCGGTACGGATGGGCGCTGCAGTACGTGAGTTCGCAGGCGGACGCCGCGTTCGAGGGCTCAGAGATTCAGGCGGACGACTTCCAGGACCAGGACGACCCGGAGGGCATCATGCCTGCGTTCTGCTACACCGTCGGTCTGACCGCTCACGGTCATCCTGAGTTGATTCTGACAGGGCGGTCGGCAGGTGAGTCCGCCTCGATACTCAACGTGCTCGCACGTCGCGTTCTGATCGGGCATACCCGCTTCGAGGCCGGGGGCGAGTGCAGCGCAGGCGGTTTCGAGCTTTCGTTCGTCGACGTAGTGCAGTCCGAGGACTGGCTTCTCATGGCATGCCGGGTCTATTCCCGAGACGACGTCTCGGCGGTTCAGGCGGTGTGGCGGGACTCGGACGGCAACCTTCCGTGGGAAGGGGGCTTTCCGTCGACCATCGTGCAGCCTGTCCTCGGGCCACCACCGGGCTGGTACGACGAATTCGACTGAGACGTTTCGGTTCCCGGGACCGCAACCGTGTGCTCGGAGGTTGATCGATTCCGAGCACACGGTCGCTACTCCTGCATCTCAATACGCCTGGATCTCACTACGCCTGGATCTCACTACGGTCCCCGCTCCACAGCGTGTGGAACTTGCCTTCGGAGTCGATGCGCTCGTAGGTGTGCGCACCGAAGAAGTCGCGCTGTCCCTGAGTGAGTGCAGCAGGCAGGCGCTCGGCACGTAGTGCGTCGTAGTACGCGAGCGAGGACGCGAATGCGGGTACCGGAATGCCGAGCGATGCTGCGGTGATGACGACACGACGCCAGCTGTCGATTGCGTCTTCGATCGCGTCTCGGAAATACGGCGCGAGGATCAAACTCGGCAGCTCGGCGTTGTCGTCGTACGCGTCCTTGATGCGGTTGAGGAAGCGTGCACGGATGATGCAACCGCCGCGCCAGATGGTGGCCAGATCACCCGGGTGCAGGTTCCAGTCGTACTCGGCGCTGCCCGCTGCGATCTGGTCGAAGCCCTGTGCGTAAGCGACGATCTTGGACGCGTAGAGCGCACGACTGATGTCGTGGGTGAATTGTTCGGCGTCGGATGGCTTGGCGGCAAGAGTTCCCGACGCAAGGCCAACCGCGGCTTTGCGTTGGCTGCGCGATCCGGACAATGCACGTGCGAAGACAGCCTCGGCGATGCCGGTTACCGGTACGCCGAGGTCGAGGGCAGCCTTGACGGTCCACCGACCTGTGCCCTTCTGCTCTGCAGCATCGACGATCACATCTACCAGCGGCCGGCCGGTCTTCGCGTCGACCTGCTTCAGCACCTCGGCGGTGATCTCGACGAGATAGCTCTCGAGGTCGCCCGCGTTCCACTCGGTGAACACATCGGCCACCTGCTGCGGCGTGTAGTCGAGTGCGTCACGGAACAGGTTGTAGGCCTCGCCGATGAGCTGCATGTCTGCATACTCGATGCCGTTGTGCACCATCTTCACGAAGTGCCCGGACCCGTCCGGACCGATGTGTGTGCAGCACGGCGTGCCATCGACCTGTGCTGCAATCGATTCCAGCAGCGGGCCAAGAGCCTTGTACGAGTCCACCGGGCCACCGGGCATGATCGACGGCCCGTTCAGCGCCCCCTCCTCGCCGCCGGATATCCCGGCGCCGACGAAGAGCAGTCCGCGCTGTTTGAGCGATGCTTCACGGCGAATGGTGTCCGTGTAGAGCGCATTTCCGCCATCGATGATGATGTCGCCCTCTTCCATGGCGCCTGCGAGTTCCTCGATGACTGCATCGGTGGGGTCGCCTGCCTTCACCATGATCAGCACGCGGCGAGGTTTCTGCAGCGCAGCGACGAACTCCTCGATCGTCTCGGTGCGAATGAACTTTCCTTCGCTACCGTGCTCCGCCACAAGGGCATCGGTTTTGGCGATGCTTCGGTTGTGCAGCGCAACAGTATGCCCGTTGCGCGCGAAGTTCCTGGCGATGTTCGAACCCATCACAGCGAGTCCGGTGACACCGATCTGGGCAAGTTCTGACGAATCCACTCCTGAGGTCATGGGTACAGCTTTCCTTGCGGTTCGAGTGAAGGAAAGTTGGGGGCGGAATTCGTTCTGCGACAGGCGCCGCATTTCGTGTACGGACTCGACAGAACGAGACCGGGGCGTCGTCTCGAATTCGAAACGACGCCCCGGTCTCGGGTCGGTACTACGTCAGATCAGCCGCTTCAGCGATTGCGGGCCGGCCCGTCGAACCCGTCGTACTCGCGACGATCGGTGCGACTACGGAAGCCGCCCGACCTGGAGTCCTCGTGCACGACAGCTGACTGACGACGGTCGTCGCT
>NZ_LVCV01000280.1 GCF_001647195.1 Rhodococcus sp. EPR-157 | reverse complement strand
GCCCTGGTAGCCGCCGGTGCGGGGACGGTCGCCCTGGTAGCCGCCGGTGCGGGGACGGTCGCCCTGGTAGCCGCCGGTGCGGGGACGGTCGCCTTGGTAGCCGCCGGTGCGGGGACGGTCGCCTTGGTAGCCGCCGGTGCGGGGACGGTCGCCTTGGTAGCCGCCGGTGCGGGGACGGCTGTCGCGACGATCGCGCGGCGCCGAGCTTTCCGCTCGCAACGGCTCACCCGTCGGCTTCTTGGCCCCGGTGATGCTGGACAGCTCTGCCGAGCCGGATGCGACGTTCACCGAAGTTGCTTTGACGCCGGCCATTCCGGTCAACTTCTGGACCTGACGACGCTGATTGGGCAGAACGATCGCGACGACGGTGCCCTTTTCCCCTGCGCGGGCCGTGCGGCCTGCGCGGTGCAGGTAGTCCTTGTGATCGGCAGGCGGGTCGACGTGGACGACGAGATCGATTCCGTCGACGTGGATTCCGCGAGCAGCGACATCCGTAGCGACGAGAACAGGCGTCCGGCCGTTCTTGAAGCGCTCCAGGACCCGGGTGCGCTGGTTCTGTGCTTTTCCGCCGTGCAGCGACTCTGCAGCGATACCGAGGGCGCGAAGGCGATCGGTGATTCCGTCGCAGCCGAGCTTGGTGCGCGCGAACATGATCGTGCGTCCCTCGCGTGCTCCGATTTCGGACAGAACGACGTCTTTTTGACCTCGGTCGACCATCAACATGTAGTGGTCCATCGTCCGCACGCTGGCCTTACCGTCCTGCGTGGAGTGTTCCACGTGGTCGGGCAGGAACTGACGTACCAACGACTGAACTTCGCGATCGAGCGTGGCCGAGAACAGCATCCGCTGTCCGTCTGCCGGTGTGTCGGCCAGCACTGCGCGGACCTCGGGAAGGAATCCCATGTCGGCCATCTGGTCTGCTTCGTCCAATGCGGTGATCTCGATCGAATCGAGCACGCAGGTTCCCTGGCGCAGGTGGTCTGCCAACCGGCCGGGCGTTGCGACGAGAACGTCGACGCCGCGACGAAGCTGCTCGACCTGCTTGTTGAACGGAGTGCCGCCGACCGCTGCGCGAACGGTCAGACCCTGAGCGCCTGCATAGGGGGCCAGGGATTCGACGACCTGGAACGCGAGTTCACGAGTCGGTACGAGAACGAGCGCACGAGGACGCTTGGCTGCCGGGCGGTCTGTGTGCAACGCCAAGCGAGCGAGAATCGGCAGGCCGAAGGCCAGGGTCTTGCCGGACCCCGTCTGCGCGCGACCGAGGACGTTCTTGCCTGCGATAGCGTCGGGAAGTGCCTTCGCCTGGATGGGCGAAGGAACGGTGATGGAGTTACGAGCCAACGCGGCGACGACCGGTTCTGGTAGACCGAGTTCGGCGAAGGTGACCACGGGCGAATCGCTTGCGGCGTCCGTGGTGGCAGGGGTGGATGTACTAGTCGAGACAGCGTGAGTCACGCAGTTGAACCTCTCCGGATTACGGGCACGCCACGAAGCTACAGCTGGGGTAACACCCGCGAGAGGGGCACAAACAACAGCTAGAACACATATATGACGAGCCAGGGCACTGTCACCTGGCCATCCGTGCGCGTGCGAACACTGCGCAGAGTGGGGCTGTTTGTGCCTTTTCGAATTGCTGGCCGCAATGGCGACCGTGTTCGAGTGTACGTCAAGAGTCTTCGATTCACCGCTTCGTACAGGTGTGAGCTGGCCTACTCCTCAGCCGTGGTTCATCAGACGGTTCAGTTCTTCCAGCCACGGCATGGCAACGAAGATCGTGGGCACGATCAGAATTATCGCGGCCGCGCCGTACGCGGCAATACTGGTTCGCACATCGGCACGGGGGCCGGCGAGACGCTGGACGCGGATCAGGGTGCTCGGCCCACCGGCCGCCAGCGCACCTCGAGGTGCGGTCGAGCCTGCGCAGGTGACCAGGGCACGGGCGAGCGGGGTCGGCCCGGTCACCTTGACTGCGGAATCGTCGGCCAGTAGCTCGACGAGTAACTGCACGCTGCCCAATGCCGACTTGCTACGGACGATACGAGGAAACGCCTCGTTCACCGCAGTGAACGCTTCGAGGACCAAGTCGTGTCGCGAGCGGAGATGAGAACGCTCGTGGCTGAGGATTGCCTTCAACTCGGCGCGGCTGAGATTGGTCAGCACCCCCTCGCTGAGCACCACCCGTTGGCGCAGCCCCGGCAGGCAGTAGGCGATCGGTTCGACGGCGTCGAGGACGCGAACGTCGGCGTCACGCACACCGGGAAAGGGACGGCCGGTGGAGCTGCTTCGGTCGAGTAGATCCACGAGCACGCGGTGCCGGGCGCGTCGACGCCTCGTCCGCACCGCCACCTGGACGACCGAAAACATGAGTTTGGCGCCGATCCCGAGCGTGATGGCGAGCACGACCACATACAAGATCCACAGCGGCAGACCCAGGGCCTCGATTTCGTCTGTCGGTGCGGTCGTCGGCTTTCCGTCCGGACCTGGGACAAGCAACAGACCACCGATCGCCAGGCCGGAGCTGAACGCGGAGAACACAGCGGCCACAGCGATCGCCTGCCACAGCACGAGGGCTGCCCGCGGCGCCCGATACGGCCAGGTCGCGCGGCTCAACACAGCCGGAACTGGCCCCGTCAACAGCAGGGCGAGTATCGCGAATACTAGCGCTGTGGTGGAGTTCATTTCCTCACTAACCGAGGGCAGGAATCAGTCGGATTGTCGATCGCCGTCCAGAGGCGACGTGTGTCCGCTCGATTGTGCCACTTCCAATGCCGCTAGAGCTTCTCGAAGGGCAGCAGCTTCGTCAGCACCCACCTGTCCGACGAAGTGCACCAGCGCGGCAGCGCGTCCTCCGGACTCCGGCGCCTGGGACAGCGCGTCGACCATCAGGCTGGCCACGAGTTCGTCGCGGCTGTGCAGTGGGACATACCGGTGCGCGCGATCGTCACGCTGTTGAACGACGAGCTGCTTCTTGGCGAGCCGTTGGAGAACGGTCATGACAGTCGTGTACGCAAGTTCTCGATGGGTGGCAAGCGCCTCGTGGACCTGCCGCACTGTCTGTGGTTCCGAGGAATCCCACAGATGATCCATAACTGCACGCTCGAGTTCGCCTAGACCAGCCATTCCTCCGAGTCTACGGGCAGTCCGACACAAATGCGTACTACTCCCGGTAGTACGCGCATCCCGGGCGTGTGGGATGGGTCATACACACCCGAAGGATGACTTTGCGATCCGGATCGCACGCCTTACGAAGATCCGAGTAGTTCTGTGCATATTCTGATTTCATGCCATTGCGAAGACGGCCGGGAGGTCTCCGTTGAATTGGGTCGTGTCGCTGTCTCTGGTCAGCGATACGACCTCGTGGGTCACGGTGCTCCTCGGCCTGCTCGGTGCGGCCTGGCTGGTGATCTGCCCGAAGCGCTGGTACTTGCTTCGGGCGCTGCCGATCTGCATCGCTGCAGCGGCTGTGCTCGCGGCCGGGCTCTACTACGTCGTGGAGAAGGTGTGGCGGCCGTTTCCCGATCCCATCGAACCTGAGATATATGTCTGGATCGGGGTTGCGCTCGGCGCAGTGGCGATCGTCGTGCCGAGAGTGCTGGCTGCAGGCCGGAAGTTGACCAAGGTCATCTCCGTCCTTGCTGCGATTCTGGTGGTGGTGGCTGCGTCGGCGCAGATCAACCTGGTGTTCTCGGCGTATCCGACCGTCGGCACCCTCGTCGGTATCGAGGATGTCGATCGTGTCGACATGGGTGAACTTCCTGGCCCGCAATCCGACCCGGTGGCGGGTGATCCGCTCGACTCCGTATGGTCGGCGCCGGAATCGATGCCGACCGACGGCAAATTGACCTCGGCGACCATTCCACCTACTGCTTCGGGTTTCTCCGCTCGCCCGGCCGAGGTCTACCTCCCGCCTGCGTATTTCACCGATCCTCGCCCGCTGCTGCCGGTGCTCGTTCTTCTCGCCGGTCAGCCCGGCGAACCGGAAGACTGGCTGAACGGCGGCATGCTTGCCAACACGATGGACGCATTCGCGCGCGATCACGCGGGCTTGGCGCCAGTAGTCGTCGTCGCAGACGGGACCGGGTCCACACTCGCCAACCCGCTCTGCGTGGACTCTCCGCTCGGCAACGTCGACACGTATCTGTCGAAGGATGTGCCGGACTGGATCAAATCGACGCTGCAGGTCAACCCGGACCCGCGTAGTTGGATCATCGGTGGGCTCTCTTACGGGGGAACCTGCTCCATCCAATTGGCCACCAACCACCCCGACGTCTACCCGACCTTTCTCGATCTGTCGGGGCAGGCCGAGCCCACCCTCGGCGACCGCGGACGAACAGTGGCGGACGCGTTCGGGGGTAACGACGCCGCTTTCGTTGCGGTTAACCCGATGGACCTGCTGAAGACGAAGAAGTATCCGAACTCGGGTGGTGCGTTCGTGGTCGGTGCGGACGACAACGACTACCGCCCCGGTCAGCAGGCGATGTACAACGCCGCCAAGGCTGCCGGAATGGATGTGCGGTATCTCGAAGTACCGGGCGGGCACAGCTTTGCTGTCTGGTCCGAGGGTCTGAAACAGGAATTGCCCTGGCTGATGCAGAGAGTGGGATTGATCTCGTGAACGAGACCGTCGAAGACATTGCCCCGGTCGAACCGTCCGAGCCATCATGGTTCGACAAGCGGCGGGAGCGGATCGCTCACGGGTGGCGTACAACGGTTCGGCAGATGGTGCGGTTGTGGTCGCTGATCGTATTCGGGGTCAAGGGCGCACCGGTAAGCATCGGTCTGCTGATCGTCGTACTAGGCCTCGGGATCCTCGCGTTGGTCGTCGGCGGCGGCACTCTGCACCGCGAATTCGCGCTCGGCATCATGCCGATCGAGGAACTCCGGCTGTGGACCGTCCTCACCGCAGGTCTGTTCGCGCCCGGTGTTCTCGGCTACGTGGTCTTCGTCCTCGCTGTGTTCGTGGCGGCAGCGCCCATCGAACGCAGGATCGGATCTGCGAAGTTCGCTCTGTCCGCGGTCATTACTCAGCTACTCGGCGCGGTGCTCGGACTGGGCATCGCCGCTCTGGCAAAGATGTTCGACGCCGATTGGGGATTTCGTCTGCATGTCGGAACCGCAATCGGACCGACGACGTGGATCGTCGGGGTGCTCATGGTGGCGAGCGCGCGGATGGATACGTTGTGGCGTCGAAGGATCCGGGTGGGGTTGCTCGCGCTGCTGATCACGTCGGCGCTGTTCAGTGGCCACCTGCAAGATGTCGTCAGGCTTGCTGCCGCAGTCGTAGGACTGCTTCTCGGGCCGTCCATCGTCGGCCGGTCGGCCCGAGGACCGCGGTTGGCTGGAACGCAACGAGAGGGTCGTGTTCTGGTGGCGCTCATCGTTGCGGCGAGCGCTCTCGGACCGGTGCTGGCCGCGCTGAGCCCGGACGCGGTCGGCCCGTTCGCAGTTCTTCGGGACGTGGTGAGCGGCGTGCCGTACACCGCAGCGGAGGTTCGTGAAATCTGCGCCGATTCGGCCACGGATCCCGAGTGCAGAACCGGACTTCTCGAATTGCGGCTGGGGGGAGTCGGGCCGACAATCCTGTCGCTGATGCCGTCGATCCTGCTTCTGTTCTTGGCGGATGGGCTGAGGAGAGGGCGCCGGTTCGCATGGGGCGCGACGGTGTTCGCACAAATCGTGCTTCTCGTCGTGTCGGTCGCCAACTACGCCATCCGGTTCATCGAAGCAGGGGACGACGAATCCGTTTTCTACGGGTTGGAGTCGCCTACGGCGTATCGGACGATCGTGCCGTTCCTGCTTCCGCTTGCAGTCCTCATCCTGCTCGTGCTGACCCGCAAGTACTTCGATGTGACGGCACCGCGCGGAACGTATCGAAAGTTCTCGGCGTACGTGGCTGGATCGCTGGTGGGTCTCGGAGTCCTGTACGTGCTCGGCGGGCTTGTCGGGCGTGCAGGTTTCGATCGAGAACCGACCGTTCTCGGTCTCGTGGCCGATTACCCGCAGCGCCTGATCCCGCCCGTGTATCTGCAGTGGCTCGAGCCTCGCTTTCTTCCCGACAGCATCTTCACGACGTTGCTGTTCGAATGGACCGGGGTGATCTTCTGGGTTGCGCTCTGTCTCTTGGTGCTGGGGACTTTCCTGACGCCCAATGCAGGCACCGACAGCGACGCCGCCGAACGGGCACGCGCTGTACTGATGTCGAGCTCGGGCAGCGCACTGTCGTGGATGACCACCTGGAAGGGCAACTCGTACTGGTTCTCGGCCGACGGCAGCAGCTTCGTCGCTTACCGGGTGATCTCGGGTGTGGCGCTGACTACCGGAGACCCCGTCGGCCCACGGGATCGACTGCGTGAGAACGTCGTGGACTTCGCCGAATTCGCGTCGGAGAACGGCTGGATTCCGTGTTTCTACTCGGTGACCCCCCAGGTTCGCGACATCACCGACAGCATCGGTTGGGGAGGGATTCAGGTGGGGGAGGAGACCGTGTTGGATCTCGAGAATCTGGCGTTCACCGGAAAACGCTTCCAAGACGTGCGTACTGCATTGAATCGAGCGAAGAAGGTCGGCATCGAAGCTGAATGGATCAGATTCCCCGATGCGCCGCTGGCGATCACGGACCAGATCACGGCGATTTCGGAGGAGTGGGTGGCCGACAAGGGAATGCCCGAGATGGGCTTCACGCTCGGTGGGCTCGAGGAAGTCGACGACCCTCAGGTCCGCTGTCTCGTCGCCATCGACGAACACCGAACCGTGCACGGAATCACCTCGTGGATGCCGGTGTACGAGGACGGCGAGATCGTCGGCTGGACACTGGATTTCATGCGCCGCCGATCGGAGGGGTTCAGGCCGACCATGGAATTCCTGATCGCATCCGCAGCGATTCTCCTCAAGGACGAGGGAATCCGGTTCTTGAGTCTGTCGGGTGCACCGCTCGCCAAGGTGGACGACGGGGGCGCCGAGGCAGATCCGACCGAGGCGGAGCTGACATTTTCGCGGCTTCTCGACCGCTTGCTCGACGTTTTGGGCAAGACACTCGAACCCGTCTACGGCTTCCGGTCGTTGCTCGCCTTCAAGTCGAAGTTCCAGCCGCGGTACGAGCCGATGCACATGACGTTCGCGGACCCGGCTGCACTGCCGAGCATCGGCAACGCTATCGGCCGTGCCTATCTTCCCGACGTCTCCATCGGACAGGGATACAGGTTGGTGCGCACCATGATCGAGCGTTAGATAGCTCGGCCTCGACTCAGGGAGCGTCCGAGGACGAGACCTCGACGGGGCCGCCGACGGCGCCGTAGACGTGTCGAGTGCCGATCGGAACGATCAGCGGACGGTCCGAGACCGGGTCTACGATGACGCGGGCCTCGAGTCCGAACACGTCCATCAACAACTTCTCCGAAATCACGTCCTGCGGCCGACCCGACTCCACGATCTTGCCCTGCGACATCACGATCAGTTGATCGCTGTAGCGGATCGCCAGATTGAGGTCGTGTAAGACCATGATGACCGTACGGCCCATTTCCTCGTGCAGTCGATCGACCAGATCGAGCACCTCGACCGAGTGTGCCAGGTCCAGATAGGTGGTCGGCTCGTCGAGCAGGAGTATGTCGGTGCCCTGCGCAAGCGCCATGGATATCCAGGCTCGCTGGCGCTGCCCGCCGGAGAGTTCGTCGACCGGCCGATCTGCAAGATCGTCGACTCCGGTCAATTGCAGCGCACTCGCTACCTCGGACTCGTCGTCGGAACTCCATTGACGGATCCACGACTGATGGGGGTGCCTGCCCCTCGACACCAGGTCGCCGACGGTCAGTCCTTCGGGTGCGGTCGGAGCCTGCGGCAGCATTCCCAGCACTCGCGCCACCTCTTT
>NZ_LVCV01000279.1 GCF_001647195.1 Rhodococcus sp. EPR-157 | reverse complement strand
GTCGCCGTAGCCCAAGGTCAGGTCTTCGGCGACGAGACGCGACGACTCTGTCCGTGATCCTTCTGCTCGCAGTTCTTTTGTCACTGTCATGCGGAGACCTTTCGATTGCTACGGACGAGCAGATAGAGAAGGAACGGTCCACCCAGGGCCGAGGTCACGATTCCCACCGGTAATTCGACAGGGAGAATGGTCCGGGCAATGAGGTCGCTGCCGACGACGAGCAGCCCACCCATGAGGGCGGATGCGATGATCGGTGGTCCAGGAGTTCGCAGAAGGCGCAGCGCGATCTGCGGAGCTGCGAGCGCGACGAAACCGATCGGGCCTGCGGCAGCGGTGGCGATTGCGGCCAGGGCGACCGCCGCGAGCAGCAGCGATGCCTGTCTGTACTGCAGTCGTACACCGAGCGAGCGGGCGTTGTCGTCACCGAGCCTCAGCGCACCGAGCGTGAATGTGGAGACGATAGCGACCCCGCCGACCAATACGAGGGCTACGAGAACCGGCCATACGGTACTCCAGTCGGCGCCATTGAGAGAACCGGTCAGCCACAGCTGGGCTCGGGACACATCGTTGATGTCGGCACTGATCAGCAGCCAACCGATCACGGCCGTGAGCATGGCGTTGACTGCGATTCCGACGAGGATCAGTCGGAACCCTTCGACACCGCGCTTCCACGCAAGCGCATAGATCAGCACTGCGGTGATGATGCCGCCGAGCAGAGCCGCGAGAGGGAGGCCGAGGGTGGCGAGGATCCCGGCAAGCGACCCACCACCGAGCACGATCATCGCGACGGCTGCAGCGCTGGCGCCCGCAGTGATGCCGAGGATATCCGGGCTGGCCAGCGAGTTTCGAGAGATGGACTGTGTCACCGCGCCGGAGATGCCGAGCGCCATCCCGACGAGCAGACCTGTGAGAGATCGGGGAAGCCTCAGGTCCATCACGATGAATCGCTCGATCCGTGAACCGCCTCCGAACAGCACTTCGGTCACCTCGCCGACCGACATTGGGAAATCACCGCGCCCGATGTTGATGCAGACGACCAGGAACAGTGCGATCAACGTAGCTATGTTGATCAACACCATGAACGGCCGTCTGACCAATGAGACCGGACCGACCCGAAATGCAGGCCTCGACGGAACTCCATGGTGGCGGTCACCCAGGTTCGACGCGGGCGAATCCAGATTCGCGGTCACAGGCTAGCCAACTTTCGACGGCGCACGAGAGCGATGAAGAACGGAGCGCCGAACAGCGCGAGGACAATCCCGACCTGCAGCTCGCCTGGACGCACGACAACGCGTCCGATCACATCCGCGATCATCAGCATGACCCCGCCCATGAGCCCGGCGTAGGGCACGAGCCACCGATAGTCGGGACCGGTGACCACCCGGGCGACGTGAGGTACGACGAGACCGATGAACGCGATCGGACCGCAGGCTGCGGTAGCCGCACCGGTCAGCAGGGTGATCGCGACGATGCCGATCGTCCGTGTGAGCGCAATGTTCGTCCCGAGCGACCGGGCTACGTCCTCACCCAGGCTCATGACGTTCAGGCCCGGAGTGCTTGCCAACGCAATGAGAACGCCGACTATCAGAAATGGGAGCACCTGCCACAGGACGTCGAGTCCCCGACCTGCCACCGAGCCCACCGACCAGAAGCGGTAACCGTCGAGACTCGTCTGGTCGAGCAAGACGATCGCGTTGGTCATCGCGGCGAGAAAGAACGCGACACCCGCGCCGGCGAGAGCCAGGTTCAATGGGCTCGCCTTGCCGTTGCCGATCGACGAAAGCCCGAACACCACAACGCTCGCCAAGGCCGATCCGACAAAGGCGAACCACAAATACTGACTGGGGGAATCGAAGCGGAACAGATAGATCGAGAGGACCACCAAAAACGCAGCGCCTGCGTTGAGACCGAGGAGACCGGCGTCGGCGAGGGGGTTTCGGGTATGACCCTGGATGAGTGCGCCTGCGATTCCGAGAGCGATACCCACCACGAGAGCGAGCAACGTCCGCGGGATCCGCAGCGTGCGAACGATGATGTCGGTGTCCGTGCCGGTCGGGGTCAGAAGTGCGTGGCCGATTTCGTCGAAAGTGAGCGGCCTCGCTCCGATTGCGATGCTTGCCAGAATGGCGGCGGCCAGGGCAACCGCAAGGATCACGAGTCCGAGAATGCGGCGCTTCCGAATACCTGCCACTGAATTGTCGTGTGGGACAGGTTCGAACAACTCGTGACGTGCGGTCTTCTCGCGGACCACCTCGGTCGAACTCCGTCCGATACCGAACTGCCGAAGCATCGAACGGCGAACACCGATCGCGTCACCGCTGACGGCATCTCGAACGATGAGATCGGTCCATCGCTTGCCGGTGCTCTGGCCGTCCCTGCCTTCGCGGAAGCCCTGATTCCACACAAAGAGCCCCAGCGCAACAGCCAGGGCAATGGCGCCGAAGACGAACCTGTCCGCTTCGCCGCCGCCGTTGTCGTCGCGGAGCGAATCGACGATCGACCATCCGATGCCGAGAGGGAGCGCGATGATGCCGAGATCGACGATCGTGGCCGCGATTCGCGATGGCCACGGAGCAACACCAGTGGGTATCTCTTCCTTGGCGAAATCCTCGTCGGGGGTCGGGAAAGAACCTCCCGAACCGAGCAATGGTGCCGTCGTCACTGTGTCCGTGACTCCTCACTGTGGTCAATGCGTCAAGTATTAGGTTACGGAACCCTTGTTCATTCTGCGCGTCCAGGTAAGGCAAGCCAAGCCGAATCGGTGACACAGAAAGACAACCCTCGATCTGCCACTACCTCAACAGAGTGGTTAGGCTAACCTATGTTGAACGACTCCGGTGGGGTCGTCTCGTCGACGAAGGGGAGTGTTCGAAGTGTCGCTTGCAACTACGACGTCCGATGCCTGGGCCGATGTGCATCGTTCGTACGGAAGCGGTCGAGATGGAAGTCCGCTGGCGCAATCGTGCGCTCGCCTGCGCTCGCTCAACCCCGACTACCCGCGGATGTACGCGGTCGCGACGATGGCCAATGAGGGTAAACGCCGCTGGTGGCAGCTTGCCGCGGGCTTGGAGGATGGTCGGATCGACCAGATGATCACTCGGTCGCTCGAGGATCTCAAGGTTCCCGAGGCTGCTGCAATTCAGGTCGCCACCGCTCTGATTCACGCCGTCGTAGGACGGGTGGCCGCACTTCTCGTACTGGAAGCGCGCGCGTGGGACCCCGGCGTCGACAATCTGTGGATACACATGGACAGCGACGGCGGAATCGATTGGGCGGGAGTCTCGTCGCCGCTTCTGCGGGTAGTCGACGGGGATTCGCTCGACTCGGCGCTGGGCACAGTGTCGCTGCCGTGCGAGGAAGCCCTGCTGGTGTGGACCGCGCATCGCTGCATCACGTCGCTCGAGGCGATTCTGCGTTCCATCTCCGATCGAGCTCCATTGGACGGCCGCACGTTCTGGAGCCTCGTCGGCGATTCGGTTCTGGGCGCATCGACGTACATCCCGGTTCTTGCGGCCACGCAGGGCTCCGACAGTGCTCGACGGGGTCAGGCTCTGCTCGACGCATTCGTTGCAGCGGGTGCGCCAGTGCGGTCTCGCCCGCTGAATTTCGGTCGACTCCGGCTACGAGCGTCGTAGATCTTGCGTCGTGAGGTTAGGCTGCCCTATGCTCGTGCGGTGTCAACGGACCAGCGGACCGTGACGGAGTCCTGAGGGCTGCAGAGACTCCCGGTCCTTGCCGCGGCGGGCCTCACATTCGAAAGAATGTGAGGCCCGCCGATTTTTGTGAGCGGGTTCTCGTGTAGTTCTGATCTTCAGTACGTGCTGTAATCCGAACAGGTAGATCCAGGAGAACGATGAGCGAGACCGAGGGACAAGAAACACAGCCGGCGAGCGCCGAGACCGGGTCGAAGGTCCCACAACTTCCACATGCGGACCCCGCGGCCATGACGGAACTCTGCGCTCGAGGTTTCGACGGCGCGGTCGGTCTCGAATACACCGAGATTTCCGCCGACGTGGTCCGAGCAACATGGGAAGTGACTCCTAGCCTGCATCAGCCTGCGGGAATCATGCACGGTGGCGTCCTGTGCTCGGTCGTCGAGTCATTGGCCAGTATCGGTGCGAGCATCTGGTTGGGCGAGCGAGGCCACGTCGTCGGCGTGAACAACAACACGGACTTCCTCCGAGCGTCGAGGCGCGGCCGCCTGGTCGCCGAGGCTCGTCCGATCCACCGAGGTCGGACGCAGCAGCTGTGGCAGGTCGACATCACGAACGACGAAGGAAAGCAGGTGGCACAGGGGAAGGTTCGGCTCGCGAACATCGTCGACACGGGATCTCTGGGACACTAGCGGCGTGAGTAGCGCATCTTTCTCGGAATCCGTTCCTGTGAGTACCCGGTTGGACGATCGCGCCCGCAAACGAATCGAGGCGATTCTCGGGCCGGTCGACGCCGCACTCGCGAGGGACTTCCCCGGCGATCGAATCGGTGGGCAACCGATCCACACCGTCTACGTTCCGGCATCGGCTGCGACGGTGAACATTCCGTCCGAATGGGGGCGCCAAGCACAGTCGCTCGTCGATTCGAACTCGGACGTGTTCTCGTCGCTCGACTCCTCGGGTGTGCTGCCGACGGTTCAGCGCATACTCGAGCAGACTCCGATTCAGGATCTCCGCATCGACTTCGAAGACGGGTACGGGTGGCGGGCGGACTCCGTGGAAGACGACGACGCTCGCCGCGCAGGACGAGTGTTGGCTGAACTTGCGTCGAACCCGAACGGTCCGCGTTGGCTGGGGATCAGATCCAAAGGGCTTGCGCCGCACGAACGTGCTCGCGGTTTCCGAACTCTCGAACTGGTTCTGGACTCGGCCGGTGGCGTGCCGGACGGCTTCGTGTTCACCGTGCCGAAGCTGCGGGCTACCGAGCAGGTCGGCGCCGTGGTGGCATTGTGCGAGGAACTCGAACGCGCCCACGGACTGCCCGAACGGTCGCTGAAGTTCGAGCTCCAGATCGAGAGTCCACAGGCGATCGTAGGAAGCGACGGCACCGCGACATTGGCCCGTGCGCTGCACTCGGCCGACAGTAGGTGCACCTCTCTGCACTATGGAACCTACGACTACAGCGCGGCATGCGGAATCACCTCCGCGCAACAATCCCTCGCCCATCCGGTCGCCGATCATGCGAAGAACGTCATGTTGGCGGCTGCTGCGCAAACCGGAGTGTGGGTGTGCGACGGTTCGACCCAGGTGGTACCGACCGGTTCTCCGATCGAGGTAGAGCGCGCGATCCGACGACACTTCGAATTGGTGACACGCTCTCTCGAACGTGGGTTCTATCAAGGTTGGGACATGCATCCCGCGCACCTCGCCACACGGTGGACCGCGACGTTGGCGTTCTTTCGATCCGCAATGCCTGCTGCGGCGGCGCGGGTAGCAGCATATCTGGACAGTGCGTCCGGCGGCATGATGGACGAACCTGCGACCGCACAGGCTCTGGCCGCAGTCCTTGTTCGCGGACTGGACTGTGGCGCCGTGGACGAGGGCGACCTTCACGCGGTCTCGAGTTCGATCACGCGGGAAGTACTGCAGGGCCTTCTGACTCGGACAGTCGGCGGTCCGTCGGTGTAGCCACCGTTCTTCTCCGCTGCTCGTGCGCCGAAACCGTGCCAGTATTACCGTTGGCGTCCGAAACGGGTACGAGTGAAGAACAGATGGAGAACCGAATGCGGCTGACTCCGCACGAGCAGGACCGACTGCTCCTCAGTTACGCAGCCGAATTGGCGCGGAAACGGCGGTCGCGTGGGTTGCTGCTCAATCATCCCGAGGCTGTTGCGCTGATAACCGACCACCTCCTCGAAGGTGCGCGAGACGGACGATCGGTTGCCGAGCTCATGTCCACGGGGCGAGAGGTTCTGACAGCCGACGACGTGATGAGCGGGGTCCCCGAACTGCTGCCGGAAGTACAGGTCGAAGCGACCTTCCCGGACGGCACCAAGCTCATCACCGTGCACGAACCGATTTCGCCGAAGCGGGGTGACCACCATCTGGTTCCGGGTGAGGTCATCACAGTCGAGGGCACGATCGAGATCAACGAAGGCGCAGACAGCGTCAGCGTCGAGGTCGTCAACACCGGTGACCGACCGGTACAAGTCGGAAGTCATGTGCACTTCCCACAAGCCAACGACGCGCTCTCCTACGACCGGTCCCTCGCACACGGGCGCCGTCTGGACATTCCTGCTGGAACGGCGGTCAGGTTCGAACCCGGCATCACGATGACGGTCCGCCTGGTTCCGCTCGGCGGCACCCGAGAAGTCCACGGCTTGAGCCTCACCCCTCCTGGAAAGCTGGATGCCTGATGGCGAACTTGAGCCGATCTCGCTACGCACAGTTGTTCGGTCCGACCACCGGCGATCGAATTCGTCTGGCAGACACCGATCTTCTCATCGAGGTCACCGAGGACAGAAGCGGTGGACCAGGCCTGGCGGGTGAAGAAGCCGTCTTCGGCGGCGGCAAAGTCATTCGTGAGTCGATGGGACAGTCGCGCGCGACCCGGGCCGACGGCGCACCCGACACCGTCATCACCGGAGTCGTCGTCGTCGACTACTGGGGCATCATCAAGGCAGACATCGGCATTCGCGACGGTCGGATCGTTGCACTCGGCAAGGCCGGCAACCCCGACACCATGACCGGAGTCCACCCCGATCTGGTGATCGGACCGTCCACCGAGCTCATCGCGGGCAACGGGAAGATTCTCACTGCAGGCGGCATCGACTGCCACGTCCACCTCATCTGTCCACAGATCATGGAAGAAGCTCTCGGGGGCGGAATTACGACGATCATCGGCGGCGGAACCGGGCCGGCCGAGGGCAGCAAAGCCACTACCGTGACGCCGGGAGCGTGGCACCTCGCGCGCATGTTCGAAGCGCTGGACGACTGGCCGATGAACATCGTTCTTCTCGGCAAGGGCAACACCGTCAGCAGCGACTCGATGTGGGAGCAATTACGCGGCGGTGCATCGGGTTTCAAGCTGCACGAGGATTGGGGTTCGACCCCTGCGGCGATCGATGCCTGCCTCCGGGTGTGCGAGGACGCAGGTGTTCAGGCCGCGCTGCATTCGGACACTCTCAACGAGGCAGGGTTCGTCGAAAGCACCCTCGGGGCCATCGCCGGCCGAGGGATCCATGCGTACCACACCGAGGGGGCAGGCGGCGGGCACGCGCCGGACATCATCACAGTTGCGTCGTACGGGAACATACTGCCGAGCTCGACCAACCCGACCAGGCCACACACGGTCAACACTCTCGATGAACATTTGGACATGCTGATGGTGTGCCACCATCTCAGCCCGTCGATTCCGGAGGACCTCGCCTTCGCCGAGAGCCGCATCCGCCCGTCGACCATCGCGGCCGAGGATCTTCTCCACGACATGGGAGCGATCTCGATGATCGGCAGCGACGCTCAGGCGATGGGCAGGATCGGCGAAGTCGTCCTCCGAACATGGCAGACCGCGCACGTGATGAAGAAGCGGCGCGGATTGCTGGCTGGGGATGTACATGCCGACAACAACCGGGTCAGGCGCTACATCGCCAAGTACACGATCTGCCCCGCTGTGGCCCACGGTGTGGACCACGAGATCGGCTCGGTGGAGCCTGGCAAGCTTGCCGACCTGGTGCTGTGGGACCCGGCTTTCTTCGGCGTGCGGCCGCACGCGGTCATCAAGGGCGGCATGATCGCGTGGGCACAGATGGGTGACGCCAACGCATCGATACCGACCCCTCAGCCGGAGCTGCCGAGACCGATGTTCGGCGCCTCCGCCAAAGCTGCAGCCGCGACGTCCGTGCACTTCGTCGCTCCACAGGCGATCGAGGATGGACTGGCCGGCCGGTTGAACTGTGATCGACGTCTGGTCGACGTCGGGAACGTGCGATCCGTCGGCAAGGCCGAGATGCCGCTGAACGACGCGCAGCCTCGGATCGAGGTCGATCCGGACTCCTTCACCGTCAAGATCGATGGTGAAGTCTGGGCGGAGCAACCGGCAACCGAGCTACCCATGGCACAGAGGTACTTTCTCTTTTGAGCGCCGTCGTAATGCGGGTATCGACCCTCCTGTCGTTGGCCGACTCCCGGTTGCCGACCGGCGGGCACGTTCACTCCGGAGGCGTCGAGGAAGCGATCGAGCAGGGTCTCGTTCGCGACATCCCGACGGTGGAAGCGTTCTTGATTCGTCGCGTCCGTACAACTGGCGCAGTTGCGGCATCGATTGCGGCAGCAGTATGCGAGTCGATGATCGGAACTGACGTCGCCGACGCGGAGTGCGACGCACGAACGCCGTCACCTGCTGCCCGTGCGGCATCCAGAGCGCAGGGGAGGGGCCTACTTCGCCTCGCGCGCGCGAGTTGGCCGGACTTCGATTGGACGCGAATTGCCGCTAGACCGCATCTGGCCGTCGTCGCCGGGATCGTCGGACGAGTCGCCGGTCTGTCCGGTCAGGACTTGGCGTCGGTTCAGATCTACATGGCGATGACGGGATCCGCCATCGCCGCGCAGAGACTCCTCGCGCTCGATCCGTCGGATGTCGCCGCGTGCACCCTGCGCTTGGCCCACACCTGTGACGAGGTCGCCGATTCGGTCTGCGAGGGCCTGCCGAATCTGATGGACCTGTCGGACCCATTGCTCGACGTCCTGGCCGAGTCCCACGCACAGCGCGACCGCCCCCTGTTCGTATCCTGACATCAACGCACAATCGATCTCGAAAGGCGATACCTATGCCTCCGCATCTCATCGATGGAGAGCCGCACGACCACAGTCTCGACCGGCCCAAGCGCAATCGAATCGCAGGCGAGGCGCTCCGTGTCGGCATCGGCGGGCCGGTGGGTTCGGGTAAGACCGCATTGGTGGCGGCGCTGTGCCGCGAACTGCGAGAAGAGCTTTCACTCGGCGTCCTGACGAACGACATCTACACGACCGAGGATGCCGATTTCCTGCGCAGGCATGCAGTGCTACCCGACGAGCGCATCACGGCGGTCCAGACGGGTGGGTGCCCCCACACCGCGATCCGTGACGACATCACCGCCAACCTCGACGCGATCGACGACCTCGTCGACGGCAATCCACCACTGGACTTGATTCTGGTGGAATCCGGCGGCGACAACCTGACGGCAACATTCTCCTCAGGCCTCATCGACGTGCAGATCTTCGTCGTCGACGTCGCTGGCGGAGACAAAGTCCCGAGGAAAGGCGGTCCGGGTGTGACGTTCTCGGATCTTCTGGTTATCAACAAGACCGATCTTGCACCGTACGTCGGGGCGGATCTCACCGTGATGGAGAACGATGCGCGCAAGGTACGCGACGGACGTCCGACTGCGCTGATCTCGTTGACCGAAGACCCGGCCGCCACTGAAGTACTCGAATGGGTTCGTACTCAATTGAAGGAGACGGCCGCGGCCGATGCGCACTGAGCTCACCATCGTGGCGAGTGCGGACCGGAGTCCGCGCATCACCTCCTCGGGTGGGCTCTCGGGCCGACTCACCGGACCGGACACGGTCCATATGATCGGAACTGCCGCAACCCCGTTAGGCGGCGATACCATGATCATCGACGTCGTGGTGGGTGCAGGTGCTCGTTTGTGCGTGCGCAGCGTAGCGGCGACTCTCGCACTACCAAGCGCAGTTCGTCGGGATTCGAGCTCGCAGTGGACTTTTCACGTCGAGGACGGTGGGTCGTTGATATTCGATCCGCAGCCGATGATCGTCGCCTCGGACGCGATCCATCACTCGGTGACAACGCTCGAGTTCGCGGCTTCCGCGACCATCGCGTTCTCCGAGCGTGTTCAGATCGGCCGCGCAGGGGAGGACGCGGGCAGGTGGTGCGGCACCACCAACGCCGATATCGAGGGTCGGCCCCACCTGCGTCACCGCGTGGAGCTCGGGACGGGCTCGGTCGGCCACGACGTGTTGTCCGCCCCCATGGCGCTGTCGAGCACGCTGACGTATCCGGACGAGAGGGAACCGGCGACGGGTCGCGCGTCGGTCCGAATGCCACTCGCTCTGGGCGGAAGTCTGTCCACGTCGACCGGTGCTCGGCTCGACGCGTTAGCGTGGCAGTCATGACGAAGCCGAACACCGATGGTGTGCCCGTGGAGGCGTTCGATCCCGAGCATGTGGCGCAGGCTCGTGCTGCCCTCGATGCGGTGGACGCTCTCGGTGACTGGGTCCAGCGGTTCGACCTGCTCGGCGACCTGACCAGACTTCGCATTCTGTTGTGCATGCATCGAGCACCCGGCATCTGTGTCACGGATCTGTCGTCGGCGCTCGGCATGACTGCGACCTCGGTGTCACACGCGCTGCGACTATTGCGGAACGAGGGATGGGTCGCAGTCCAGCGCGATGGAAAGAAGATGACCTACCGACTCGACGACGAGATCGTTCACCGCATGCTGCACGAACTCGGCGCCACCCATGCACATCACGTGCACGAATGACGCCGAGTAGTCGATCGTTTTCTTAGCGTTTCAGCCTGCTGCTTTTGCTCGCTGATCGTCGTCGTCGGTGCGGGTCACACCACGCGCTTCCAGCGAGTTGAGTTGCTCGATGGCAAGCCTCGCGAACACCTGCTGCTCGGTCGACGCCATCTGTGCGCGTCCGCGTCCGAGGAACGTCACGAACCACGAGATGACGGTGGTGATGCGGCTGCGGTATCCGACCAGGTAGTACAGGTGCAGCGCGAGCCACATCAACCATGCGAAGAATCCGCTGAACTCGAGTTTGCCGACCTTCGCGACCGCGTTGAAACGCGACACGGTGGCCATGGAACCCTTGTCGAAATACTTGAACGGCTGCCGCTGTGCCGGGTCTTCGCCTTTCAGCGTGGCTTTGATCTGCTTGGCCGCATACGTTGCGCCCTGGATCGCGCCCTGCGCCATTCCCGGTACATCCTTGACCAACATGAGGTCGCCGACGACGAAGACATTGGGGTGACCCTTGACGGTCAGGTCTGGCTCGACGATGACACGACCGGCCCGGTCGGTCTCGGTCCCGGACTGATCGGCGAGTTGCTTGCCCAGCGGACTTCCCTGGACACCGGCAGACCACACCTTGCACTGCGCCTCGATGCGGCGGGTGGTGCCGTCCTTTTCCTTGACGGTAAGGCCGTCGTTGTCCACATCGGTGACCATTGCGTTGAGCTGGATCTCGACGCCCAGCTTCTCGAGGCGGGCTGCAGCCTTCTTTCCGAGCTTTTCACCCATCGGGGGGAGTACGGCCGGTGCTGCGTCGAGGAGGATCACGCGCGCATCGCGAGGATCGATGTTGCGAAACGCTCCGTCCAGTGTTCGGTCGGCGAGCTCGGCGATCTGACCTGCGAGCTCCACTCCGGTCGGGCCGGCCCCGACGACCACGAACGTCATCAGGCGGTCGCGCTCTTCCTGGTCATCGGACAGTTCCGCCTGTTCGAACGCGCCGAGAATGCGGCCGCGAAGCTCGAGGGCGTCGTCGATCGTCTTCATGCCCGGCGCGAACTCGGCGAAGTGGTCGTTGCCGAAATACGACTGTTGGGCCCCTGCTGCGACGATGAGGCTGTCGAACGGTGTG
>NZ_LVCV01000278.1 GCF_001647195.1 Rhodococcus sp. EPR-157 | reverse complement strand
TTCTGCTTGCGCAGGATGACCCGCGTCGTCGGCGCGATTTCGCCGACGGACAAGATGCCGGTTGCAACCTGGTAGAGGAGAGGCTGAAAGAGGTGGTGCGTGGTCTTGGCGACCAGAGTGATGTCGACGTCGGCCTTTTTCAGGGCCTTGACACCGAACAGACCTCCGAACCCGGAACCGATGACAACGACACGGTGACGCTTCGATTCGACCGGTTGGATGCTCATTACCCGCTCCCTTGAAGATTGAGATGTAGCTGCAACGGTAGTCGCCGCCGTTCCGGGTGTCTTCGCAAGGTTCCCGTCGCGCAGAGTCTCTCGGTGTGTGTGGGGCGTACACCAGCGTTGACCTGCGCAACCTCGCGAGTAGGGCGGATCCGACCCGAGTCGGGCGTCGGGTGAACCTCTCTGTATCGCTTCAGAGATCGCGGACAGGTAGTCCGGCAGCTTTCGGGCAAAGCCTGGTAATTCGGACAACGCCGGTTCATACTCTGAACATGTTCGAGATACATGTTACTGCGAGTAACCGCAATGCGGCGTTCGAAGTCGCTGCACAGGAGAGCGGTGGGCAGGGTGGTGGGGCTGCGCTCGACCAGGTTTTCGGTATGAGTGCCGCGGCCGGCGTCATCTCACTCGGGTTGCTGTATCTGGCCTTTCTGCACCGTACGCGCCGCATCACCTGGCTGGGTCGACTTGCAGCCTTCGCCGGCTCGAAGACGAATCTTCCAGGCTGGGCCGCACTGCCGCTCGTACTGTTCATCTCGACGATTCTGACGGCATTCCTCGGTTTCATCTGGGACGTGAGCCTGCATATCGGACGCGGTCGTGACGAAGGCCCGCTGGCAAACCCTGCGCACTACTTCATTCTGGTGGGATTGTTCTTCCTGTTCATCGCCGGCGCTCTCTCGATGATTCTTCCGCTGGACGAGAAGCCCGGACGAGCCGCGATCAAGCTGACCAGGACGTGGCACGTCCCGACCGGTGGAATTCTCATCGCCGGAGCCGGTCTGTACGCACTGATCGGATTTCCCCTGGACGACATCTGGCATCGCATCTTCGGCCAAGACGTCACCCTGTGGGGTCCGACTCACCTGATGCTCATCGGCGGCGCAGGACTATCGCTCATCGGAGTGATCCTGCTGGAGCACGAGGGCCGTATCGCGATGGGCTCCGACGCCGAGGGACCCGACCCACGCTGGACGACGAGCCCCATTCTGACCTGGATGATCCGTGGATCGGCATTCGGTGGTCTACTCATCGGGCTGTCGGTGTTCCAGATCGAGTTCGACTTCGGCGTCGAGCAGTTCCAGTTGATCTTCCAGCCGATGCTCATCGTCGGTGCAGGCGCGTTCGCTCTCGTCGCCGCACGACTCATGGTCGGACCAGGTGCCGCTCTCTTCGCCGTCGCATTCGCCGCGATCGTCCGCGAGATCACTGCAGTGCTGGTCGGGCCGATCTTCGGCGAGCCACACAACGTGTTCGCTCTCTACCTCGGCGCGGCAGTCGTCGTCGAGGTCATCGCGTTCACTCCGCTCGCCAAGCGGAGGCTCACGTTCGGCGCGATTGCAGGTCTTGGTGTCGGCACAGTCGGTGTCTGGGGAGAATCGCTGTGGATCGACGCTGTTTACCTGTTCCCGTGGACTTCGAGCATGTGGCTGGACACTCTGTGGATGACCGTCCCGGTCGGCATCACCACCGGTCTCTGCGCGGGTCTGTTCGCGCAGGCGTTGAGCGGCGACGGGATTCCGCGTCCAGCGATCAGGCGCACGGTGGTCGTCGTGATGCTCCTCGCGATCGGCGGCACCGTCGCCAATGGTCTGACCTTCGACGTCCCGGTCGACGCGACGGCCTCTGTCCGCCTAGAGGAAGCCGCGTCGGTCGACGGGTTCCGGATGGTGACCGCCGAGGTCACCATCGACCCACCGGATCTGGTGAGTGACGATCCGGAATGGGTGTCGATCCTGGCGTGGCAGGGTGGAGGCGAGACGTTGCGCGGCCTTGTCGTCGACACGCTGGAACGGACAGGCGAGGGAACCTACCGGTCGACGAAGCCAGTTCCGGTCGACGGGACGTGGAAGACAGTTCTGCGAATCCACGACGGCCGCACCCTCACTGCAGCACCCATCTTCATGGCGGCAGACGAGGGAATCGGTGCCGAGGAGGTATCGGCCGAACCCTCGTTCACTCGGGATCTGGTCTCGGAGATCACGTTGCTTCAGCGCGAGCGCAACTTCGATCACCCGACCTGGTTGTTCGCCGCCGCGTCGCTGGTCGTTCTGGTGTGCACGCTGCTACTGGTCTGGGCACTGTCCTGGGGCACCGTACGGATTTCGGGCGTCACCCCTCGACATGCGCTGCGCAACAACGCAAACGCCAAGGTTCCGAGCAAGACATGACTCCCTCGGGCAATGTGATCTATCTGGCCGACCACTCCGTCGTCCTCGCGCTCCCCGCTCTGGTGCCGGCATTCGTCATCGTCGGTGTCGTTCTGTTCGTCGTGGCGCGTGATCGTCGTGCAGAGCGGAACGAAGGTTCAGCGAGTGACTCCGAATCGGACGGAGCCGACACTTCGAACCGGGAGGAGTCCTGATGAAGTCCCGCTCGAAAATCGCGGCTCTGAGTGTGGCACTGCTCGGTGTCACACTCGCGTGCTCCACGGACGCAGAACCTGCAGTGCAACAGGGCATTGCATCATCTGCTTCGGAGGGTGCCGCGTCCCCTGCCGCTGTGTCCTCGACAGCTGCCGGTAATTCGGACGCGCTCTCGATCGACGTGCGAATCGCCGACGGTTCCATAACCCCCACCAACGAGAGTATCGAGGCAGCGGTCGGCGAAACGATCACGGTGCGCATCGACAGCGACGTGGCTGACGAACTCCACGTGCACTCGGTGCCCGACCACTCGTTCGCCGTCGAGGCCGCTACGGGCCAGTCGTTCGAGTTCGTGGTCGACGTACCAGGCGCGGTTGCACTGGAGTTGCACGACGCCGGGAAGACCGTCGCGACTCTCCTCGTCAGGCCGTGATACTGGCACACGGGCTCGGCGGATCGACCGACCTGCCGATTCCGGCCACATACGTCCTCATCGGCGGTGCGTGGGCGTTATCGATCTCGTTTGCGGTCTTGATGTTCGCTTGGCGCACTCCAAGACTGGACCCGTCCCACCACTGGGTCACCTTGCCGCAGCGGATGGCCGGCGCCGTCGACGCCGGTCCGACGAGGGTTGCGCTTCGCCTGCTCGTACTGGCATTCGCCGTGTACGTCGCCGGTGCAGCCTTCGCAGGTCCGGGCGACGCGACGAATGTTCTCCCCGGGGTGTTCTACGTTCTGCTCTGGGTCGGACTTCCCGTCGTGTCGGTGCTGTTCGGCCCGGTGTGGCGGATAGTGTCCCCGGTGCGGACGCTCCACCTCGGGGTGTGTGCCGTTCTCGGCCGACCGTTGTCGCAGGGTCTGTGGAAGTACCCGGAACGCCTCGGTTGCTGGCCTGCCGTTCTGGGGTTGTTCGCTTTCGTGTGGCTGGAGCTGGCCTACGACGATCCGGGTTCGGTGGCGGCGATCCGACTGTGGTGCAGTGGGTACTTCGTGATCATGGTGATCGGTTCGATTGTGTTCGGCGACCGATGGTTCGAGTGCGCCGACCCGTTCGAAAAATTCAGCGACACGGTGGCGAGGATGGCAGTTCTCGCTCGCAGTGGTGACAGGTCTCTTGTATTGCGCAATCCACTCGATGGTCTTCGAACGTTGCCGGTCTTGCCCGGAACCGTTGCGGTTGTTGCTGTCCTACTGGGTTCGACCGCGTTCGACAGTGCATCACAGATACCCGCGTGGCGGAACCTGGTCGATTCGATGGCGTCGACGAACACGGGCGCGACGGTGTGGCGGACGGGAGGACTGATTCTGCTCATCTCGTTTGTCGGACTTGCCTTCTGGCTCGCATGTCGTGCGACCGGAGGAGTGACCGCGTCGGCCCGCGCACAATTGCCCGGCGCGCTTGCACATTCGCTGGTTCCCATTGCCGTCGGTTACGTTCTTGCGCACTACTTCACCTACTTGGTCGAGAAAGGCCAAGCGACCGTGATCCTGTTGGCCGATCCGCTCGGCGACGGATGGGACCTTCTCGGCCAACAGAGCTGGGAAGTGTCCTACGCCCTGTCGGAACACCCAGGGTCGGTCGCGACCATCAAGGTGGTGTGTGTGCTTGCGGGCCACGTGCTCGGTGTCGTCGCTGCCCACGACGCGTCGCTTCGCCTCCTCCCTGCCGGTCACCGGCTCACCGGTCAATTGGCGCTGACGGTTCTGATGGTCTTCTTCACCTTCGGTGGTCTGTTCCTCTTGTTCGGGGGGTAGGCGAGTCCTCGAACGCCGTATTCGATGCACGGCACACATGGTCAAACTTCTTAATGTCAGGACAAATGCTTGACTTTGCTTGTGATGTGGATTACATATTGATCGCGAGATCGATTGATTCATCACCGGTCCATCCGGGGGCCGGCGTCGAGAAAGAAGATTGATGACACATCACACGAGTCATGGCACAGGTCGCGCAGCGTCGCGTCGTAGGCTTCGGTCCGGCGCCGCCCTCGGGCTGGCACTGTGTGCAACCGTGGCTGCCGGTTGTTCGAGCACCGGCGGAGCGCCCGAAGATTCGGGCGAGGGTTCGAATGCCGGCACCGCTGATACACCTCGTGCCACGATCGCGATGATCACACACGAGGTTCCAGGAGATACTTTCTGGGACCTGATCCGTAAGGGCGCCGAGGCTGCAGCAGCCAAGGACAACATCGAACTGCGCTACTCCGCCGATCCCGAGGCGCCGAACCAGGCCAACCTCGTGCAGAGCGCAATCGATTCCAAGGTCGACGGCATCGCTATCACGCTGGCGAAACCCGACGCCATGGCCCCGGCTGTGGAAGCTGCCACGGCCGCAGGTATCCCCGTTGTCGCGTTCAACTCCGGGTACGACTCATGGAAGGATCAGGGCGTCCAGCAGTACTTCGGCCAGGACGAGACCATTGCCGGTGAAGCAGCGGGTGCGCGCCTGACCGCTGATGGTGCGAAGAAGACCCTCTGCATCATCCAGGAGCAGGGCCAGGTCGCTTTGGAGTCCCGTTGTGCAGGTGTGACAAAGGGATTCACCGGGGGCAGCACCGAGATTCTCAACGTCAACAGTAAGGACATGCCGTCGGTTGAGGCCACGATCACCGCCAAGCTCCAACAGGATCCGAGCATCGATCACATCGTCGCACTCGGCGCCCCGATCGCGCTGACGGCTGTGCAGTCCAAGGCGAATGCAGGCAGCGATGCCACGGTCGTCACCTTCGACACCAACTCCGCACTCGTCGACGCCATCAAGTCCGGTGACGTCGCATGGGCGATCGACCAGCAGCCTTACCTGCAGGGTTACCTTGCGGTGGACTCGCTGTGGCTGTACCTGAACAACGGCAACACCATCGGTGGCGGTACTCCGGTTCTCACCGGTCCGGCGTTCATCGACTCGTCCAATATCGACGCCATCGCCGAGTACGCCCAGAACGGAACTCGCTAGGACAGCGGACGGCCCGCCCAACCCAGGCAGGGCCGTCCGCTCTCCGCACGGAAGGATTGTCATGAGTACACAGGCCGATCTGGATCTGTCGAAACACACCGTCGTCGCCGATGAGCGGGTCAAGAAGCAGAAGCCGTTGCAGCGGTTGTTGATTCGACCGGAGATCGGCGCCCTGTTCGGTGCGATCGTGATCTTCGTCTTCTTCTGTATCGTTGCACCACCGTTCCGGTCTCCGGAAGCGCTCGCGACGGTGCTCTATGCATCATCGACGATCGGCATCATGGCCATCGGTGTGTCGTTGCTGATGATCGGTGGTGAATTCGACCTTTCCACCGGCGTCGCGGTCACGTTCTCCTCGATCATGGCCTCGATGATCGCCTACAACTTGCACCTCAACGTCTGGCTCGGCTCCGCCTTGGCGTTGGTACTGGCACTGGCGGTGGGATTTTTCAACGGCTACCTGGTGATGAAGACGAAGATCCCCTCGTTCCTGATCACCTTGTCGACGTTTCTGATGCTCACCGGCATCAACCTTGCTGTGACCAAACTCGTCACAGGTCAGGTGGCAACGCAGTCCATTTCGGATATGCAGGGATTCGATTCGGCGAAGAGAGTGTTCGCCTCGTCCTTCCAGATCGGAAACGTGTCCATCCGCATCACGGTCGTGTGGTGGCTGCTGTTCACTGCCATATCCACCTACGTGCTGATGAAGACGAAGATCGGAAACTGGATCTTCGCCGTCGGCGGCAACCAGGACTCTGCCCGCGCAATCGGTGTTCCGGTCACCAAGGTCAAAATCGGGTTGTTCATGTTCGTGGGGTTCTGTGCCTGGTTCGTGGGCATGCACCTGCTGTTTGCGTTCAACACAGTCCAGTCTGGGCAAGGTGTGGGCAACGAGTTCCTGTACATCATCGCCGCTGTCATCGGTGGCTGCCTGCTCACCGGCGGGTACGGCACCACTGTCGGCGCGATGATCGGTGCATTCATCTTCGGTATGGCCAATCAGGGAATCGTCTATGCCGGCTGGAATCCGGATTGGTTCAAATTCTTCCTCGGTGCGATGCTGCTGTTCGCGGTCATCGCCAACAACAGCTTCCGCTCCTACGCGGCGAAAAGGTGACCTATGACTACGCACGCTGAAACACCGGTAGAGCCCGCACCATCGGGCGGTGGCAAGACTCCGCTGATCGAGCTGAAGAACGTCGGCAAGTCCTACGGCAACATCATTGCGTTGTCGGGAATCAATCTGCGTGTCGGCGCTGGGGAGGTGACCGGTGTGCTCGGCGACAACGGCGCAGGCAAGTCCACGCTGATCAAGATCATGGCCGGGTTGCATCAGCAGAGCGAAGGTGAGCTGCTCGTCGACGGTGTCGAGACGAGATTCGATTCCCCCAAAGATGCTCTCGGCAAAGGTATCGCGACGGTGTACCAGGATCTTGCGGTGGTGTCGTTGATGCCGGTGTGGCGCAACTTCTTCCTCGGTCAAGAGCTGCAGAAGAAGGGTCTGTTCAAGTCGTTGGACGTGAACGCGATGCGGGCCACGACCATCGAGGAGCTGCACAAGATGGGCATCGACTTGCCTGATGTCGATGCCCCGATCGGATCGTTGTCCGGTGGTCAGCGCCAGTGTGTGGCGATTGCGCGAGCGATCTTCTTCGGTGCGCGTGTGTTGATCCTCGACGAGCCGACTGCGGCGTTGGGCGTCAAGCAGTCCGGGATGGTGCTGCGATACATCTCGGCGGCAAAAGAGCAAGGTTTCGGGGTCGTGTTCATCACCCACAACCCGCACCATGCGTACATGGTCGGAGACCATTTCGTGCTGCTGAATCGCGGGCGGCAGAAGCTGGACTGCACGTACGACGAAATCAGCCTTGATGATCTGACCAAGGAAATGGCGGGCGGCGACGAGCTCGAGACCCTCACCCACGAACTGCGTCGCTGACTGCGGTTCCGTCGCCCGTGCGCATGTCGGTACGGCGAGATAACGTTCACTCGCTGACACTCGAACACGTCCGGTGAGGCGATCATGAATGACTATCCAGATGTTCCTGACGAGGTGTTGACCGTGGTCAGTGCGGTGTGTACCGCACTGCCCGAGGTCGTCGAAGAACGCGCGTGGACGGGCATCCGGTGGCGGATTCGATCCCGAACATTTGCGCACGTTCTGGTGGTCGAGCCAGGCCGGCCGGAGGCGTACGCAAAGGCGGCGGGGCTGCGCACGCCTGCAACGGTTCTGACATTCCGATCCGAGGCCCCCGAGTTGGACGTCCTGCTACGTTCCGGGCCGCCGTTCTTTCGCACTCCGTGGGGACAGGACACAGTGGGCATGATCGTCGACGAGTTCGACCGTGACGAGGTGCGTGAATTGCTCACCGACAGTTATTGCCTACTGGCGCCGAGAAAGTTGGCGGCAGCGGTAGACCGTCCGACGTAGAGACGAGGGATCGACAGTTCAGTTGCGCGCACGCCGTGCGAGCTCCACTGTGGCCGATCGGAGTTCGGCAATGTCGCCGATCGGATGGTTGTAGCCCACTCGTGTCGTGGCCTTGCCCCTCGGAGTGGTGACGCTCAAATCGAGACCGTAGCGGTCGGCGGATGTGCACAGAGCAGCGGTCGCGTCCGGATAGCCACCGAGGTTGCGGGCCATGGCAAGCAGTGAATCCGAATGGTCCTCGTTGAGGTGCACGATCGCTGGGGCAGCGTTGGGGGAGACGGGGTCGGCAGATGCTGCGGCATAGTCTTCAGCCGTAGCCGAATCCATTCGGCCGTAGCCACCGACCCAACGCGCCCGCCTCACTCGAAGTATCCAGAGTGAGAAGTCGCTGTAGTCGATGTAGTACTTGGCTGCGGGGACCGCGGCGAGGTGGGCAGCGCGAGCTGCGTCGAGCTCGCCCCCTTCCGGAGACTCGACCACACCGGCCAGGGTGACGCGCGAGACCGCGAGAGGATCGCTGACGGATTCCGGCGCCACGATGGACACACTGGCACGCGGATCATGGTGCAGGTTGCGCCCATGTTCTGCCATCCGGGATACACAGAGGACCGGCGATCCGTCCAGCAAGCCGAAAGTCACGTACGACGCCCATGGGTCGCCGTCGGTCGTGAGGCTGGCCAGCGTCGCAATATTCGTCGAGGCTGCCACCGTGCGCGCCTCTTCGGCCGCCGTGGGCCGCCGCACCGGTTCCAGGCCTGCCAGCGGGGGAGGAGTCGAGGGTGCGTCACCGGGGTCGCCATGATCGAGTGCCATGGCCGGAAGTCTACGGAGTGCAACTGTGTCGGGGGCAACGTCGGGATTCCGTTTCGTGCGGCGTCGTGACGGGCATGCTGGTGCGGTGATACGGGTGATACGCACCAATCGGACGGTGCGAGCGGTACTTGCAGCCATGGCGCTCTTCGTAGTTGTGGCAGCTATCTGGGCGGGGGTCGGATACGTCTACGCGGACGATCGAAAGGCCGAGTCGGCGACGACCGTCGGTCTGTGCGTTCTGGGCGCAGGGTGGCTTGCGATACTCGGTGCGGTCGCGGTCAAGTTCCTTCGCCTTCGCGCCCGGCGCCGGGACAGTACCCCCGACAGCTGATCGACCCACGCGTCGAACATGCCAGAAAGTCGGCTGGTTGTCTTCGCCCCGACGCCGGGTCCAGAATCGTGGGGAGGAGCGACGAGGAGGACTGGTGCGACCGATCAAGATCGTGGCGAACCTGACGGTTCCGAACATCGAGGACTCGAAAGACTTCTACCGGGACTTTTTGGGCCTGGGGAGCGAGGAATTCAATCTGGGCTGGGTAGCTCGCTTCACATCACCGGACTCGGGCGCCTGCGTCCAACTCGTCACCCGAGACGAGACGTCGCCCTCCGACTCGGTGGTATCGGTCATGACCGATGATGTCGACGCCGCCTACGCGGAGGCACTCAGCCGCGGGTTCGACATCGTGCGCCCCCTCACGACGGAGAGCTGGGGTGTACGGAGGTTCTTGGTCCGCGCTCCTGACGGAAATGTGGTCAACATCGTGCACCACCACTCATGAGTTCGGCCGCCGATATCAGTCAGGGGTCAGGACGACCAACGCTCGCGTAGAGCGGGTCATCGCCACGTATCGGTCCACTGCGCCTTCGGTTCCCGCGCCCCATGATTCGGGATCGACGAGCACCACCAGGTCGAACTCGAGGCCTTTCGACAGGGTCGGCGTCAAAGACCGCACTCGGTCCGTCGGAGGGTATGTCGGTTGCCCGATGACACACGCAATTCCGTTCGGATTCACCTCGAGCCAGCCGTCGACGATCGAACCGAGTTCCGACACTTTCCCGTACGAGACTGGAATGCCACTGCGTCGAACCGAGGTGGGGACATTGGCGTCGGGCAACGCAGTTCGAATGACGGGTTCCGCCTCGGTCATGATCTCCTCCGGCGTTCGATAGTTGATGGTCAGCGATGCCGTCTGGATGCGATCGAACCCGACCCGGGTAAGGCGTTCTTGCCACGATTCGGTGAAACCATGACGGGCCTGCGCTCGGTCACCGACGATAGTGAAGCTCCGAGAAGGGCAGCGCAACAACAGCATCTGCCACTGTGCATCGGTCAATTCCTGCGCTTCGTCGACGACGACGTGCGCGAACGGTCCAGCCAGTCGATCCGCTTCCTTGGTCGGCAGCGCCGAGTCGTCCACCAAGGCATCGCGAATTCCGTCTTGCCGAAGTTGCGCGATCAAGCCGTCGTCGTCATCGAGTTGCAGCATTTCGTCCACGACGCTGTCCATTCTGAGCCGTTCGGCGATGACAGCTGCATTTCGCCGACGTTGCAGACGACCGTGTTCGGGATCGCCGAGTCGGTGTCGCGCAGCATCGAGAATCGGCAGATCCGACGTGGTCCACTGGTGCGCGTCGACGCGCTGGAGGATGCTGATCTCGCCGGCAGAGAGCCACGGAGCAGCCATCCGAAGGTAGGCGGGAACTGTCCACAGATCGCCGACGAGGTCCGCTGCCTCGACAAGCGTCCATGCGTTCCCGAGTGCAACGCGCAGTTCCTCGCTTCGAGCGAGAGATGCGCGGACGGACTCGTTCGAGGCGTGACCGTCGTACTTGTCCACGAGAATGCTCAGGAGCAAGTCCCAGATCTGTTCGCGAGCTTCGTTGTGTGGAGTACCCGGATCCGGTGCCGTGAACGCTTCCTTCCAATCCGTTGGACTCAGCCAGATGTCGGCGAGAT
>NZ_LVCV01000277.1 GCF_001647195.1 Rhodococcus sp. EPR-157 | reverse complement strand
ACGTGCGACTTCGGGATCGACCTCCTCGCCGGCACCCTCTCCTTCGGTGACCAGTTCGCCGAGCGTGCACGTCAGGACTCCGTCTTCTCCGAGGCTGGGGAGCACGTCCGATACGTATGCGAGATATGGCGCGTGAGGACCGACGAACAGTACGCCACCGCGGTTGTGTCCGAGGCGTGGATCCGAGTAGAGCAGGTACGCAGTTCTGTGTAATGCGACGACAGTCTTGCCTGTACCGGGGCCGCCGTCGACGACGAGAGCGCTGTCCGACCCTGATCGGATGATCGCGTCCTGGTCGGCTTGGATGGTCCCGAGCACCTCACGCATCCTCGGCGATCGAGCACCACCCAGGCTGGCGATGAACGACGATTGGTCGTCGAGCGCAGCCCGCTCCGAGTCCGCCGCATCATCAGCAGAGAAGACCTCGTCCCAGTAGTCGACGATTCGTCCATTGGTCCAGCGGTATCGTCGACGCCGCGAGAGCCCCATCGGGTTCGCATGAGTCGCTCCGAAGAACGGCTCGGCCTCAGATGACCGCCAGTCCACGACCAGTTGTTCGCCGGTCCCGTCGAGCAGTCCGACCCTGCCGATGTAGACGCGCTCACCGGTCGACGACACTGTGTAGCCCAGGCAGAGGTCGGCTCCGAATCGCCGGAGGGAACGCAACCGAGCGGTGAGTCGGTGAATCTCGAAGTCACGCTCCATCACCTCCTGACCCAGACGCCCGGTCGACTTGCGGGCGACAGCAAGGCGATCGGTCGTATCGGCGATCGAGTCCGCGAGGCTCTGCGTGATCGCCGAGAAATGATGCTCGTCTGCGTCGATCAATCCCGGCGCGAGCTTTGCTGCACGGTTGGCCGGAAGGTCGAAAATCTGTTCTGGAATTGACGAATGCACGGGTGCTCGATCTCCTGTTCCTGCTGGTTCTCAGCGTTCGACGCGCAATTCTGCGACAGGCCCGGGGTCTTGCCGCAAGACCCCGGGTGCGCTATAGATTGAAGGTGGAACGGCTGGTCCACAGAGTCGCGTCGCCGACGTATACGTCCTTCGCCTACACGCCTTGTAAAAAATCTTTGACATCAATCAGGTGACGGTCTAGGTTCAGTGATGTCAAACATTTCTTACATTGGAGTGGCAATGGCATTCGAAGAGAAACGCACGTGGATCGTGCTCGTCACTGCTCTCGGTGGGGCTGTGGCGTATCTGATTCTTCTGCTGAACTCGTCGGGTCCGGTCGACGAGTCGTACGTACCCTTGATGCTCGGGACGATCATTGCCACGATCGTCGTCACTATCGTGCTGAACATCGTCGTCGGTTCGATGTCACCGAAAAGTGAGACCCGAACTGATCAGCGTGACGACGAAATCGGCCAGTTCAGCGAGTACACCGGCCAATCGCTTTTGGTCATCGGCGCGATTGCTGCACTGGGGCTCGCGCTCGCCGATATCGACCAGTTCTGGATTGCGAACACCATCTACCTCGCCTTCCTGCTGTCGTCGGTGTTGTCGTGCACCGTTCGAATCCTGTCCTACCGCTTCGGGATTCAGCGATGGTGAAGCCGACCAGGGTCACCAACTCGATCAAAGCGCTCCGTTCTGCAACCAGCGAGATGACCCAGGCCGAACTCGCGGAACGGATCGGAGTCACCCGTCAGACGATCATCGCCATCGAGAGCGGTCGGTACTCACCGTCCCTGGAGGTGGCGTTCCAGATCGCGGCAGCATTCCAAGTCCCGCTCGAAGACGTCTTCCAGTACCCAAGCCGATAGGAGCACGCAATGAAAGCTTTTGTGCAGCAAAGATATGGCACGCCCGAACAGATCGAGCTCCAGGACGTCGCCACTCCGACGCCGGGGCCGGGAGAGTTGCTCGTCGACGTACAGATGGCGGGAGTGCATATCGGCGATGTCCATATGATGACAGGCAAGCCGTATCTGATGCGCGCCATGGGTTTCGGAGTCAGGGGTCCGAAGAAGCGTCCCGGTAGCGAGGTGGCGGGCAGAGTGATGGCACTCGGACCCGGCGTCACCGAGTTCGCGGTCGGAGACGAGGTGGTCGGAATCGGAGTCGGCGCGTTCTCGGAAGTGTGTGTTGCGCCAATACAGAAATTGATTCCCAGACCAACGTCGTTGAGTATCGAGAACGCTGTTGCGTTACCGATATCGGGACTCACCGCCCTTCAGGCCCTTCGAGATGCCGGCCGCGTGAAGTCCGGTGACCGCGTACTGGTGATCGGTGCCGCCGGCGCGGTGGGTCGCTACACCGTCCAACTCGCGAAGCACTTCGACGCGCATGTCACCGGCCTCTGCAGTGGCAACAAGATGAAGCTTGTCTCCGAACTGGGTGCAGACGAAGTGCTCGACTACACGGCGATCGATGCATTCGATGGGACCCGCAGCTTCGATCTGATCGTCGATACCGCGGGCAATCGACCGCTGAAGGTTCTGCGCAGGGCGCTTACCCAAGCCGGGACATTGGTGATCGTCGGATCGGAAACCGAGGAGTCGGTGTTCGGAGGTATCGACAGAGTGCTGAGGGCGGCACTGTTGTCGCCCCTCGTTCATCACCGTCTTGTCGGGCTGATCTCTAAGGAATGCGCGTCCGATGTTCAGATCTTGTGCGACCTCGCCGCCTCAGGAGTGATCACTCCTGTAATCGATCGGACGTACAAGTTCGACCAGGTGCCCGATGCGATCGAATACGTGAAGTCAGGCCGCTCGCTCGGGAAAGTGCTCGTCGCAGTGTGACGTCGGCGAAGCACGGGGCAGCGTTCATCGGCCGATCCTCGAGGGGATTTTGATGGATACGAGGGTTGTGTCCGGCTGTCCGTTCTTGACAAGCTGAGGCGGATAGCTCCACGCGGTCGACGCAGCACTGGAGCCTTCACTGCGTAGAGGATGGCACCATGACCAGCAAGATCTGGCAGACTCGGCGAACCGGTCGGATCAGCGAATCCGACTGCAGGGTCGAGGATCTGCACGTCCTGACATCCCAGAAGACAGCGTTGGCGGAATACCCGCACTCGGTCGCGGTCGTACAGAACGTGTTGATCTACGATGCTGCGCGGTTGTCGGCGGAGACGATGGATACTTCTGCGCGCGCCGACGTTCAGGACGAACTCGCCGGTGCATTGCTCGACGGCCCCGGTATCGTCGTGTTCAAAGGTGCGTTCACCAGCGCCCACGCTGTCGCGGAGACGACGGCGGTCTACAAGGACATCATTGCCTTCCAGCACGAGAGCGGCGTGGCCGGTGGTGACCATTTCGCCAAGCCTGGCGCCAACGATCGGGTCTGGTCTGCGCTGCAGAAGTTGGCGCTGGCGGAGCCGGAATTGTTCGTGCGGTACTACTGCAACGACACACTTGCGTTGGTGTCCGAGGCATGGCTGGGGCCGATGTATCAGGTCACGTCGGCGATCAACGTCGTCAATCCCGCTGGCGCTGCCCAGAATTCGCATCGTGACTATCACCTCGGTTTCATGTCCACCGATTCCGCCGCGAAGTTTCGTGCGCACATTCACCGGCTGTCGCCTGCGTTGACGCTGCAGGGTGCGGTGGCGCATTGCGACATGCCAACCGAAAGCGGACCGACTTTGTATCTTCCGCATTCGCAGAAATTCGAACCCGGATACATCGCATTCAATCTGCCGGAATTTCGGCAGTACTTTGCCGAGAACTACATTCAGCTTCCGTTGGAGGAAGGTGACGCAGTGTTCTTCAATCCCGCGCTGTTTCATGCTGCCGGTAGCAATGTTTCGACGGACATCTATCGGATGGCGAACCTCCTGCAGATCTCGTCGCCGTTCGGTCGCGCTTTGGACAGCATCGATCGGGAGACGGTCGTGTCGGCGTTGTATCCAACGCTCCTCGAGTGGACCGAACGCGGAAAGGGGAAGGAAGTGGACAACGTCGTTGCAGCCTCAGCCGAGGGCTATGCGTTTCCGTCGAATCTGGATTTGGATCAGCCGGTCACGGGTCTGGCAGGGGAGACCCATGCCGAGCTGGTCAGGCGCGCACTGGGTACTCGCATGAGTTCTCGGGAATTCGACGCCGCCGCCCAGGCCCTGTACCGACGTCACCGAGCATGACCGCTCACAGGTGATGAGTGCGAAGGTGCACGGTGACATCGTGCATCCAGCGTTTCGCTTCGTCTTCGGTGAAGATATGCCCGGCGTCCGGGTATTTCACGAGTTCGGCATTCGGGATCAGTTGGGCGAGAGCGCGAGTGGTCGCTGGGAGGACGATCCGATCCTGCCCGGCTGCGACCACCAGAGTCGGAACATCGACAGCAGCGAGAAGACCGGTGACGTCGACGGACGCGGCGAGGCGGGCCTGATCGGCGCCACCCTCGGGGTAGTTCTCGAATGTCGACTCGATGGCCAGCGCAGCCGAGGAATCGTCGAGCTGAGCGAGTACAGCGGGAGACCCAAGGCTCACCAGGTATTTCGCCAACGCGATGCGATCGATGTCGGCCAGGGTTGTCCAGGTGTCGACCACCAGACGGATTTGCTGATCGGCGGCGGCGAAACCGACTGTCAACACCAGACCGGTTACTCGCTCGGGATGACGGATCGCGGCGGTGACCGCCACCGCGGAACCAAGTGACAGGCCGAGGATCGGGAATCGGTCGAAACCAGCGTCGACGGCCGTCGTGACCAGTGTGTCGGCGAGCACGTCGAGATCGAGCGATGCGGCGTCGGCCGGTGTACCCCCGGAACCCGGATAGTCGATTCCAATCAGGGTGCGGTGTGCGGACATCGACTCGATGACTTCGTTGAAGTTCGCGGCGACAGAACCGCCTGCCCCGTGAGCAAGCACGAGCGGGGGACCGTCACCGGCAATCACGACGTTGGGATCGGCGACGAGCTGAGTGATTGGCATAAAGTCAGACGCTAGAGGTTGACATTGGTGTCAAGGTCAACATCGTGAGGCTCAGATCACTGACCGGAGGTAGCAATGCTCATCGGTGAACTTGCGCGGCGCAGCGGGGTGTCGACGCGATCGATTCGGTACTACGACGCCCAGGGGCTGCTGACCGCCCACCGGAATGCGAACGGCTACCGAGAGTTTTCCTCGTCGTCGATCGAGTCGGTCGCACAGATCCGGTCACTGATCGCCGCAGGCTTCTCGGTCGACACCATCCGAGAAGTGCTTCCGTGCGTGAACGGAACCGACGTCGACATGTGCCCGAGGGTCGCGGAACTTGTCAGACGTACGCTCACCGGAATCGAGACCGCGATGGACGATCTCGAGGAGAAGCGGCAGCGTGTCGACGCGCTCCTTGCCAGCCAGCGCATCGCCCGATAGTCACTGTGACGTCGATGTCACCCGTTCCGAGAGGAAGCAAGACGATGACCGCAGGATTCGATTCGGAGCGCCCGCTCACCGGCGGCGAACGAGTACTTCTCGAAAACACTCTGGACCTTCAACGTGCCGAGCTCGTGAAGGCTGTCGATGGCCTCTCCGACGCCGAAGCCCGTCAGAAGTTGGTTCCGTCGCTGACAACCCCGATCTCGCTGCTCAAGCATTGTGCTGTGGCCGAACGGATATGGTTTCAGCGAACACTTGCAGGAATCGGTGCAGAGGACTGCAACGGTTTCGCCCTCACCGGTGGCGACGCCAGCTTCCACGTGACCGAGGAAGAGCGCCTTGTCGACGTGATCGCCGAATTCGATTCGGCCTGCGATGTTTCCAGGCGGATGGCAGCGAAGTACCTCCTGGACGACACCTGCCACCATCGCATGTTCGGAACGGTCAGCCTCCGCTTCATCTACGTGTTCATGATCGGGGAGTTGGCCCGTCACGCCGGTCACGCGGACATCCTCGTGGAGCAGATCAAGGCCCGAACTGGGGTGCGTGCAGCGCACTAGATCGCCCTCCGTGAGATGTACATTCGGCCGGCCTTCGCAGCGGCCGATGGTTGGTGTCCACTGAGAAATCTGCGCGTTGCCGGGATACTGTTCCAAATCCGGCACGACGTGGGTTCGTCGGTGCTGGTGCAGACGACCCAATCCCGAACAGCAGGGGACGCGCATGACCGTAGTTGCGATATATCTTGTCATCACCTTCGGCCTTGGTGGACTCGCCATGGCCGTGCGACTGCCTCCCTTGGTCGGGTTTCTGGCGGCAGGGTTCGTCATCAACGCATTGAACGTCGAGGAGGTGCCCCAACTCGCGACGATTGCCGATCTGGGCGTGACTCTGCTGTTGTTCGCCATCGGCCTCAAACTCGACATTCGGATATTGCTGCGTCGGGAGGTCTGGCTGACCACGTCCGCGCACATGGTGGTCAGCGTCATCCTCGGCACTATCGCGATGTGGCTGTTTGCCCTGATCGGTGTTTCGATGCTGGCAGGGCAGAGCCTCGAGACGATTGCGCTTCTCGCTTTTGCTCTGTCATTCTCCAGCACGGTGTTCGTGGTCAAGGTCCTCGAAGAACGGGGTGAATCGCACTCGCTCTATGGCCGCGTCGCGATCGGCATCTTGGTGATGCAGGACATCATCGCAGTGATCTTCCTGACGGCCACAAGCGGAACGCTGCCGAGCCTATGGGCATTGACCCTGGTAGGACTGTGGCCGCTCACTCGCGTTCTCCGAAAGATCTGGAGCGGACTCGGGCACGGAGAAATGCAGTCGCTGTTCGGCATCGTGATGGCGTTCGTGCCTGGCTACGCGTTGTTCTCTGCTCTTGGATTGAAGGGCGATCTGGGTGCGCTGGTGATCGGAGTGCTGCTGGCGTCCCACTCGGCGTCGTCGGAACTCTCGCGGTCGTTGTTCCATATCAAAGAACTACTTCTCGTTGGATTCTTCGTATCCATCGGTCTGACCGGGCTGCCGGACTTGCCCAGCATCGGTGTCGCCGTGTTGATGCTGCTGTTCCTGCCGTTCAAAGCAGGGTTGTACTTCATCTTGTTCACGCTCATGAAGCTGCGACACCGCACAGCGCTGCTTGCTGGGTTGAGCCTGATGAACTACTCCGAGTTCGGCTTGATCGTGGTGGCGGTCGGGGTGACCAATGGTTTGTTGGCGCCGGAGTGGCTGGTGGAAATGTCGATCGCCGTGGCGTTGAGTTTCGTCGTGTCGGCGCTGGTGAACGGCCGCGGCCACCTGATGGTCGAGAAGATAGCGGCTCGGCTACCGGCTCAAGACGAGCAAAGCCTGCACCCGGAGGAGCGCCCCAGCGATGCCGGTGATGCCGAAGTTGTTGTGATCGGAATGGGCAGAGTCGGATTCGCCGCGTACCAACGACTGACGAGCCACTACGAATTGCGAGTGGTCGGTGTCGACTACGACGGGCCCCGAATAGAACGACTGGCGGCGGAGGGTCTGCGGGTCATCGAGGGTGACGCCACCGACCTCGACTTCTGGAATCAATTGCGACGCTCGGAATCGGTGCGAATCGCCGTACTGGCGATGCCTCGCCATGGCGCCAACGTCACTGCGCTCGCCTGTCTACGCGAGTCGGGGTTCAGCGGAAGGGTCGCGGCGGTGGCTCGTTACGACGACGAGGTCGCGTGGGCTACCGAACACGGAGTGGACATCGCCTTCAATGTTTATGCAGGCGCGGGGCTGGAGCTAGCGGATCAGGTGGCACAGGTTGGTCCTCCTGGCGTCATCGAGTCCGGACTCGGACCCAGCGAACCCGACGGGGGAGCGAACGGCAAAGCTTAGTCACTGTTGCACGTGTGCCCGCCGGTGAAGCGACGCCCAATACGTCGCCAGAGATGTTGCGCTGATTCCGAAGACGAGCCACGTGATTCCAGCGGCAACAGGACCCGTGACGAAGAACCCCAGAACCAGGGCAGCGACCACGTTCACGATGATCAACACAGCAGCCCAGGCCAATCCGAAAAACGCACGAAGTGGGGCGAACCTGATGGTGCGCGCTACTGACCTCAGCGGCCCAGCGGCGGCCGCCGACAACACCGGCAGAGAAACCAAAGCCACTACGAGTGCCAGAATCGGGTTCAGCACCCCCGCGGCGACCCCGCAGATCACCGCGACAGTCACCGACAGCAGCAACCGAAGCGAGAACCGGCTGTTCGTGTGAGCAGCGAAGCCCATCGTCAGCCAGATCGTGACTATCAGAACCAATGCCGACGCGACGGCTTTGACGGAGAACCACCATGACACCGTCGGGACTGGATCACCTACCACCAAGAGGGCTTGAATCAGCGCTCCCACCAGGATGATCGGCAGGAACACGGGCAGACCACGAGTCAGGCTTTTCACGAAGCACCGACAGTTCCGTTGCGCTCGAGAACGCTTTGCACATCTCCCGAGTAGAGGACCTCGGTGCCGACGACCAACTCGAAAGTGCTCTCGTCCTCGGACGTCGATGTCGCGGTAATGGTCTCCTGGGTCATGGTCTCTCCGGTGCACCGCAGCTCGAGGGCTTCACCGGCGCACACCGGCGCGACGAGAATGTCGACACCCTTTTCGAGCAGAACCTCGTTGACTGCGTAGCGCATATCGGCGATTCCCGCCCCGCCCACCGGAGCGAGAGCATCGATCTGGGAGCACCCGCAGAGCGATGCCGCGAGGACCGCTCCCGCTATCATCCGCCTCATCGCTGCAACCGCGGTTCGTACGCGAGCAGGCGGGCGTGCTCGCCGAGGTGCTGTTGTTCGAGTGAGGCGTCGGTGATGGATTCCATATCGAAGGGCGCGGGGAGGAGGAGTTCGGTGTTGCGGTCCAAAGCGGACCCGCGTCTCATCAAGGGATTCTCCGCCCAATCGTTTGCTGCCAGTTCACGGCTCTGCGATGCAAGGTCGAGATAGCCTCCGGAAGTCCCTGGTGTGATCGGCGATGCATGGTCGAGAACGGTGGTGAACAGCGACACCGTTCCGTCGCGGTTGTCGACGATCTCGACAGTTTGCTGTTGCTGCGGAAAGTCGATGCACGAGGCTGTGGTGATCTCCCAGAATCCATGGCCGTCTCCTCGATGCGCAAGAATCTGATTCTGATGAGTGTGTCCGTTCAACCAGCCGATCACTACTGGATACTGCAACAACAGATCGATGAATTCCTCGGCCCCGTGAAGCGTGGTCTCCGTCCCTGGTCGCTGAGCCCGGTTTTCCAAGGTGAGACTGTTGTGGTGGGTGAGGATCAGAACGAGCTTTTTCTCGGCCTGCGCTCGTTCCAACTGGTGGCGTAGCCATTGGAACTGATCGTCGGGAACCGCTCCGTCGGCGCCTGCGACCGCGTTGCAGGTGTCGAGTCCGTATGCCCGAACGTGCGGCGTGAAATCGGAGGACCACCACGTTTCGCCCGAGTCGAGATTGTGCTGAGTGAATCCGTGTCCGATCGGGCCGGGAGCGTCCGTTGTATCGAAGTGCTCGGCCATGAACTCGCGCTGCTCGAACAGGTAGCGCTGCGGATCCGCTGTGACACTTCGGAAGCCTGGTCGAGTTCCTGCTTGAACGCCCAGTGCGTCGATCATTCTCTGGAGGGGACTGGCCGTCGACGCGTATCCGGCGAGAGCAGACGTGGCCGTCGCCTCGAGCGTGAAGGACTTCTCGCCGCCGACAGCGAGGGCACGCAGTTGCGATGACAGATCGAAGGTGCCGAGGAGAAGCGTGTCGTGATTGCCGTACACCGCGTACCACGGCACCGGCAGGCCGACCGATTCGACGGGGGTGGCGATTGCCTCGTTCAGCAGTCGGGGCAGTGTCGGAAAACCGTACTCGCCGAACGAGCCTCCAGACGGGTCCTCCGGTCGATACGCCCACTGTGCATCCTGCCAGGCCTGGACCCCCTCGAACGTCGTCGGCGATCCGCTGTTCGGCAGAACTGGCACGCCGTCGAGAATGTCGATGTACCAACGTAATTCGAGGTGCGAGTGCATGTCGGCGCTGTCCCCGGTGACTGTCGCGGCTCCGAGTGGCGCGCCTGTGACCGGGCTGATGGTGTTGTCGGCGAAGGACTTGACCATTGCAGCAGTCACATGAACGGTGAGGGGATCCTGAGGGTGGAACGCAGAACCCCACGTCGCGTGGTCTTGGACGATCATCGGTTCGATACGCGCTGGAGACTGAGCGTCGATGACGTGCATATCGGACAGATGCCCCAGGTACAAGATGGAGCGCCGCGCTTGGATCCTCGCCGGCGACGGAGCAGTGCGAAGAATGTCCAGGCGTGGCAGGTGTTCCTCGCCTGGACCCGCCCTCAACGTCCGATACGAATGAGCGTCGCCCGCCGCGCGGAGAATCGTCCCGGACAGCGTCGACGGCGCGCTATCGACAGGAGTCTGCGCAACCGCCACGCGGTTGCCGAGTAGTTCTGGACCAACACCCCACAGAGCAGCCAACGCGGCCGTCCGACTCATGAACTGACGACGAGACAATCCGGGCATCGAACTCCTCAACCTTGGCCAGCCAAGAGAATATAGCCGAGAATCGGGCCCGGGGGAGTGAGCTAGCCGCCGTCGTCGGCGTTCAGGAGATCAGTGACCGACCCATCCGCGATCGCGCGAATGTGGGTTGTGATCTTCGCGATCGGCCAGTCCCACCATGCACACGCCACCAGTTGGCTGACCTCGCCCGCGTCGTACCTCATGCGAATCACAGCGGCTGGGTTCCCGCCTACGATCGCGTAGTCGGGCACATCCTTGGTCACGACAGCGCCGGTCGACACGATGGCCCCATGGCCGATGCGAACTCCGGGCATGATCGTCGCGTTTCCGCCGATCCACACGTCGTTACCTACGACCGTGTCTCCTCGTGAAGGCAGGTCGGAAATCAGATCGGTATGTTCGCTCCACGCTCCGCCCATTATCGGAAAGGGGTACGTGGACACGCCGTTCATGCGGTGGTTCGCGCCGTTCATCACAAACGTGACGCCCGCTGCGAACGCGCAGAACTTACCGATGACAAGTCGGTCCGGCCCGTAATGATGTGTGACATTTCGCGTTTCGAACTCGGTCGCGTGATCGGGATCGTCGTAGTAGCTGTACTCGCCGACCTCGATCAACGGGCTCGTGATGAGAGGCTTCAGAAATACCACCCGCTCCTGGCCGGCGACGGGGTGGAGTTGTGTGGGATCAGGAGCACGCTGGATAGTCACTCGACGAGAGTACGGTGCCGTACCGTCCCCGGTGATCTCGCACGTTCGCCCTTGCTCCCATGCCAGGAACAGGTCCGATAGCGAGTAGTGGGACTGTGTACGTAGATCAGCCGGTTCGGTCGCGGCCCGGACTCGTGAGTCCTATCGTTGACGCATGGCTACGGGCAAGCGTAGTAGCGGGGGTATCGGAGCCGGGGAGACTGGCCCGTCGACTGAGGTGACTCCGCTCCCGGACCTGCTCCATGGGCACAGCAGGGCCGGTCCTGTGCGCGAGCGGCGACCTGTTTACGTCGACTTGCTGCCGCCGTGCAATGCGGGCTGTCCCGCAGGGGAGAACATTCAGGCGTGGCTTGCGCACGCCACCGCGGGCCGACACGAGCAGGCGTGGCGCCAACTCGTGGCCGATAATCCCTTCGCCGGAATCCATGGCCGGGTCTGCTATCACCCGTGCGAATCGGTCTGCAACCGCGCCAACCTCGACAGTGCGGTGTCGATCCACGCGGTGGAGCGGTTCCTCGGTGACCTCGCGCGGGAGCGGAGTTGGATGTTCGAGCCACCGCCCGCCCGCAGCGGCAGACGGGTGCTCGTGGTCGGTGCCGGGCCGAGCGGACTGTCCGCCGCGTACCACCTGGCTCGTCTCGGCCACGACGTCGAGATCCGCGACGCCGGCAGTGAACCCGGCGGGATGATGCGCTACGGCATCCCGAACTACCGACTGCCTCGTGACGTTCTCGAGGCCGAGGTAATGCGAGTTGCGGCACTGGGTGTGCAGATGACCGGCAACCACCGGGTCGAGGACCTCGCTGTGGAACGGGAGGAGGGCGGTTTCGACGCGGTGTTCGTCGCAGTCGGTGCCCATTTGGCCAAACGGGTCGATATCCCGGTCCGCGACGCCGGCACGATGGTCGATGCGGTGTCGTTCCTGCGCAGCGTCGCCTCCGGTGCCAAGCCTGCGGTCGGACGCCACGTGGCTGTGTACGGCGGCGGCAACACGGCGATGGACGCGGCCCGCGTGGCCCGCCGCCTCGGCGCGGAGGACACCGCCATCGTGTACCGCCGCAACCGTGCACAGATGCCGGCTCATGAGGAAGAAGCCGAAGACGCCGAACGCGAAGGTGTCCGCATCAACTGGCTGCGCACGATCACCGCCTTCGACGGACCCGAGGTGCAGGTCGAGATCATGGAACTCGACGATGCGGGCTGCCCGCGTCCGACCGGAGAGTTCGAGTCCTTGGCCGCGGACACCCTGATCATGGCACTGGGTCAGGAGACCGATTCGGCGTTCATGCGGACTCTGCCCGGAGTGGAGTTCGCGAGCGACGGCAGCGTGCGAGTCAGCGATTCGCTGATGACAGGCTGCCCCGGTGTGTTCGCCGGCGGCGACATGGTGCCAAGTGAGCGCACCGTTACCGTCGGGGTGGGGCACGGGAAGAAGGCCGCTCATCACATCGATGCCTGGCTGCGTGGAACCTCCGGCGAGCGACCTCCCAAGCACCCGGTAGCGACATTCGACGAGCTACACCTGTGGTACTTCGCTGACGCCGACCGGCGACGGCAATCCGAACTCGCCCCCACGCAGCGAACCGCCGGATTCGGTGAGGTGGTCGGGGGACTGTCGGCTCCTGAGGCGATCTTCGAGGCGGGCCGGTGCCTGTCGTGCGGCAACTGCTTCGAATGCGACGGTTGCCTCGGAGCCTGCCCGGAGGACGCGATTGTCAAACTGGGAGTCGGCCATGGCTACCAGTACGACTACAACAAGTGCACCGGCTGTGCGGAGTGCTTCGAGCAGTGTCCGGTACACGCGATCGACATGTTCCCGGAGCCGACATGACCCGCGCTGACATGACCCGCGCTGACATGACCCGCGCGACGGTGGACGGCAACGAGGCCACCGTCTCGGTTGCCTACAGGCTCAACGAGGTGTGCTGCATCTACCCGATCACCCCGTCGTCGCCGATGGCCGAGCTGGCCGACAAGTGGTCCAGCGAGCAACGGCCCAATCTGTGGGGCACCGTGCCGACGGTGGTGGAAATGCAGAGCGAGGGCGGCGCAGCCGGAGCCTTGCACGGGGCTTTGCAAAGTGGTGCCTTGGCCACCACCTTCACCGCATCACAGGGCTTGCTGTTGATGATCCCGAACATGTACAAGATCGCCGGCGAGCTGACCTCCGCCGTGATCCACGTCGCGGCCCGATCCCTGGCCACTCAGGGATTGTCGATCTTCTGCGACCACTCGGATGTGATGGCCGTACGCCAGACCGGGTTCGCGATGCTCTCGTCGGCGTCGGTTCAGGAGGCACAGGATCTGGCGCTCATCGCGCAGGCGGCCAGCCTTCGGACTCGGGTTCCGTTCTTGCACTTCTTCGACGGGTTCCGGACGTCCCACGAACTGAACACGATCGAGACACTCTCCGACGACGACTTGCGCGCCCTGGTACCCGAGGAGCTGGTCCGTGCCCATCGCGGGCGAGGGCTGTCTCCGGAACGCCCATTCATCCGCGGGACCGCGCAGAATCCGGACGTCTACTTTCAGGCGCGGGAGACCGTAAACCCGTTCTACGCCCGTATTCCCGAGGTAGTCGACGACCTCATGGTCCGCCTCGGTGAGCGCACCGGCAGGACGATGCACGTCGTGGAGTACGCCGGCCACCCGGAGGCCGAACGGGTACTGGTGTTGATGGGCTCCGGCGCGCAGACCGCGGCCGAAACCGTGGCCGCTCTGACCAAGCTGGGGGAGCGGGTCGGTGTGGTGCACGTGCGGCTGTACCGGCCGTTCCCCACGAGAGCGTTCCTCGACGCACTGCCGGCGACGGTGCGCACAGTCGGGGTGCTGGACCGCACCAAAGAGCCCGGATCGATCGGCGAGCCTCTGTATCTGGACGTCGTCGCCGCCCTCGCCGAAGCCCACACCGACCACGAACGCGCGACGATGCCCAGGGTGTCGGGCGGACGCTACGGGTTGTCGTCGAAAGAGTTCACACCAGCGATGGTGGCCGGGGTGTTCGACGAACTCGCCCGCGATGCACCGCGGCGGCGCTTCACCATCGGCATCGACGACGACGTCTCCGGCACCAGCCTCGCGTACGACCCGTCGTTCGACATCGAGTCTGCTGACACGGTCCGGGCGATCTTCTTCGGCCTGGGGTCGGACGGGACCGTGAGCGCCAACAAGAACACCATCAAGATTCTCGGCGATGAAGAGGGTCGGCACGCCCAGGGCTACTTCGTGTACGACTCGAAGAAGTCAGGATCGCAGACGGTCTCACACCTGAGATTCGGGCCGCGCCCCATTCGGGCCCCATATTTGGTCACCCGCGCCGGCTTCGTGGGCTGCCATCAGTTTCAGTTCCTCGACAAGGTCGACGTACTCGGTCCGGCCGCCGCGCACGCAACTCTGTTGCT
>NZ_LVCV01000276.1 GCF_001647195.1 Rhodococcus sp. EPR-157 | reverse complement strand
GCCGTCAACGCCGGCCGGATCGCCAAAGAGGTGGGACTCGCCGGCCGGATCAACATCATCCTCCAGGTGTGCTTCTTCGCGATCTCCGGTGTGCTGCCCCGCACTCAGGCGATCACCCGGATCAAGGAATCGGTGGAAAAGACGTACGGCAACCGCGGAGCCGACGTGCTGCGCCGCGAACTGGATGCCGTCGACCTCTCTCTCGAGGGACTGCACCGCATCGAGGTGCCCGAGTCGGTCACCTCCGTAGTGGAGCCGGCGCCGGTCGTGCCCGACACTGCGCCCGAGTTCGTCCGCACGGTCACCGCGGAGATGATCGCCGGGCGGGGTGACGCGTTGCCTGTGAGCGCGCTTCCTGTGGATGGCACTTACCCCAGCGGCACCACCTCCTACGAGAAACGCAACATCGCCGAGCTCGTCGCTGTCTGGGACCCCGACACCTGCATTCAGTGCGGCAACTGCAGTTTCGTCTGCCCACACAGCGTGATCCGGTCGAAGTTCTACGACGAGTCCCGGCTGGAGGGCGCCCCGAATCTGTTCGATTCGGCGCCGTTGGACGCCGTCGGTCTCCCAGGCGCCCAGTTTTCCCTGCAGGTGTATGCCGAAGACTGCACCGGCTGCGGTCTCTGCGTCGAGGCCTGCCCGGTGGTGGTTCCCGGTGGTGAAATCACCAAGGCGATCAATCTCGGCCCCCGCGAACCGCTGGTGGCCACCGCGCGGGAGAACATCGCGTTCTTCGAGACTCTCCCAACGAACGACCGGGCGCGCGTCGAGTTCGGCACCGTTCGCGGCACCCAGTTCCTCGAGCCATTGTTCGAGTTTCCCGGAGCGTGCGCGGGATGTGGGGAGACGCCGTATCTCAAGCTGCTCTCCCAGTTGTTCGGTGACCGTTCGATGGTCGCCAACGCCACGGGCTGCTCGTCGATCTACGGCGGCAACCTGCCTACCACTCCCTGGACAGTGAACGCCGACGGGCGCGGCCCCGCATGGTCGAACTCCTTGTTCGAGGACAACGCAGAATTCGGACTGGGGTTTCGGATCGCCGCCGACGGACACACCCAGCTGGCCCGGCAGCGGCTCACCGAATTGCGGGACGTGGTGGGTAGCGACCTCGTCGATGCCCTTCTCACGGCGCCGCAGCTGCGGGAGACCGAACTCCAGCAACAGCGGGAGCGGGTACCCGAGCTCGAGCGTCGCCTCGCCGGAATCGATCCCGCCATGACCTGTGACCTGCTCAGCGTGGTCGACTACTTGGTCCGGCGCAGCGTGTGGATCGTCGGCGGTGACGGCTGGGCATACGACATCGGGGCCGGGGGACTCGATCATGTCCTGGCCAGTGGCCGCAACGTCAACGTTCTGGTGCTCGACACCGAGGTCTACTCCAACACCGGCGGGCAGATGTCGAAGGCGACCCCGCTCGGTGCGGTCGCGAAGTTCGCCGCCGCAGGCAAGACGGTACCGATGAAAGATCTTGCGCTGCAAGCGATCGCATACGGAAGTGTCTACGTTGCCAGGGTTGCAATGGGTGCCGACCCGCAACAGACGCTGCAGGCGTTCCGCGAGGCAGAGGCCTACGATGGACCTTCGATCGTGATCGCCTACAGCCAGTGCATCGCGCACGGAATCGACATGCGTCACGGAATGGACCAGCAGTATCGCGCGGTCGCCAGCGGGCACTGGCCGCTAATCCGCTACAACCCGATGTTGCGTGCTGCCGGCGAGAACCCGTTCCTGCTCGATTCGCACCGGCCGAGGATCCCGCTTGTCGACTACCGCAACGGGGAACTGCGGTATCGCTCGTTGGCCAACACCGATCCCGCCGAGTACGACCGGCTCCTCGGGCTCGCCGAGGAGGTCATCGCTCAGCGTTGGAACCGGTACGAGGACATGGCGTCCCGGGGTCCGCAACATTTCACCGCCGACGCCCGCAAGGATCGATGATGGAGCTGTCTACACGCTATATGGGACTGGCGCTAGCGAATCCGCTGGTGGCGGCGGCGTCGCCGCTCTCGCACACCGTCGACGGTGTACGTCGGTTGGCCGCTGCGGGCGTCGGCGCGGTGGTGCTCTATTCCCTGTTCGAAGAGCAGCTGATCCGCGAAGCGGAGCGAAATACGAGACTCGCCGACCAGGGTTCCCATAGCTATGCCGAGTCCTTGTCCTACTTTCCGGACGCTGCAGGCGAGGACCAGGGACCGCGCCGCTATCTGAGCCTGCTCGAACGCGCGGCCGGCTCGGTCGAAGTGCCGATGATCGGCAGCCTCAACGGCATTACCCCAGGCAGCTGGGCGGGCTATGCCCGATCCATGGAGAATGCCGGTGCGGCCGCGATCGAGCTCAACATCTACTCTCTGCCTGGGGATCCCCACATCAGCGGCAGAGACGTCGAACAGCGTCACCTCGACATTCTCGCGCGGGTCAAGGACGCCGTGACCGTGCCAGTGGCGGTCAAGCTGAGCCCGTACTTCAGTTCGACAGGGGAGATGGCGTCGCGTTTGGACGACGCGGGCGCGGACGGCCTGGTGCTGTTCAACCGATTCCTGCAACCCGACATCGACTCCGAGACGCTCACGGTGGTGCCCGCCGCCACTTTGTCCACCGCCGAAGAGTCACGGCTTCCGCGGACGTGGATCGCCCTGCTACGCGGCCGGTTGCGCGCTTCGCTCGCTGCTACCACCGGCGTCGAGAGTGCAACAGACCTGGTCAAGTATCTATTGGCCGGTGCGGATGTCGTCATGACCGCGTCCGCCTTGCTGCGGCACGGCCCAGACCATGCAGGTGTGTTGCTCGACGGACTATGTGAATGGATGGGTCGCAAGGGTTTCGACAGCGTCGACGAAGTGCGTGGACTACTCGCTGCAACCGGAGGTGCCGACGACACAGCCCGCCAACGCGGCGGCTATGTCAGCGCACTGCATGAAGCCAACACCGCCACCCACGGTTCCTGGTGATACGGATCGCCCGAAGGAACGACCGTCGGCCGCCGACACGTGATAGGCAGGAAATGATGGAACTATTCCACGCAGGGACATGGTCGTGACGGTTCCCGGTCCCGTGCCCAAGCCGGTGCAGGTGCGGCCGCCGGGCAGGATTCTGGCCAGCATCACCCTCATCCTCTGCGCGGGGGCTGTGTTCGGGTCGATGAACCTCTGGCCGGTGTCTGGGCGAATCTTCAACTTGCTCAATTTCGTTATCTTCGCGGCGACGGCCCTGGCCCTCCTCGTCGTGGGCGTCGTCTGGTGTTTCAGAACTGTGAAGTTCCTGCGGTCGGAGCAACCATGGTCCTGGATGGTTGTCACCGCACCGGCTGTCGTCGCAATCGGACTCGTTCTGGCACTGACGCTTCCAGAGCCCTCGTTCGAACGTTCGCGACCGAAGTTCGACGCGTTCGTGGCGACCCTCCCCACCGCCGGACCGGTGAGCGTCGAGGATCATTCGATCGATGCGTTCGACTTCTCGAGAATCACCCGGTACACCGACGACACCGCGATCTATTTCGTCGACGCCGACACCGTGTTCTTCCGCTACACCTCCGGATGGATCTACTCGCCCGGACAGCCGCCTCCACCACCATCAAACGCCGAACTCGAATACACCAGCCTCGGTGGGACCTGGTACGAATTCTCGATGACGTACGACTTCTAGAAACCCGTGCGACCTCCGGATGCGTTACTGCTGACGATCACCGCACCTGCGGAACCGCCGCCTCTTCGGTCTTGTCGGCGGTCTGCTGGTACAGCAAGGCGACGCCCTCTTCGTTCGACCACACTGTCGCGGTGTGTGCGACGAAGTCGTGAGATGGGTGCAGGTTCAGCCAGCAGATCAATCGGCCGTCGCTGTATGCGGCGGTGCAGTCGTCGACATTCATGCCGTGAGCACGAAGCCTCATAGTGCAAGCTGACGACATGACGGAACAGCACGAGAAGGGGACCCCGATGACGATGCTGCCGGTGATGGTCGGTCGCACAGGAATCGAGGACGGCGAAACTCCCCAACCGCGAGTCGGCGCAATCGGCGAGTTTCCGCTGATGTTCGAAGAGACGCCAGCCGATCCGAACGATCCATCGATCCTCACCCTGCGCGCCGTCGCCGAACCCTTGAACTCAGGCAAGCCGACACACCAGCAACTCGGTCCCGACGACGGATGGTGGGAGTGGACGGTCTTTCTGCGTGGCGACGGGTCCCTGCGTGTCAGGGTGAGGTGAGTCCACTGGTTCATAGCAACCCGGCCTGATGCAGGGCGAGATACGGATCGACACACATCATGACCATCAC
>NZ_LVCV01000275.1 GCF_001647195.1 Rhodococcus sp. EPR-157 | reverse complement strand
GCCCCGAACGACGTCCACTACACTTACCGGCAGCACGTCAACGCGGCCTGAAATTAACCATCTCCAGTGTCCGAAATCCCCGCGGCAGATCACTATGCGCTGACCGTGCTGTCGTCTGCCGATCACACGATCGCGGAGGCTCGCGCGAAACCGGCCAATCGCGAGGGTCGCGATCTTGTGGTGGGTGGGCGTGACGCATACATGTACAAGACCGAGTTCGGTGCGGCAATCAGGGACTGCAACATCGCACTCGACGTACCGCCGGGAGTCGTGGTGTTCACAGTGCTCTACCAAGACGATGATGGCGCGGACGCATGCGCGATAGGGCTCGAACACGTCAATGATCTGGAAAGTGCGGTTCCGGCCGCACGCAAGTAGGAGGTTGCAATGGGTAAACCAGGTGAACCGGCGACATATTGGCAGGCACTCGCCGTGGCTGTCGATCAAGGACAGTTGTACCTCAACCCTGAGGCTGCGCGGGCTTGCAGCGCGGCTTGCGACGATTACATTCACAGGCTCCTAGATCATCAGCGAAAAGCGCGGGTACTGGCCAACATCAGCGGTTGGGGTGACTTCGATTCAGGTTTGCAACTTCAAGACATATTCGCCAAGAAGGCCGTCGGCGGAGAGAACAACATGTTCGACGTCCTCCAGAGCCATATCGACGTCGTCGAGGAGATGAAGATAGTCTTCGGCAAGTTCTTCGCTGCGACGGAAGCCGCTGACGAAGTCAACGCCGCCGACCTCCAGTCCCAAGGGCCGAACTAGCCGATGCCGCAGAGCCGCTTCGTCGAAACATAGGCGCGCAACAGTGCTCGCTGTCGTCTGTTGTATTGCAGAACGTTCGAGTTCCAATTTTGCGCAGTCGGCCGTCCCTGATTGATACGACGTGATGGTTAATGACTGCGAACGACTCGGCTGTGGTGAACACTCTCTCTTGACCGGTTCACGCGAAGCAGAAGGCTTGGCTGACCGGCGCAGTAGCGAAAGGGAGACCATGTCTGTAATCGTCCAGGCCGCCGACGGCCGCAGCCTCGAGGTGCTCCAAGCGGGGCCGGAGGACGGGTTCCCGCTCGTCTACCATCACGGCACTCCGCAGGGCGCGGTTCCGTTCCCGACCCTGGAGCGCGCCTCGGCGGAGAACGGGCTCCGAATCATCTCCTACTCGCGCCCCGGGTACGGTGCCTCCTCGCCGCGCCCGGACGGGGCAACAAGGGCGCAGGTCGCCGACGATGCGGCAGACACCGCGACCGTGCTCGACCACCTCGGAGTCGGCGACTTCCTGACGATCGGGTGGTCCGGCGGTGGTCCGCGCGCGCTGGCGTGCGCAGCGCTGCTGCCCGACCGGTGCCTGGCGGCCGCCTGCTGCGTCGGCATCGCTCCGGCCGATCAGTACGACGGCGACATCCGGGACGGCATGGCAGAAGAGAATGTCGAGGAGTACACGGCGGTGTTCGACGGTGTCGACGCGCTGGAGGCGTTCCTGGATGTCCGCACAGGGTTCTTCGGCGTCACCGCGAACCAGGTTGCGGAGGGATTGGGTGCGCTGGCACCGCCGGTGGACCGCGCCGCGTTGACCGATGAGCTGGCCGAGTACCTCGCCGCTTCGGTCAACGCGGCTGGGCGTCAGGGCATCGTCGGATGGCGGGACGACGACCTGACCCATACGCGTCCCTGGGGATTCGACCTGAAAGAGATTCGAGTGCCGGTCGCGGTATGGCAAGGCAGTCTGGACACGATGGTGCCGTTCGCGCACGCGGAGTGGCTGGCCGCGAATGTCGCTGGGGCGGAGGCTCATCTGATCGAGGGAGAAGGGCATATTTCCCTCATGCAGAAGGCCCCTGCGATTCTCGCGGACCTCCGTCGGCTCGGCGGCCTGGACTGAAGCTCAGGCGATGGGTGGGCGGTTCCGAAAGAGGAGCGGACGGAAGACAGTGGCCGCAAATCCCATGAACACAACTGCGACGACGGTCAGCACGACGACTTGACCGACCGAGGCGGTCGGATCCGAGCGGGCCACCATGACCGCAGCCATAGCCGCCACGGACGGCGGAACCAAAGCGAACCAGCCGAGCACCGCGTACAGCGCTTTCTGGGCAGACCGTGTTCCGCGGAAGAGTGCCACCGCGGTGACGACGGTTGCTGGAACCACGAGACCGAGGTCGAGCAGAACAATGGACCAGAAGAATGTGCGCGCATCTGCGAATTCGGCCGGCATCGCACCGCCGAAGATGGGGCCGAGGTATCGCGACAGTATGAACGCTGCCAGCGCAAGCAGGACTACGCCGTAGACGCGTTGTCTGGTCGGTGTCGTGCCCGGCATCGAAGCGGCGTCGGTGATCGTCCAGGCCCAGACGGCCAGAACGACACTTACTGCGAAGACGCCGAGGTGGAACAACACAACCGCATTGAACGTCGCGTACTCCGGGCCGAGCACGTATTGAACGAACATGTACGCGGTGTAGGCCGCTGGGCCGAACGCCAGCGGGCCAGCGGCGCGGTGACCGCGCAGAGCCAGCACTCCGGCGGCAATGCTCAACGGGGTGACCAGGACGAGGGTGACTATCTCGAGGCCGATCAGCTGGTTCTGCAAGGTGCTCGAGATCGGATAGTCGAAGACGTCGATGCCGAGTGGTCCGAGGAACGAATTCGATACCAGCAGAACGGCCAGGACGAACATCCCGGTTCCGAATGCGGCGTGCACACTCGTTGTCGACGGATCTTCCGGTCTATCAAGCGTTTTGGGCGTCACGGCAGGCCGCGTTGTTCCGCGGTGCCGGTGTGGTCGGCCGTTCGGGTCCACCAGATCACTGCGACCCCGGTCACGAGGTAGATCACCTGCAGGAAGTGAAACGCGCGAATGGATGCGATCTCGGCAACTATCCACACGATCATGATCACCCCGGACAGAATGCTGGCCAGCTGCCAGCCCTCAATCCGTTTGACCATCGCCGACGCCGCGAACAGCGAGCTACCTCCCACGATCGCGAGCAGAATCACGCCTGGGAAGTAGAGACTGCTGAAGTCTGTGTGCTCGACCCACGTGGGTTGTTCCGGGATCAAGCCGGTCATCAGCGCAATTCCTCCGCCGACCGCTGATACCCCATTGAAAAGTAGCAATCCGAGTACGAATTTACTGACTTTGTTCATGCCCGCAGCCTATGCCCGACGCACGCGAATTGTCGGCCTCTCTCACTTCCAGAACGCCGTTTCGAGCTACTTCGGTACGCCACCACGGAAGGAGGATGAACGTTACCGGACCGAAGAACTTTCTCGTCCCAAGAGTCCAACGGAACCGATTGCCGGCTGTCGGGGTCTAACCTATTGATCGACGTGATCGAGGGGGTTTGGTGCGTAAACGGGTGGCGACGCTGGTCGCATGGGCAGCTCTAATCACGGGATGCGGTGACGGCGTCGGGGGGAGTGCAGTCGCGGCTGAGCGCTGGGATCCGTGCAGCATCACCCCGGATGCTATCGCGGCGACGGGACTGGACCCGGACTACCGGGAGGGCTGGGGCACCGGGATCGAGGTTCGAGATTGGAGTCTTTGCATTTTCCGCGGTCCGGCAACGCAGCCGTCGTACTTCGTCAACATCAAGTCATCCGACGTCTTCACCGTGAAGGATGCCCGTGCAAACGAAACCAATCTGAACGGCGTCGACATGGAGGTGGATGGACGGGATGCCTACCGGTACACGACTTCCAATTCTCAATCGATCACAGACTGCAATCTCGCTGTGGATGTAGCGAATGGGGTTGTGGTCTTTACCGTCAACTCGATGGGTACGGACCCGATCGGAGCCGATCCGTGCGACCTCGTGCTGGAACACACAACCGACCTGGCGACGCTGTTGCCGCCCGCCGAGTAGAAGGAGATCGATGTGGCCAATCCTGAACCCCCTGCCACCTATTGGACATCGCTTGCGATCGCCGCCGACCGTGGCGAACTCTTCCTGAATTCGGAAGCCGCAGCTGCCTGCAGCCTCGCATGCGACGACTACATCGCCAGGCTGAAGCTTCATCAGACGCAAGCGCGAGAACTGGTAGACATCAGCGGTTGGGGTGACTTCGATTCGGGCAAGGAGCTACAGAGAATCTTCTCGGAGAAGGCGGCCGGCGGCGCGAACAACATGGTCGACGTCCTCCAGAGCCACATCGACGTCGTCGAGGAGATGAAGGTCGTCTTCGGCAAGTTCTTCTCCGCAACCGAGGCCGCTGACGACACCAACGCCACCGACCTCCAGTCCAAGGGGCCGAAATAGCGCGGACCGACAACCCGCTGGCGCTACCCGATCCCCAAAACCCCCGCCAACTCCGCGACGAACAGGTCAACCTCCTCCTCGCCGATCACCAACGGCGGACGAATCTTGAGCGTGTTCCCGAAGCACCCGGTCGCCGAGATCAACACACCACGCTCCCGCATCGCGTTGGCCACCCGCAGTGCCTCGGTCGGATTCGGTTCCCCGCCAGGGCCGACGAACTCGACCCCCACGAACAACCCCGCACCCCGGACGTCACCGATCGACTCGACCTCCGAAGCGACCTCCCGCAATCCTGCGAGCAACCGAGCGCCCATGGCCGAGGAATTCGCCGCCAACTCCTCGTCCCGGATCACGTCGAGCACCGCCTGCGCCGCCGCGATCGTCACCGGGTTCCCACCGAAAGTGTTGAAATAGCGCAAGTCCCGACCGAACTGCTCGGCCAGCGAACCCTGCATCACCAATCCCGCAATCGGCATCCCGTTGCCCATCGGCTTACCCATCGTCACGATATCCGGCAGCAACCCGTGCCGTTCGAAGCCCCACATCGAGGAACCCAGCCGCCCGAACCCCGGCTGCACCTCATCGGCTATCAACAGACCCCCGGCAGCGTGGACAGCGTCGACGGCCGGCTTCAAGAACGGCGTCGGCTCCGGCAACACTCCGTCGGAGGCGAAGATCGAGTCGATCAACAATGCCGCGAAGCCGATCCCCGACGCCTGAAGGTCATCGATCTGCGCCTGCACATGCTCGGCGAACCACGTCCCCAAATCACCATCCACCCGATACGCGTCCGGGGCCGGGACCGTCCGTACCCAGGGCGCATCGCGCACGGACGCCGGACCCATCGACGGTGAACACGCCGCCACATCCACTGTCCCACCGTGATAGGCGCTGTCGGTGACGATGACACCGTGCCGTCCGGTCGCGTTCCGTGCGATACGTAGTGCCAGATCGTTCGCCTCCGACCCCGTGCACGTGAACATCGCCGTCGTCAGCTCGTCGGGAAACGTCGCGACCAGATCCTCCGCATATCCGATCACCGCATCATGCAGATAACGCGTATGCGTGTTGATCAGCGACATCTGCCGACTCACAGCGTCGATCACGCGCGGATGGCAATGCCCGACGCTCGCGACGTTGTTGTACATGTCCAGGTAGCGGGTGCCGTCGGCGTCGTAGACGTACACGCCGTCCCCGCGCACCAGCTCGAGCGGCTTCTCGTACATCAGGTGATACGCAGGCCCGAGGACTCGGCGGCGTCGGTCGATCAGTTCACGAGTGCGGGGATCCAGGGCGGCAGCAGAAGCCGCGTCGAAACCGTTGACATTCAAGGCTCCTACACGATCGAGAATAGCCACCTCACAACCCCTGAAGCCAGAACGCCCACCGCGGATCAGCCATCTTCAGCCGAGCCCGAGCCAGCTTCCACGAACCGTACTTGTGATAGTCGAAATCCCATGCCGTACTGAGCTTGTGATTCATGCAGCCCCACAAGCCCCACTTGACGTCGGCGAGCGCACTGCACACCTGTACTCGCGAGATCATCGACCACTCGGCCTTGCCGTAGAACTCCTCGATCAGCTCCATCGTCTGCTGCTCGCCGTAGAACATCTCGGTCACCATCACCGCGAGCTCGTACGCCCGATCGTTGTTCGACGCAAACTCGTAGTCCACCAACTTCATCGGCTTACCCGGTGCGACGAGAATGTTGCCCGGCATCGGATCGTTATGGCACGCAACCAGATCCAAACCGGACGCGAGCATCGCCTGCTTTGCCTGACCGTATTCGGCGAGGATCACGTCGGCATCGCGGGGGAGTCGCACACCGAGCTCGTTGACCTGGTCGAGGTGCTCGTCGATCATGTCGAAGATCGTCTTGGTGACACTGAGCTTGTCCCCGGAATGCAGCACCCGATACAGATCGATGATGCCCAGCGGAATCTCCGGACGCTTCAAATCGCCGTTGGTGCAGGCACGATACTCCTCCAGAAATTCGATGACCTCCACTCCCGTCACGGGGTCGAAGAGGACCACCTCGGGCCCGATGTCGAGTGCACCGGCCCGTCGAGCAGCTTCGTTCGCCAGCGAGCGGTCGATGAACGACTCCGACCCTGCACCAGGCAGCTTCATGAAGTAGCGCTTCGGTTTCCCGTCGACGGTGATGCGCCAGTTGCTGTTCATCAACCCGCCGGGCACCGGGGTGTACGTGATGTTCAGACCCTCCCACTCAGCGACTGCGGCGAGCGCCTTCTCCACCTGCCGCTCGGGTTCGGTACGGGCAGATCCCACTGCGATCTCGTTCATGTCCACCTCAGATGTTCCGTACTCGGTCGTCGAAATGCGGGTCGCGCAGTCCAGCGCGTGCCCTCAGGAACTGCCAGTCGGAGAACTTCGAATACTCATGCGTGCCGGGTCTCATCGCGTCTGCGCAGGAACCGATCAGCGCCCACCGAAGCGAGTCCGCGATGCCATAGATCCGCGCCCGATCGAACAATGCACTGTCGAACGACCCCCACGCCATCTCGAACACCTCACGCGCATCGGAATCGAACGGCCGAATCTCCGCGAGCAGTGCTCCGATGTCCTGGAGAGGATCCATCAGTGCCGCGACATCCCAATCGACGAGACGCATGCTGCCGTCGTCGAGCACCAGAACGTTGGAGACGTTGCCGTCGCCGTGGCAGGGAACAACGTCGTAGCCGGCCGACTCGATGCGGGCCTGCGCAGGCCCGAGTGTGCGCAGCATCCACTCGAAGTCGGCAGGTAGTGCGCCGCCGACCTTCTCGACCAGATTCCGAGCATGCGTGAGGTCGTCGAACACCGACGCCCGGCGCACAACCCCGTCCAATCCATGCACCGACGTCCGCAGCGCGACCAGCTTCTCGACGTTGGCATCCTCGTCGAACAGATCCAGCGTCGCGGTATGGCACATGCCGGTGAAGTCCTCCATGACCAGCACACCGGAGTCGGCGTCGGAGATGTAGATCTTCGGGCCGACGCCTGCATCACCAGCGGCCGTGGCGGCAGCGAAGGCGTTCACGATGTCGACGTAGTCGCGTGCATGCGGTTCCATGACCTTGACGAACGCGGCCGATCCCGCCGCAGCGTCGGCAACGGACGCCCTGGCCGAATAGCGCTCCGAGTCGGCACCCCACCAGCTCGGGCTTGCCATGGTCGTGCCGGGATCCAACGTCAGTTCGGCGGATGTCCACACGCCCAACTCGCTCAATGTCTGTCGAACTGTCATCCGAGTGCTCCGATCTTGTCCGCGGCAACCGCTGTCGGCCAGTTCATCTCGATCTCTCGTGCACCTTCGAGCCACTTCGTCAGCCGCAGCACCGCCTGATCCGCGAACCGCGGCCCGACCACCTGTATCCCGACGGGCATGTGCTCGCTGAACCCGAAGCACAACGCCGACGCAGGCTGAGCCGTCTGGTTGAACCACGCCGTGAAACTGCAGTGGCCGAGCGGCTGCACCGGATCGAGCCCGACCTCATCGGCAGCGAACCCGACAGTGGGAATGACCGGACTGATCACGAAATCGAACTCGCTCGTCCTCGCCCGCACGATCTCCTGCGACCGCATCACCGCCTCGGTATCCCGCGAGAACTGAGCCGCAGAGCAATTCGCCGCCTCCGAAGCCCAATCCGCGACAGCCGGCAGAACCTGCGACCGGCGATCCTCGGGAATGGACTCCCACTCGGCCCGAGCACGCACCTGGAACAGTCGATCGAGTGCCGGGTACGGATCCTCACGGAAGATCGGCGGCATCGTAGTGACCAGGGCGCCCGCTGCCATCAGTTCCGTTGCCGCAGAATGGACCACGCGCAGTACCTCGTCGGAAATGGTTGTGCCGTAGCCCATGTCGAGCATGACGCCGATGCGAAGTCCGGCAGGAGTGAGAGCCGCGTGTATGTCGGCGGTGTCCTCGGGCGGCAGGCTCCAGGTGTCCCGCGGATCGGGCCGGCTGATGACACGGTAGAGGTCGATCAGATCGTCGACGCTACGTGCCATCGGCCCGGCGGACCGCATGGTCGACGGCGCAGTGTGCGGGATGCGCCCCTGCGTCGGCTTCAGCGCGACAAGTCCGCAGTGCCCGGCGGGAAGCCGTACCGATCCGGCGATATCCGAACCGACAGAACCGAAACCGATGCCCGACGCCAGAGACGCTCCCGCACCTGCGCTCGAGCCGCCGGTATTGCGGGAGAGGTTCCAGGGATTGCGGGTGATTCCGTAGAGGGAGCTGACGCCGGCGGCCATCATGCCCATGTCGGGCATTGTCGTCTTGCCGAGGATGACGGCGCCCGCTTCCTTCAGTCGTGCAGCTGGGGGAGCGTCGACGGTAGACATCGGCAGGTTCGCGTTCGCGGCGACACCGTGCCGCCAGGGCATCCCGATTGCGTGCACACTGTCCTTGATCGTCACCGGAATACCGTCGAGGTCGCCGCGGGAACGCCCCGAGATGAGGCGATCCGTCGCTGCCTGTGCCGCGGCTCGGGCACCCTGTTCATCCACGTAGGCAAGCGCATTGATCACCGGATCGGTCGCTGCGATGTGTTCGAGGGTCGCGTCCAGCACGTCGACTGGGCTGGTCTCGCCCGTGCGGAACGCCTCGCGTATCGCTGCGAGAGGCTGGGTGAGAATGGGGTTCATCGAGCGCCTTTCATGCCGATACCGCTGTTGACACCGATAGTGGGACAACGGGTGTGCCGACCAGCCAGCCGCCGTCCACCGCAATGATTTCGCCGCAGATGTGATCGGACAGCGTCGACGACAGGAACAGCACGGTGTCCGCAATGTGTTGCGGATCAGCCCATTTGCCGTTCGGGGTCTGCGCTTCCAACGCGCCCCGGATGGAGGCGTCGTAGATCGCGGTCATATCGGTTTCGACGAATCCGGGTGCGACACCGTTGACGTTGATGCCCAGCGGCGCGTAGTCGATGCCGACCTGACGGGTGAAGTTGACCATCGCACCCTTGGCCGCGCAGTAGCCCGCAAAACCAGGATTCGCCCGCAGACCGCTGATCGACGCGACGTTCACCACTTTGCCGCCCCTACCTGCGTCGACCATGTGCCGTATCGCCGCCCGCGTGCAGAAGAAGGTCCCATCGACGTTGACCGCGAAGATCGACCGCCACGCCTCGTCGCTCGTCTCGAGTACCGTTCCGGCGCTGAGCACCCCGGCGTTGTTGACGAGAATGTCGATGCCGAACCGGGAGGCAATATCACCGAACACGCCGTCGACCTGCTGGGAATCGGCGATGTCCAGCAATACGGATTCGGCGATGCCCCCTGCGGCAGTGATGACGTCCGAGGTCGACGCGCCGTCGGTGCGGATGGCATCGCTGCGATCGGCGATCACTACGCGCGCGCCAGCTGCAGCCAGTGTGGTGGCCACAGCTCGCCCGATTCCTCGGGAGCCGCCGGTGACCACTGCGGTCTTGCCGGTCAAGTCGATCATGTCTGCCTGCTTCCTACGCTCGCAAGCTCAGTAGCTTCCACGTTGCCGATGTCCCCTCGGACCATGCGGGCGACGGTCTCGGTCAGCATCGTGACGCCGTCGACTAGGTCGCTGTCGCGGGTGAGTTCCTTTTCGCTGTGCGAGATGCCGTCGACACTGGGGACGAACAGCATGACCGTCGGGACGATGTCTTTCAGGTTGACCGAGTCGTGGCCGGCCATCGTGAGCATTCGGCGATGCGACAGGCCGAGGTCTTTCGCGGCCTCCTCGGCAAGTTCGACGCCCTCGCTCTGGTAGCTGGTGGACGGCCGCAGCGCCGAGGTGTCGATGCTGATGTGGACTTCTGTTTCCTGAGCGATGGCCGCGAGCAGCATGTCGTGGGCCTGCTCGAGCACGTCGGGATCCGACGATCTGACGTCGACAGCCATGGTGACCTTCGACGGCACGACGATGGGGGAGTTGGGTTCGACGTCGAATTGCCCGACCGACGCCAACAGCACACCGTCAGGGAACTGAGAGGTGAGTTCCCGTGCAGCGACGACGATCTTGCTGGCACCGACCAGCGCGTCGTGACGCAGTGCCATGTGTGTTGCGCCGGTATGGGACTGCTCGCCGTGCACGGTGATCGAGTACTTCCGTGCTGCCCAGTTTGCGGTCACGATGCCGATCGTTGTGCCCTCCTGCTCGAGGATCGGGCCCTGTTCGATGTGGATCTCGGCGTAGGAGACGGCGTCGGGATTCTGTGCGTCGCCGTGAAAGCCGATATCGAACAGGGCATCTCGAACTGTGATGCCACTGCGGTCGGTGATTTTCAGGATGTCGTCGGCCTCGAACTTGCCGATGAAGACCCCGCTTCCCATGAGACTGGGTGAGAAGCGGGAGCCTTCTTCGTTGAACCAGTTGACCACCGCGAGGTTGAACTGCGGAGTCACAGTACCCCGTTCGACGCACTCGATGACCTGATGTGCGGCGTGGGCTGCGGCGAGAACACCGTAGGCGCCGTCGTACTTGCCGGCCGTCGGCTGACTGTCGAGATGCGATCCGACGAGCACGTAGGGAGCATCGGGTACGAACTCGATACTGCCGTACATGTTTCCGACAGCGTCGACGGTGGTGGTGAGGCCGTGCCGGTCGAACCAGTCGGCGAGGAACCGCCTGGCTCGACCGTCGTCCGCAGTCGCCGCCTCGCGGTGGACACCACCATGGGCGGTGGCACCGAACGAGGACAGTGTCGCGAAATCATCCAGGAATGTCACGGTCAGATCTTTTCCGGAGCGGGGTTGGAGGCGAGTTCTTCGATCTGATCCTCGAAGGACAGGTCGACGGGTGCGGTGCGGGTGGGACGCTTGCCGACCTCGAACATCTCGTTGACGCGTGCCTTCTCCTCGGCCGTGGTGCCGGTGGCCTTGGAGACGATGAGGAAGACGGCCAGGTTGACGGCCATTCCGACGACGCCGCCGGTGAGGCTGCCGAGTCCGGCGATGTCGTCCGGGTAGATCGCGGTGAGGACGAGTGCGGTGACGAAGCCGGAGACCATGCCGGCGACGGCACCCTTGCCGTTGCCGCCTCGCCAGAAGACACCGAGGAACAGTGGGATGGCGAGCTGCACGACTCCTTGATACGAGATCTGCGCGAGAAGCTGCAGACGGGTCATGTTGAAGGTTGCGTAGGCGACGATGGCTGCGGCCGCCATGAACGCGAGCATGCTGCCCTTGGCCACCTTGGTGAGCTGGCTGTCGGTGAGCTGACGCTTCTCGGAGTTGACGAGGTCGTTGGCGATCTGCAGGCCGCAGACCTGGACACTGCCGTCGATGTGGCCCATGGATGCGGCGAACACCATGGTGGCGCCGAGTCCGAGAAGCCACGTTCCGCCGTAGCTCTCCATGATGGTGAACCAGCCGGTCTGCGGGGAGTCGGCGACTGCCGGCATGACCGTGCTGGCGATTCCGACGAGCATGAGCAGGGAGTAGAAGACACCGGAGATCAGGACGGTGCGGATGGTGCCGGACTTGACTGCGCGAACGCTCGACGCGGTGTAGATGCGCTGGAAGCTGGTCGGCCAGCACAGCGATCCGACGACGCCGGTGAAGATGAGCGCGAAGAGGTAGAACGGGCCGTAGGAGTCGCCGTCGCCGGGGACGCGGAGGTACTGGTCGGCGACGTCACCGAGGGTGCCGAAGCTGATCGGGCCGCCGGCGATACCGGAGAGCAGGATCAGGCACAGTGCGGCGGAGAAGACGTAGGCGACGATGCCCTGGAACATGTCGGTCATGATCAGCCCGCGCATGCCCATCTTGACGGTCCAGTACTGACGTATCACGATGACGGCCAGGCCGACGAACAGGCAGGTGGTGACGGACCATGCTCCGGCACTGGCGATCTGGAAGACCTCACCGAGCGCCTGCATGCCGAGGACGACCCACGGGAACAGTGACACGATGCCGATGACGCTGGCAACGACCTTCGTGGCGCGCGAGTTGAAGCGTAGGCCGAGCAGATCGGGCTGTGAGCGGAGGTTGTACTTCGCGCCCCAGCGCCATGCTCGGGTGGCCATGAAGTACATCATCGCGACGCCGAGGCTGGAGTACGCGAGGCCGTAGAGGCCGAACACCCCTGCGCCGCTGGCGAGTCCGAAGAACGCGATGAACACCGATCCGGGCCACCACGAATTGACGTAGCTCATCGCGACGTACCAGGGGCCGTAGCTACGTCCGCCGACGGAGTACTCGTCGAACGTGGGGGAGGACTTCTGTTGGGTCGTATACAGAATGAAGATGACGATGGCGTAGAAGACGCCGAGCATTCCCAGCATGATCAACATGTCATTCTCCAGTCAGCGGTGTGGTAGCGGGGAGGAGGTCCTCGTCGAGTTCGCCGCGGATGTCCTCGACGATGTAGAGACCCCAGAGAGTCAGTCCGAGAACGACTCCGTTGATCAGCCAGTACATGATGGCGAACGGAATGCCGAGAATTTCGA
>NZ_LVCV01000274.1 GCF_001647195.1 Rhodococcus sp. EPR-157 | reverse complement strand
TTCCGGCTCAGGCCGCGAATGTACTCTTTCATGTGCGTCATCCTTGGTTGACTATTTTGAGAACCGAGTCGTGCACTGCGCCGTTGGACGCAATACCGTTGCCGCCATCGAAGTCTCGCGCTCCGTCCAGCGTGGTGAACATGCCGCCGGCCTCTTCGATGATGACCGGCATGGGAGCGAGATCGTATGCCTGCGTGGTGTAGTCGACGATCGCCTCGGCCTGGCCGCACGCGACCATCATGTAGCCGTAGGCGTCGCCCCAGGTGCGTAGAACAGCGCCTGCGGCGTGCAGGTCGACGATGACATCGGGGTGCCAATCCTCGAGCCACGTCGCCATGACGTAGGCGCCATCGAGTTCTGTTCTGTCCGAGACGTGAACCTGGGTGCCGTTCTTCCAGCAGCCCTTGCCGCGCTCGGCGTGCATGAGGACGTCCGCGTTGGGGATGTTGATGACGCCGAAGACGATGTCCTTGTCTTCCTGTAGCGCTATCAAGTTGGCGTACAGCGGAACTCCGTGCACGAAGGACTTGGTGCCGTCGATGGGGTCGACGATCCAGCGATACTGCGAGGTGCCGATGGTTTCGTCGAACTCCTCGCCGAGAAAGCCGTCGTCCGGGAAGTGCTCGGATACTGCGTTTCTGATGTGTTGCTCGATCTCGCGATCCGCCTGCGTAACAGGGGAACCATCCTGTTTGTGCTCGACGGCGAGTGCCGACGTGTCGAACCAGCGGCGGGCGATCTCTCCCGCCGAGCGGGCGAGCTCGACGCCGAGTGCGGCGCGAGCCGACCGGGAATCTTCCACAGTGGTGCACCCTTCGGTAGGAGTTCTTCTCTTGACGAGTAGAACGATGCGCGTAGACCATTTCTGGTTTTGTTCGTCGTGTGTGAACTGCGTGTAACGCGTGGCTCGGGTGAAGTGCCATACGACACCAGCGGTGTTAATCGTGCGTAAATCTGCAGGTAGATGAACATTGAATGGGTTCTGCGGGGGCTAGGTTTGTCCTGTACTTGTAATCGGAGGTGGACCGTTGCTGATCATGGAACACACCCATGCCGCACTTCTTCGGCTGGTGGGCGAACTCGAACAGCGCTCGGTGGCCCGGCTCCCACCGGAGCGTGAGCTGGCCGAACGTCTGGGAACCTCGCGTACCACCGTTCGCAAAGCCATGGACCTGCTCGAACGTGACGGGGTGATCCGCCGCCTGAAAGGCAGAGCCGGCGGTGCGTACTTGACCTCGGTCGCGCCGGCATCACCGTCGCCGGAGAGCGCCAGATCGGTGTGCCAGAGCCGCAGATTGCTGCGCAGCCTCAACACCGTCAAGGGCGTCCCACAGATGTTGCACGAGCAAGGGTTTCGTGACGGTACCAAGGTGATCTCGGCTCGGATGACCACGCCCTCCGAGAGTGCGGCTCGGGTACTGGGCGACGGACCGGCCGTGTCGTTGTTGCGCCTGCGGTTCGCCGACGGTGACACGCTGTCGCTGGAGCAGATGTACCTGAGCGGCAGTCTCTGCGGGCGGGTGCTCGAGACGCCGCTCAATTCGGTGTACGAGACGCTGCGCAACAAGTTGGGGATTTCCGTCTGCATGGCGGACGAGTCGATCGAACTTGCCACGATCGGTTCCTCGGCGGGGGCGTTGCTCGGGCAACCCGAGGGCACGGCGGTGCTCAAGCTCGAGCGCATCGGGTACGACCAAGAGGCCAGGCCAGTCGAGTATTCGGTGGATCTGTTCCGGGCGGACCGCACGAGGTTGAACGTGCGGACCAGCTCGCTGGTGAGTGCGTCGCTGACCTAGGCTGCGTGGCTCCTGATTGGCCTCCGGCCCGGGCTTCCAGGGCCTCCGGCCCCAGTGGCGCGTTTAAGTTTCCCCTGGTGCGCTTTTCCGTGCCACTAGTCCTGCGAACGGCGGACTGTGCCCGGCGATGAGCGCCGCTAATGTCCCTTGAATGTCCAGGGTCGTGCTCAGTGTCGTGGCAGCAGCGATGTTCGCTCTTGTCTCCTGCTCGTCCGAGCAACCGGTGGAGGCTCCCGATTCGATCGTCGGGTTCGAGGGGCAGACGACTTCCGATGCTCCGGCACCGCCGACCACTCCAGCGCCGACGCCGACGTTGGTCGATCCAGCAGGGTTCCTGTACGAATCAGGTGGAACCAGCGGCTATTACTTCACGACCCCCAGCGGGTTGTGGCGCTGCGCGATCTTGGCGGACAGCGCGCAGGGCGGTTCGGACAACCAGATGGCCGGCTGCCAACCCAAGACGAGCACGGACATGCCGGTTGCAGGGGCGCCGCTCGTCCAGCAGTTCGGGTCCGGCGCAATGGGCGCGCCGAACGCGATCCTGGTGAACAGCACGGATGACGCACGATTCGCGAGCCTGAGCCAGGCGCTGTTCTGGCGAATGGACGAGACCACACCGGTGCTGGAGTACGGACAGACGCTGTCGGTGAACGGATTCTCCTGCAACGTCCAGGAATCTGGTGTCTCGTGTCGCTCGGATAGTTCTGGCAGGGGATTCCAGTTCTCGACAGGTGGCTACGCATTCGAGTACGTCGAAGCGCTTGCGGCGCCCGCTGTCGAGGCTCCGAGCCTCAGCGCAGAGCCGGTGTTGGGGCGTGTGTGGGGTCCAGATCAGAAGGGCTACGGCGAGGTCCGGCCCACTGACATCTACAACGGAGGCAGTCTGTCCGGGCTCGTCGAGAACATCGTCTGGCAGGACTGGGGTGGGGGACAGACCACGGGGACAGGAGTCTCACGCAACGTCGACAAGTCGTCGGGAGTCTCCAACGCGCCGATCGAACCCGTCACGATCGTCGGATTCGACCTCGGCAATTGCGAAGGCACGTTGATGTATCGGTCGGTGGTGTGGTTCTTCCCGGGCAATGGCGGGACGTTCGAGTCCGCGAAAGATATGTCCACCAACCCATGTGAGGAGAACTCGTACACCGACCCCGATTCGGGAAGCTCAGGTGGAGGCACCTGCGGGGTTGTGACGGCGGCGGACGGAATTCCGCGAGATGTGCTCGTGTCGAAGGGAAGTGTCTCGTGCCCCGAGGCGATGACCGTGATGAACGCGACATACCCCACGTTGTACGACAAGCCGCTCGAGTACATGGAGTTCGCAGAGTGGTACTGCTCGATCAATCCCGCAGGCGAGACACTGTTCAGCTGCGGCGACGGTCACCAGGAAGCAAGTTCCCTGGTGGTCATCTATCGATCGATGGACGACCCCTACAGGTGACGCTTCGGACCGCTACCCGTTGACGACATTCCCGGTGAACGCGCGACAAGGGATGCATTTTGCCCCGAACCGCCCTGGCCCATTCAGCTGCAACAATGTCCAGCTGACTTCGGCGTCTCCGGCGCTAGATCGAGCATCGGATTGCCGTCGAAGAAGCCCGTTGGTTTGAGGTGCAGGCTCACGTGGCTGACCGGCATGACCGGCCAATCCTCGGGCCGGACGACGTGGTGGGCTGCGATCGTCGGCCAGATCACCAGGTCCGTGTCTTCGAGCGAGCGATCCTGCGCGGTGTACGCGACGAGCCCGTCATGGCCGGGGTTCTGCGCCACGTACTCGCCGGCCGCGTAGCGCTCGCGCTCAGCATACGGCGTCGCCCACATGTGCTTGGTGGCGAACCCTCCTCGGCGTGCCTGCTGCGAACCGGGCTGTGCGAGAGGCAAAGCGACGGCGCCGGACGGCTCGATCTTGTACCCGATGTGCCCGCCGAGCTTGTTCTTCTTGTCGGCGTTGGCTATCAGCCACGTTCGCGCCTTGAGCGGATCGGCGACGCGCTGGGCCTCGGACTCGGTGGTGAGCTGGCGCTTGGTCTGTCGCCAGGCGTTGCCGTGCGGATTCTCCGGCCCGACAGGAACGGCCTCGGCTTCGAGTTCGTAGAGGTTGTTGCGTTCCCCGTCGACCTTCATGTCCAGGCGAACACTGAAGAAGTGCTGGTGATGCGGTCCGTACAGCCCAGGGGCGACGAGCGTGCCGAACTCCGGGATCTGGCCCTGTTCGATCGCGCCGGTGGAAATGATGCCGGTCAGCTTGATCTCGAATTCGATCGATCCGTCCAGATACAGGTGCCAGTAGAAGCCGTAGTCGTAGTTGCCGACGGTCGCGAAGAACGACACGACCAGGCGACGGTTGCGTCGAACTTGTCCTAGGTTGTCGCGAAAGTCGGTGTGTTTCCAGCCGATGCTGTAGTCCTCCTCGTGCATGCAGATGGCGTTCGGAAGCTCGATCGGCTGACCGTCCTGATCGTTCACATACGCGTCGAAGTAGTGGATCTCGCCAAGGCAATCACAGCCCAACTGAAGAGAATTGGCGAGGACACCCAGCCCGTACTCGCCTTCGTCGAAGACGTTCTTGTTCCATTGACTGTCGCCGGGATCGCCGTAGGGGACATACATTTCCGACAGCGACGCGCGGTGGACAACGGGACGAAGAGTGCCGCGGTCGAGGTAGTTGACGTCGTGCAGCACGAGACCCTCTCGCGGTGTGAACCCCACGCGCAGGCGCCAATTGGCCCATTCGACGTAGTGGCCGTCGACAGTGAACGACGGACCGTCGGGCTGGGTGATGTCGATGGTCTTCATCGGCGCCCGCTGTTGCGCGAACTCCGGGACGTTCCCGGGGCGTTCGTACAAGCCTGGTAGGTAGTTGCCCGGGGTCTGGGGGATGGGTATGACGCCGGTGTCGGCGACGTCGACGACCTCCATCGTGTCCATGTCAACCGTCACGACCAGGTTCTCGACGGGGCGCGCATATCCGTTCTCCTGCGCTTCGCTGCGGACGAAGGTCAGGGGCCGGGCGAGGCGTCGACCACCGGGATTGTCGCTCTCCGTTGTGTGTCCGCTGGCCCATTTGTCGACCATGGCGAGGCTGAAGTCGGTGACGCCGCGCTTGATCATCGCGTCCTGCCAGCGCGGGTCGGCCTTGATGACGTCCTCGCATTGCAGGAATTCTTCAAGAGTGATGGGAGGTTGGGCGTCGACGATCTCGTGGTAGCTGACGACCGAATCGGCGGTGAGGGATACGACAGCCTCGAAGGTTGCGTGGGCGTCGCGGTCGCGGAGGACGATGAACGCACGTCGGTCCGTATGCGGTTGTTTCAGTTCGTCTTTGGACGGTTCGTCGAGCTCGATGTAAACGAAGCGGGCCGCCGACGTCAGGTTCTGTTCGCGGATCACGGTCGCCGAAGCCTGCGAAATCTCCTGTGGAGTCAGCGGTTCGAGGGGGTGGGTGGTCACGGGCGCGAACGTGTCGGTCATCGAAAACTCCTGCAATCGATAGGGACGAAACTCGGACGGAATTTTGCCTGTACGGATGAAGACGACGGACCCGCGAGGAACAAGCACAGCCATTCCCGTGAGGATCGCGCCCGAGAGATCGGCGACGCCTATGCGCAGATGCAGAACCGCGGAGATCAACGCCAGCGCTGCAGCGAACCTGCTGATCCACATGCGTGTTCTCCTGCCATCGACTGTGGATTCCGACGCTATGGGTAGACCATTACTGGTACTCGCCAATCGTGTGAGCGGTGTGTAACTCGACCCGACGGCCCTCGCTCATCGTATTCGTGTGGGCTGAGCAGCAACGGGCCGTTCCAATGTTGCCGCATGGATGCGGTCGTCGAGCGGGTTACGAGTCCGGGGCAGGAGGAGCTCGGTCGTCACCAGATACGTGCTACCCCATCCGCGGGTGCGATCACGGTCAGCAACGAGTTGCGCACAACGGTAACGGATTTCATCGGGGGGCCTCCCGCGTGCACGGTTCCGAAGAATCTGTCACCGAAGCCGCCGATGCTGGGGGCCATGAACGAATGTTCGTTCATGCGCTCTTCGATCGACGACGTGACGATCCGAATTCGTGGCCTCGCTGCGCACACGGCATCGAGGCCACGAGGTGATGCAAGAAGATTGGCGAACACGATGTGATCCTCCTGAACACCGAACGCACGCCCAGAACGCCGCGATTTCCCGGCGTCGGTGAGGTACGAGATCAGCAAATGGTGTCGTGCCGGGAGACGAGCGCTGACCTTCGCCGCATCCTTCTCCGAAATATCGTCCTTGCCGGAAGCGAGTCGAAGGGGAAAGCCGAGCCATTCGACGCTTTCGTCATACGGCGTTGGAGCCTCGGCGTCGTCATGGGTTCCTCCGGGTGGTGTCGATGCTGGATCGGTACTGCTGGAAGTGGACGCCCGCCGACATAGGCCGGCGACCGGGGTGACGGCGTTGTTCGGCGGCGAAACCGATGGGCAGGAGCAATGCGACGGCAATGTCGTCACGGTCATCGATTCCGATGGCCTTCTTGACCTGTGCTTCGTTCCAACCATTCATCGGTGAGCACGCGAGTCCGAGTTCGGTGGCGACCAGCATCGCGAAGCTGGCTGCGATGACAGCATCCTTGACGGCATATTCGCGTTCGAGACCGCTCTCGACGAGATCCTGTTGAAACTGGCGACTCGACTCGGCCGAGCCCGCCGCGAATTGCTCCGACCATGCTCGGTTGCGCAGTGCTTCATCGAAAATGTCGGTGTTGTCTCGCCGCCATGCATTCAGTTCGGCGAGAAATACCAGCACCACCGGTGCTTCTCTGGGGTGCGGTTGGCCGCCGGTTGCGTTCTCCAGTTCGGCTCTGACTTCGGGCTCGGAGGCGACGACGATGGAGCGCCCCTGGTAGTTCCACGCAGACGGGGCCTCGAGTGCGAGTTCGAGCAATCGGTCTAGAACGTCGTCGGGGATTGGGGTGGGTAGATAGTGCCGGTGACTGCGGCGTGACTTGATCGCGTCGGCGACGGAAGTGACGGGTTTCGAGTTCATGGCTCGCTTCAGATTATTCGATGTCGAATTGTTTGACGCCGAGACCATATGTCGACTGCTAGCATATGTCAAATAGTTCGATATCGAAATATTTAAGGGTTATGTTGTCCGATGCGGTCGACTCCTTTCTGGCGCAGTGGCGCCGAGAGCGGCCGGAGATGGACCCTTCTCCGATGGGTGTGGTTGGACGACTTTCGCGTGCATCGCGGCTGGTCGAACGAGAAGTCCGCGACTACTTCGCAGGCGAAGGCATGGACTCTTGGGAGTTCGATGTTCTCGCGACCCTGCGTCGGTCGGGCTCGCCGTGCACGTTGACTCCGAAAGACCTTGTCGCGAGGACGATGGTCGGCTCCGCCGCCATGACGAATCGCGTCGACCGACTTGTTTCGAAAGATCTGGTGGACCGGGAGACCGATCCGGCCAATCGCCGCAGCATCTTGATCAGCTTGACCGACAAGGGGCACGGCGTTGTCGAGAGAGTCGTCGACGGGCACGTCGCCAACGCAGCGCGCCTCGTCGACGGCCTCGATCGAACCGAACGAATCGAGTTCGATCGTCTGCTGCGAAAACTGCTGATCTCACTCGGCGACACCGGCGGCGTGTAGCCGGACGCCGAAGCAGTCATGCGCCGCTTCGGAATACGGGCAGACCGGTAGGTGAGTCCAATTCCACCGAATTGCTGGAACTCTCGTTCATCGGTGACACGGTGGGGTTCGCATGCGGCCATGCGAATCGGTGTGAAGCGCGAGCCCCGCATGGACTGACAGTGTTTAATCGACCGCGCGGGTGATGCACTGGCAGCGTGAATCGATACGCAGCGTGAGCCGGACCTCGTGGCGCCCGCGTAGTGCTGTACCAATCTTTGATTTGTCTGCTCGACGGACGATCGATCGAGGCCCGAAATAGCCTGCACTGTCGGCAGTCTCGTCATCTTCGCGACCGATGGAGATCGACACAAGAATGCCCGCAATGCAGTGCCCGCTGATCACGTCTTCGGTCACTGTTTGCGAAAACGCCATGGCCACAGCTGGTTTGGAGCTGTCGTCTGGTTGGAGGATTGCGTTTCAGTGTTGACGTGGTCAGCCGGAAGACCCTGGCTCGTGCCCGCGGTGCCGCCCAATGGCCGCGCTCTCGAACTATGAAAGTTCTGGGCAATCCAGAATCTCGCGATCGAAACCACCGACAGGCCGTCAATTCTGTTCCCGCGCAGCGAAGAGCGGCCTGATATGTATCGAACATATGTTCGACAACGGATGGTTTTCGGGGTATTCTTGGAGCATGCTTTCGGGGGAGGGTGTCGCCGGTTCAGCCGACGACGTAGGGGTCGCGAGTGCACGTGGTGTGCTCGCGATCTCCGATCCGACCTTGCGCGAGGCCGTCGAAGAGATGGAAGCTGCGTGGAATCGTATTGCAGCCGTTGATTCGAGTCTGCTGCTCGACGCTGATCGGCGTGCGTTGATGGTGCGGATGGAAACGTTGTCGCGGGCGATGTACGGCACCTCGCATACGTGGTTGACCGAGCTGATCGAGAACGACGGGTTGGCGGTGCTGCCGGAGAGGACGAACCCATCGCGGCTGGGGTGTTTGCTGCGCGTCGATCCTGTGGTGGCGGGCAAACGTATCAAGGTCGCTGCCAAGCTTTCTCGGCGTCGGGCAATGACCGGGGAGAAGCTCGATCCGGAATATCCGACGACGGCGGATGGGCATCGAGCCGGTGAGATCGATGCTGCGCATGCGAAGGTCATCGACAAGTTCTTCGAGAAGTTGCCGTCGGCGGTCGATCACGAGTCGAAAGTGCAGTCCGAGATTCTGCTGGGCAATCTTGCGAAAGAGGTGACGCCTGAGCAGCTTCGCGTTGCTGCAGCGCGTCTGCTGGCGCTGTTGGATCCGGATGGGACGCTCGATGAGAAGGATCCGTCGAGCAAGTGTTACTTCAGGCTCGGGCCGCAGGACACGGATGGGCTGAGCAAGGGCAGCTTCGTCATCGACGCGGAATGTCGGGCGTATCTCGAACCGCTGCTGGCCAAGCTCGCCAAACCTGGTAACTGCAATCCCGACGAGCCGAAGCCGGTGGTCGACGAACCCGATGGTAGCGACAAGCCCGGTGGTGGTGATGATTGCGGTGGCAGTGGCGAGCCCGGTGGTAGTGACATGCCCGATGGCGGTGGCGAGCCCGGTGGTGGTGACATGCCCGGCGGCGGTGATGATTCCGGTCCGGGCGATGGGCCTGGCAGCGACCCGACTTTGTTCGACGGTCCCGGAGGTGGTGAGTCCGGCGGTGGGCCCGGATGTGAGTCCGGCGGTGGTGAAGCGTGCGATACCCCGGCTGCCGAGGAGTAGCGTCGTGCGGGCCGGGATGTACGCAGTCAGGGGCAGCGGAATCATGATGCGTTCAAGGTGATTCTGCGGCAGATGCTTGCCTCCGGTGCGCTCGGGCAGCATCGTGGTCTGCCGGTGACGGCGATCATCACGATGACGGCGAAGGAGCTGGAGACCGCGTCGGGGCATGCGGTGACCGGCACTGGTTCTCTGGTGGCTATTCGAGATGCGATCCGCATGGCCTCGCATGCTCATCATTACCTGGCGATCTTCGACGACGACGGCCGGGCCCTGTATTTGGGTCGATCCAAACGTATTGCCTCTGCTGATCAGCGGATCGTGCTGATCGCTCGCGATCGCGGGTGTAGCTTTCCGGGCTGCACTCGGCCTGCAGTGTGGTGTCAGGCCCATCACGTGACCGATTGGGTGGATGGCGGAGATACCGATGTCGATTCTCTGACGTTCGGATGCGATCTGCATCATCCGCTCGTCGGCGACGGGCCGAACGACTGGGCGACGACCACCACGGGCCCTGATCATCCGCAACCGGGTCGCGCTCAGTGGCATCCACCGGAAGCGGTCGACCCCGATCGTAAAGGGCTCGTAAATCATTATCACCATCCGCAGGAATATCTGTACCAGGAACCCGAGGACCCCGAACCGTAGTAAACCGAACTGCGGGACCCGAGACTGTGAGCGGCACAGCGCAACACATGTGCCGCTCACAGTCGTGCCGGGAGACAGTGTGGTTACCGTTCAGGACAGCAGGTGTGCCGAGACGACGTCCGATATGTCGCGGGTCTGCGGACTGTTGCAGGTGCAGCTGCGGGACGGAACCTCCCGCCACTGTTGGATAGGTCGGGTAGGTGTACCTGCTCGGCAACCCACGTTCACGGGTGTGTGAGGTCCCGGCCCACCTTGCGGTTCATCTCGACCGCACCTCCTCGGAAGTTGATCGGAACCGTCTGGCGCCTGTTGGCGTCTAATCTATTGATCGACGTGATCGAGGGGGTCGGGTGCGTAAACGGTTGGCGACGCTTGTCGTTGTGGTGACTCTGCTCGCCGGGTGCGGTGGCGGGGTCGAGGGGAGACCGGTCGCCGCTGAGCGGTGGGATCCGTGCAGCATCCCGGACGAGGCGATCGAGGCGACAGGTTTGGATCCGGCGTTCAGAATAGTCGGCTGGGGCGAAGGGATTCGTGTAGACGACTGGTCGCTGTGCAAGTTCAGGGCTCCCGCGGCTCGTCAGTCGTATTTCTTGAACGTCATGTCGTCGGAAAGCCACACGGTAGGTGAGGCGCGAGGGAACGATTCAAACTTCGACGACGTCGATCTGACTGTTGGCGCTCGTGAGGCTTTCCAATACAGAACTGACGTTTCTGAAGCCGTCCAGGACTGCAACATCGCGGTACCGGTGCCACCTGGGGTAGTCGTGTTCACGGTCGACTTCGTCGGCGGCGTCGAACCGGAAAGTGATCCGTGCGATCTGGTCGCGACACACGCTATCGACCTCGAAATTCAATTGCCGCCGATGCCCGGATAGGAAACGACAATGAGTGATCCACAAAACGACATGACCTACTGGCAATCTTTGGCCGTGGCCGCCGATGAGGGCCACCTGTTTCTCAACCCAGAAGCGGCGGCTGCATGTAGCAGCGCGTGCGACATCTACATTGACCAACTCAAACTCCATCAGGATTCAGCGAAGCTGTTGGCGAACGTCAGCGGCTGGGGCGACTTCGCCTCGGGTCAGCAGCTGCAGAAGATATTCTCCGAGAAAGCTGTCGGAGGCGACAACAACATGGTCGACGTTTTGCAAAGCCATATAGACGTCGTCGAAGAGATGAAGGTCGTGTTCAGCAAGTTCTTCTCCGCGACGCAGGCCATAGACGAAGCAAACGCTGCTGGCGTACAGGCTCAGGGCCCGAAGTAGCCCGCGGACAACCACCATCGAGCCTGTAATTCAAACGACCTACAAGCGTCGCGGCCTGCGCGATTCGCCCGAACGACCGCCGCCCGTGGTGCATAGTGGCACCGAGGTTCATCCGTTGCCGTCGAAGGTGGAAGCTGAGTGTCACACGCTGTATCGACCCACAACGACCAGTGGGTCGTCGTCGACGTCGAGACGTCCGGCCTCAAAGCAAGCCGGGATCGGGTCCTCAGTGTCGCGGCCCTTACGGTCGATGACCACGGCCGAATCGGCCGAGAGCTGTCGACGCTCGTCAACCCTGGATGCGACCCCGGGCCCGTCCACATCCACAAGCTGACGCCACAGCGGCTGGCTGGTGCTCCGAGGTTCGAGGACATCGCTCCACAACTGATGGACATGCTCGACGGGCGAACGATGGTCGCTCACAACGCCAGCTTCGACCACGGCTTCCTCAAACTCGAATCGATGCGCGCCGGGCTCGATATGCCGACCAAGCAACGACTCTGCACCGTCGCCCTGTCGAGGCGCCTGCAACTCGACACCCCGAACCACAAACTGGCCACCCTGGCCGCGCACTGGAAAGTCCTGCAGTCCAACGCACACGACGCCTACGACGATGCCCGAGTTCTCGCGCAGATCTTCACCCACAGCTCACGGCTGGCAAGGTCCCTGGATCTGCCGTTGCCGGTCGTGAAGTGCACCGAACGGCTGACGCTGTATCCCGACTCGGTGCCTCGCACTCACTGCGAATGGGAAAACCCAGGCCCGCTGAAACCTGGCGGCGGGCTGATCCAGGGAATGCGCGTCGTGATCAGCGGCGACACGAAAGTCCCACGACTGCAACTCGCGGCGCAGCTGAACGACGCAGGCCTCGATGTCATGAACTCGGTAAGTCGCTTCACCAGTGTGGTCGTGTGCTCCGATCCGTCGTTGGACAGCCGAAAGGTCGAGCGCGCCCGAGCTCATGGCCTCGAGGTCATCTCCGAGGCCCGGGTTCTCGACCTTCTCCGCAATGTCCAGCCCGGCATGCTCAAAGGGACACAACCAGATCCGACGCCACAGCCGTCCAAGCCGAAGCACAAGCCCAAACCAGTAGCAATGCCGTGGCAGAGTCGACGGATCCTGGTCATGGGCGGATCACACGCGGAGTCGGTCCTCATGCGCTCGCGGCTGATTCAGCTCGGTGCGACGCCGGCGGTCAACCTCAGCGCAGGCGTCACCGATGTCCTGATCCTCGACGGTGGCGACGGAGATCCGCGGATGCCGAAGGCGAAAGAACGCGATCTCACCATCCTGACGCCCGCTCTCGTCGACCGCGAATTGAACATCGAGCAACCGACACAACTGCCTCCGCTCCGACGCCGAATCCCGCCTTTGGTACCCCGGGGCGGTGTCATCGACCTAGGCCCGAACTCCACCGTCCTCACGGTCAACAGTTCGTGGCGAGCCGAATCGATCGGCGTCGACGTCGTCGCGCTCATGCTCGGTGAGGACGAACTGGTCTCCAGCGACGAAGATTTCGTCTTCTTCAACGCGCCGGCCACATCGGATGGTGCCGTGTCGATGTCCATCGACGGTGACAGTGAGCAGGGAGTGTGCATCGACCTGACGCTCGTTCCCGAGGACTGCGCGCGCATCCTCGTCGCGGCAGCCATCGACGGTGACTCGACGTTCGGTGAGATCGGGGCGGTATCCGTCTCGCTCGACGTCCCTGAATCGACCATCGCGACTGCCGTGCTGGACGCAGCCACAACCGAGCGGTCCATGCTCCTGGCCGAAATCTATCGCCGGGGGAAGCGGATGGCGGTTTCGCGCTATCGGACAGGGCTACGACGACGGACTCGCAGAGCTGGCCGTCCGCTACGGCGTCGAGGTCGACGACTGAGGCTGTGCGAATCGACGTGCCCAGAACCAGCATCCGTTCGCCATGCGGCCGCTTCTCTACTCGATTGACGTCATTCGAATCGACTAAGCGAGAGCGAGCACCTGACTGGTTTTGCGGCTCATGGCAAGTCAGCACACGCCGTTGCTTTGTTCTGGAGCCAGTCGATGAAGTCAACGCCGAGGAGGGAGCTCAGTCATCATGAACGCTGTCGCGCCCTTGAATTGGTCATTGGACGACCGGGCTTTGTCCCTCACTGAACCGGAGCAACTACCAGCCACAGCACAATGCCCCCTACGTTCCAGAACTCACCCGGATTATTCTGTGCCGCGATGAGTGCTTCCCCTGCCTGCGCGCCGCTGAGCTGACCGATCTCTCCCGCAGGCGGATTGGGCGCAAGGAACTCCGAAGGATCCGGGCCAGGCCATACCGGCAGGTCAGCGGCACGTGCGTTGATGTCGACAAGCGCCGGTTGCGTGACAGTCACACGCTCTGGGACGAGCTCGCGCCTTACCTCCAAGCTAGCGTTCTCACCCGCCGGAATGTTGGCAAACGCCAAGGTGTTCGGCCCCTCGGTGGCGTCACTCTCTTCGGCGCCGCATCCCGCCACGACTGCACACGAAAGACCAACGTACACAAGGCTTACCAGCGATCGATGAATACGCACTCTGCAAATCCTCACTTTCCCCTAGTCAGTAGGTAGCTGGGTCCCAGAAGTACAGATTCGAAGTGAACGCGCCAAGCACACCCGACGGGGAAGTGAGGGAGTGCTTGCGTCCCTGCGGGTCGAGCTGGTGCACGGCCGTCCACCCGTGGAACGAGACGCAATGAATGTTCTCGGTTCCGAACGGGCTGAAGGCAACCTTGTGTGTGCCGTTCCAAGCATCGATCGACCACGGGACCGCAAACATCTCACTGCAGGGATACTCGCGGTAGCCGGTATCTTGCGCGGCAGCAGTTGGAGCGCACACTGCACCCAATCCGATCGCCAAAGCAACTACGGCAATCATTGTCTTGCCCTGCATAGAGCCTCCCGGTGACAAATACCAACTGATTCCCTATACAAACCATGCGGTATGGCGTTACAAAAGGTCGGTTCCCATCAATTCGGTTGGCAGTCTGCAAAAGGAGGTCGGTACGCAGGCGCTCTTTCGGCAGCGCACATGCGCGAGGAGGGTGGGGCTTGATAGGGCGCATCTTCGCAACGTGAAGCACCGCGTAGCCGGTAGGTTTCCGACGATCGATCGACGGAATACTGCGAGCGAACGTAGGCAAGCGGAACCATACGGTCGCGTGTTGCGTCTAATCTCTTGATCGAGTCCGACGGAGGGGGTCCGTGTGCGGAAGTGCGTGCCGGTGCTGGTTGCGGTGATCGTGCTTGTCGGTGGGTGTAGCCGGGCGGTGGAGCCTCAGGCGGTTGCCGAACCGACGAGGTGGGATCCGTGCAGCATCACGCCCGAACAGATCGGGGCGACGGGGTTGGATCCTGCGTACAGAGACGTCGGCTGGGGTGAGGGGATCGTGGTCCAGGACTGGGCGCGGTGCTCGTTCCGGCCCGTGGGTTTCGATGTTCCGTACGTATTCAATGTGAGGTCGTCGTTGAACCGCACAGTCGAGGAAGCGCGGGAGAATCCGTCGAACGTGGAAGGGCGAGACCTCGACGTCGACGGCCGCGATGCGTTCCAGTACAAGACTGAGGTCGCGAGGTCGGTCAACGATTGCAATGTCGCGGTCGATCTGCCGCCGGGCGTTGTTGTATTCACCGTCAACTACATGCATGTCGACGATGGTGTGGATCCGTGCCCGATATTGCTCGAACACATCGATGATGTGAAGAGCGCGCTACCGGCCACAACCAAATAGGAGGCACGCATTGAGCAATGTTGGTGAACCGCTCACGTATTGGCAATCGCTCGCACTTGCCGCAGACCAGGGGCACTTGTATCTGAACCCGGAGGCCGCAAAGGCATGTAGCGACGCTTGCGATACGTACATCGGACGATTGGTCGGCCACAAGGACACAGCGAAAGCCCTAGCAAACGTCGACGGCTGGGGGCGACTTCGAATCCGGGCAAGCGCTACGGAAGATCTTCTCCGAGAAAGCGGTGGGCGGAAGCAACAACATGGTCGACGTATTGGAGAGCCACATCCAAGTCGTCCGTGAGATGCAGGTCGTCTTCCGGAAGTTCTTCGCTTCGACCGAGGCGCGAGACCAAGAGAATGCCGCCGACCTCACGAACTCCGGGCCGAACTAGTTCAGCCTGGACACGACCCGATACGACTTCCCCTGCGTCCGAGCAGCCCCCGGCCCTAGGACTGCCGAGTCCTCCGGCCCCAGTGGCGCGTTTGAGTTTCCCCTGGTGCGCTTTTCCGTGCCACTAGAAGTCCTGCGAACGGCGGGATCCTATAGATCGGACGCATTCCCGCCGACGCCATTCCGCCCGACGCTTGTCGACGAGCGCGCGGGTCGACAGGAACCCAGCGCCAGCTCACATCAAGGCGCTACCAGGCAGATCGGTCCGACGGACGTTGCCGGGTTGACCGTGACGGTGGCGACCGGACCGCCCGCCGAGGTTTCGTACGCCATCAAGGAATGCTCACCGGGCGCGGTGGGCGTCCACAGTGAAACCTTGTGGCCCAGAACCACTGGTGAGCTCCAGTACCCGTCGAATTGCCACATGAACTCCTCGATCGGCATCACTGCGTCGTAGCCGCCCGGTGAAATATCGACACGTGGACCCGACAAGTCCGCCGTACGGGCCACTGCAACATACGTGCATCCGACGCCGAAGGGTGTGGTCGGCCCGAAACTCAGCCCCGGCAGTATGTCGAGGTCGACGACCTCTGCAGACGCGGACGGGGCGGCCAGTAGCGCAACACCGGCGCAGGAGACGAGGACAGTGGCGAGGCGGGCGAACGGCGACAGGTTCATGCCAGTTGGTCGGTTTTGCGTCTGGCAGCGTTACAGCATCCGAGGTTCCCCGGTGTTCTCCCGGCCGCTGACCTCCCTATCCAACGCGGCTCTGCGAGATCCTCAGCGTCAGTGGCACGAAGATCGCCAGCAGCACGGCCGACGCCAGGATCGAATACAGCATCGGATTCGACGACGCCCATGTCACTGGCTCACTCACCAACGTCGTCGGTGCGATGGGGTTACCGAACGCCTCGCGGGTCGCACGCGCAACCGATGTCACCGGGTTCCATTGAGCGAACACCCGCAGCGGCCCCGGCAGCGTCGCCGACGGGATGAAGGCAGACGAAATGAAGGTCAGCGGGAACACGATGATCATCAGAACGCTCTGCGCGCTTTCGGCAGTGGCCGAGACCAATCCGACGACGGCACCCATCCACGACATCGCGAAGCCGAAGAAGACCAGCAATCCGATTGCGCCGAAGGCAGAACCCAATGACCCGTTGATGCGCCATCCGACAACGAATCCCGCAACGATCATCACAGCGATACTCACCACCGATACCAGCGCGTCGGTCAGGGTGCGCCCCAGCACGATCGCCAACCTCGACATCGGCAGCGAGTGAAATCGCTCGACAATTCCCTCGCGACTGTCGGTGGCAAGTCCGATAGCGGTGAAGCCCGCGCTGAACACGACCGTCTGCGTGAAGATTCCGCCCATCAGAAACTGGCGGTAGGCACTTCCGCCGAGCGCACCGCCGAGGACATAGGAGAACAGCAACACGAACATGAGCGGTTGCACTGTGGCACCGAGAAGGAGCTGCGGCACCCGCACGAGCACCAGAAGATTGCGCTGCGTCATGGTGGCGCAGTCGACGAGAAAACTCCCGATTCCCTCACGGCGGACTGGACGTGCCGTCACGGCAGTCATCGATCGATCCTCTCGGACGGTGTGCCTACGTTGCGGTGTCGGCCGGGTGCCGAGCGCGAGTCGTCGTCTTCCTCTCCACCGGTCAGGTCGAAGAACACGTCGTCGAGATTCGGTGCGCTGACGTAGGCGTCGTGGACGTCGATGCCTGTGCCGTACAGACGGGACAGGATCAGCATCAGCGAGCGTGTGCCGTACGGAGCGTCCGCGGCGAACCATCCGTCGCGGACTGTAGTGGGGTCGGTGCGAACGTTCATGCGGGACAACAACTCGGTC
>NZ_LVCV01000273.1 GCF_001647195.1 Rhodococcus sp. EPR-157 | reverse complement strand
GACCACCCGGCCTCGGTCGAACACCACCACGTCGTCGGCCAATCGCTCGGCCTCGTCGAGGTACTGCGTGGTCAGCAGTACCGCCGTGCCGTCCCTGGTCAATCCTTCGACCACCTCCCAGAGCTCGCCGCGACTGCGCGGATCGAGGCCGGTCGTCGGCTCGTCGAGAATCACGAGCGGCGGTCGCGCCACCAAGGCACCGGCCAGGTCGAGGCGTCGACGCATACCGCCGGAGTAGGTCGACGCAGCGCGTCCGGCGGCGTCCTCGAGGTGGAACATCGCCAGCAATTCTCTCGCTCGCGCACGAGCCCTCGACCCACCGAGCCCGTACAACCGACCGAGCATCCGCAGGTTCTCGTACCCGGTGAGACGGCCGTCGACGGCGGCGTACTGACCCGACAATCCGATCAGCCCGCGCACCGCACGCGGATTCTGCACCACATCGATGCCGGCCACCGTGACCGTGCCGCTCGTCGGGGAACTGAGGGTCGCGATGATGCGCACTGCAGTGGTCTTGCCCGCACCGTTGGGGCCCAGTACCGCGGTGACCGTCCCCGCGGGCACCACCAGGTCGACGCCGCTGAGCGCCAGGTGATTTCCCTTGCGCCCTACATACTCCTTGACGAGGTTGCGGACCTCGACCACCGTCTCGCTCATCGGTACTGCCCCGACGCTGCTGCCGGAGTTCGTGATTCGATACTGCGCGCCACCTCGGCCAGGGCTCCCGGGGTGCCCATCTCGTTGTGGGTGGTCGGAACCGGATGGTCTGCGATGGTCCCGCCGACGAATTGTCGCCATTCCCAAGGGGATCGAGGGACCCCGCGGTATCGCGACGCGGAGAAGAACGTGAGGTCGCCGCCGAAGAACTCCGGACGATGCTCATAGCCGAGGCGGACGAACAGACGGTACCGGTCGTACAGGCGACGAATCTGATCGTCGTCGAGCAACGTTGCCGCCCCGCCCTGTCGGCGTACCAGAGCGATGGCATCGTCGAGAGTCAGATCGTCCTCGACGTCGAACTCGCCCACGAATTCGCGCAGCAGATCGGCGACCGACATCTCCTGCCTCGGTGCCGTCTCGTCGCACAGTGGATAGGCGTCGAGCACGATCAGCTCCACATCCTCGCCCTGCTTCTCCAATTCGACGGCCATCGCCTGCGCGATGAGCCCGCCGAGCGACCAGCCCGCGAGACGGTACGGCCCACTGGGAAACTCCATGCGGATGGCGTTGACGTAGTCGCGCGCCATCTCCTTCACCGATTCCGGTTCCGGCGCGGTGGTCACGATGCCGCGGGCCTGAATTCCGACGACGGGAGTGTCCGCATCCAGGTATGGAAGAATGCCGGTGTAGCTCCACACCAGACCGATGGCCGGATGAATGCAGAACAGCGGAGCCCGATCGGCCGATCCACCGCGCAGCGGTATCAGGACGTCGAACGGAGATCGTGGGCGCATCGTCACGGGAGCCTTCTGTTCGGTGACACCGCCGTGTCCGAGTGCATCGATTCGGGCGGCGATCGCGTCAGGCGTCGCGACATCGAAGAACCACGTCACGTCGACCTTGTCCCGATCAGCCTCGGCGACCTGCTCGCGCAGCGTGTCCATCACCACTACTGCGGCAAGGGAATTGCCGCCGAGGGCGAAGAAATCCGAGTCTGCGTCGATGGTCTCCACATCGACCGCGAGCACGGCGGCGAAGGCCGACCGCACCGCATCGACCGTCGAACCGTCGGGGCGAGCGACAGCGGCCGTCGCCGGTCCCGCAGCGAGCGCGACGCGATCGATCTTTCCATGTGAGGTGAGTGGAAGCCTGTCGTGCAGGACGATTCGCGCGGGCACCAGGTGCCGTGGGAGTACCTCCGAGACCGCTGCGCGGAGGTGATCGGCGTCGACGATCTCCGTGGTGCTCACATGCGCAACGAGCGACGAACCGGTCGGGGTGTCCTCGACGAGCACCACGGCGGACTGCACCGACGGATTCGCCGACAGCACGGCCTCGACTTCGGCCGGCTCGACTCGAACCCCGCGTATCTTGGTCTGCGAGTCCGACCGTCCGAGAATCCGCAGCTGCGTACCGTCGGAGTCCTCAGCGGCGCGAACGAGGTCACCGGTTCGGTAAAGCCGTGAGCCAGTAGCGCCGTACGGGTTCGCGACGAAGCGTGCCGCGGTCAATGCAGGTCGACCGAGATAGCCACGTGCAAGCCCCGCACCGGCAACATAGAGCTCGCCCAAGTTCGGTCCGTCCACCTTGCGCAGGTCGGAATCAAGGATCAGCGTCGACGTGCCTGGTACCGCGGACCCGATGTGCGGTGCTTCCGCAGCCTGCTGCAGACCCATCGTTGCCGCAACCGTCGACTCGCTCGGGCCGTATGCGTTGACGAAGCGACGTCCCTCGCCCCAGCTGTCCAACAGTGCAGCCGACAGCGCTTCGCCTCCGGTGCCGATCGTGGTGACCGACAGCAATGCGTCGGGCGAGAGCGTCCCCAGTGCGGCCGGGGTGATGAAAATCGTGTCGACGCGTTCGCGTCGGATCAGGTTGCCGAGTTGCGTGCCCGCGAAGGTCGACGACGGTGCGACCACGCAGGTCGAGCCTCGAACCACGACCAACAGCATTTCCAGAATCGCTGCATCGAATCCCGGCGACGCCATGTGCAGAACCCGGGACCGGGGACCGGTGTCGAACTGCAGCCCCAGCGACACTGCAAATCGCTCGAGCCCGCGATGAGTGACCGCGACCGGCTTCGGCCGACCCGTCGTACCCGAGGTGTAGACGACGTAGGCGATGTCGTCGGGATGCGGCTGAGGTACGGGCAGATCCCGATCGACCGGTTCGACGTCCCGAATCGATCTCCACGTCACGCACTCGCGGGGTAGCGCGGCGTCCGGGCCGTCGCACAGACCCAGGATCGGAGCAGAATCCTCCAGGATGTAGCGCAGCCGCTCGTTCGGGTACGAGGGGTCCAGGGGCAGGACGGCCGCACCGGTTCGCGTGATCGCCCAGAACGCGGTGACCGATGCCAGGGAACGCTGCGCCGCGAGAGCGACACAGGTTCCCGGTCGCGCCCCGGCCTCCCGAAGTGAATCGGCCAGGACAGCAACGGCATTGTCCAGCTCCCGGTAGGTCATCGAACCGTCCGCCGCAGTGACGGCCACCGCGCCCGGATCGAGTGCGACTGCTGCGTCGAACAGCGCGCCCAGCGTGGGAGGAGAATGAACGATCGCCGACGCGTCGAGCAGATCACCGACGGTGCTCGAGGGTGTCGCGGCAGCCCGATCGAGTACCTCGACCAATCGTTGCCCCAGGTGACGAGCGGTGCTGGGCAGAAAGAGATCTCGTGCGTAGGTAATGCGCACGTCGGCACTGCCGTCGTGGCCGGGGCGGACGGACACCACGAGGTCGAACGCCGACGTGGTGATCGGGGCTTCGATCGTAGTGATGGATCGGTCGCCGGTATCGATCGTGAGCGGCGGCGAATCCTGAACGGCGAGCACGATCTGAACGATCGGATTACGGGAGGGGTGGCGCGGCTGTCCCAACGCCGAGACGATCTCGTCGAACGGGATCATCGCGTGCTCGTATGCGTCGAGGTCGGTCTCGCGCACCTCGGCCAGTGCTTCCGCGAAGGACGCGGTCCGAGCGATGTCGGTGCGCAGCGCGAGCGTGTTGACGGCCATGCCCACCATCGAATCGAGGGCCGTGCCGCCGCGTCCCGAGTGCGGTGTACCGATCACGACGTCCGTGGTTCCATCGGACGTGGTTCCATCGGACGTGATCGCAGCGAGCGCGGTGTGCAACACCATGAATTCCGAAGATCGATGGGTTCGAGCGAGCTCGCTCACCCGGGCGCGCACCTCGGCCGGCATCGACACCGTGACGGTAGCCGACCGTCCGGTGGGAGTCCCCGGCCGCGGCATGTCCAGCGGAACGGCGTGTTCGACGGGTGCGTCGCGCAGTGTCTCGGTCCAGTAGTCGAGACCGGTTGCTCGCGCTCCGTCGGTCATCGAGGCCTCGAGTGCGAGCTGGTATTCGGCGTATTGCAGGGGCGAGCTCGGCCACACCGGCGCGATGCCACTTTCGCGAGCGGTATACGCGAACAACAGATCAGCAGACAGCGGGGCGATCGACTCACCGTCGGCAGCGATGTGGTGTACGACGAGCACCACCACGTACTCGTCGTCCCCGATCCGCGCCACGGTGACTCGGACGGGAAGTTCGATCGACAGATCGAAGGAGTGCGCACCTGCCTGGGTCAGAAGGTCGGTGACCGAGCATTTTTCGCGCGAGTCCGCGATGCTCACCTCGACCCGTCGCTCCGGCCAGACCCGCTGCATCGGCCCCGTCGCCGTCGTCGGGAACGTTGTTCGCAACGACTCGTGGCGCTGCACCACGTCGTTCAGCGCTGCTTCCAACACGTGTGGGTCGAAGGCGCCGGCGACGCGGAGGCCGCCCACGATGTTGTATGCCGTTGCTGTCGAGGCGATTCGGCTGGTGATCCACATGGCCTGCTGCTGGGGTGAGAGAGGAATCGACGTACCTCGCGTGGAACGGACGCGCTCGATCAGTTCGCCTGTGAGCCAATGCGATTGATGTGTCGACTCACTGGCGTTCTCTTGCGATGCGTCGAGGTGCTCGGCGAGCTCGGCGACCGTGGGGTTGTCGAAAATCGCCCGAACCGGTACGTGGTAGCCCAGGCGCTCGCCGATCCGGGTGGCATATCGCGTCGCGGACAGTGATGTTCCGCCGAGGGCGAAGAAATCGGCCGAGGTCCCCACCGACGGTACGTCGACGACCTCGGACAGAATCTGCACCAGAGTGGCTTCGAGTTCTGTCTGCGGCTCATCGTCGACGGAAGCGACGTCGAACGACGGTGCAGGCAGTGCAGATCGGTCCAATTTGCCGACCGGAGTGAGTGGGATGGCGTCGAGCACCACGATTCGGGCGGGCACCATGTGCCGCGGTAGCCGCCCGCGGGCAATCCGTGTCACGTCATCGGCGTCGAGGGCACTCTCACCGTGCACGTACGACACGAGCACCGTCTCCCCGGACGGGGCTTTTTCCGTCGTCGTGACGGCAAGATCGACTCCTGGTACAGCACCGAGAACGCTGTCGATCTCACCCAGTTCGATTCGCAGACCGCGGATCTTGACCTGGAAGTCACTGCGTCCGACGATCTTGACCGTCGGCTCGTGAGCCCCGTCGACGTACGCGAGATCACCGGTGCGGTACATCCGTGAGCCGGGAGGGCCGACCGGATCGGCGACGAATCGAGTGGCCGTCAGTGCCGGGCGGTCGACATATCCGCGGGCGAGTTGTCCACCGGAAAGGTGCAATTCGCCGGTGACGCCGCTCGGTACCGCGGACAGTCGCACGTCGAGAACGGTCGCGCGGACGCCGGCGACCGGCATCCCGATGGAGACGTCCCGCGTCGGGTCGAGCACGGGGAGGTGGGTGGAAATGGTGGACTCGGTGGGCCCGTAGACATTGACGATGCGACGTCCGGTAGCTGCGAGAGCCACCAACTCCGGTCCGAAGCTCTCGCCGCCGATTCCGATCGTGGTCATCGGCGACAGAGCCGGACCGGCCAGGTCGAGGGTTGCCAGCACCGACGGCGTCAGGAAGCAGTGCGTCACCCCATGGACGTCGATCACCGCTTCCAGTTCTGCGGAACCGACGATGTCGGCCGGTGCGACCGCCAATGTGCCGCCCGAGCGCATCGCGAGCGCGATTTCGAGCATCGACGCGTCGAAACTCGGTGATGCGAAGGCCAATACGCGAGAACGCGAGTTAGCACCGAACGCGCGTACGAGCTCGACCCCGGCATCCGCGTACGCCTGCCGGGAGACCTCGACGCCCTTCGGGGTTCCGGTGGTTCCCGAGGTGTAGATGATGTATGCCGCATTGGCGGGCGCGACCTCCGGGGCGTCCCGGCCGTAGGTCGCGGCAGCGGCGAACAGTGAGTCCAGCGGCAGCCAGAAGCCGTCCGAATCGTCGACTCGCAGGTGAGTGAGACCGACGACAGCGCCGCTGTCGCGCACCATGAAGTCGCGGCGATCCTCCGGGTAGGCAGGATCCACTGGCACGTACACGCCACCGGAGCGGGCAACGGCCAGCACGCACAGTACCGATTCCATGCAGCGAGGCAGCATTCCGACGACCCTTGTTTCGGCCCGCACACCACGACTGCGCAGGTTGGCGGCCCCGCGAGTGACGAGTGCATCGAGATCGGCGTACGTCATGGATCGTTCGTCTTCGACGAGTGCAACTGCGGTCGGTGAACGGCGTGCGCTCTCGCTCAGTGCACGGTCGATGCTCACGCCGCGCGGATCGGCTCGATCACTGATCATCGGCAGCAGCCTCGCGCGTTCGCACGGAATCAGCACGTCGATCCGGTGGATCGGGCGGTCGGGCTCGGCTGCCATCTGGGCGAGAACGGACGTCAGCCGCTGCAGAAACGCGTCGGCGGTGGGCGCGTCGTAGAGGTCGTGCGCGTAGGTCAGCACGATCTTCGTCTCGTCGGGTCGGGACGCCGAACGTGCAAGGACCACCTCGAGGTCGTACTTGGTGACGGGTAGTTCGATGCCGTACGCGCTCACCGTTCCGCCGCCGATCTCCATGTCGACATCGGGGGTGACACGCTCGGTCAGCATCACCTGGAACAGCGGGTGACGGCCGGGCAGGCGAACGGGGTCCAGGTGCTCGACCAGGGAGTCGAACGGCA
>NZ_LVCV01000272.1 GCF_001647195.1 Rhodococcus sp. EPR-157 | reverse complement strand
CCACCGAGTTGACGAACATTCCGACCACGCGATCGAGGTCCCGATGCCCGCGCCCCGCCGTAGCGGTACCGATCACCACATCGTCGCCGACGCCCGACCGGGACACCAGCAGCGCCAATGCAGCGTGCACCACCATGAACTCCGTCGACCCGGTGCCCGCCGCCAGGCGATCGATGGCGGCCTTCGCGTCGGGGCTCAGCACGGTGGACACGGCGGCGCCGAGGCCACTCGGCGCACTCGGACGAGCGCGCATGGTGCCCGGTGGACGGCTGTCCGGAAGGTCTGCGAGCGTATCGGACCACCATGTCCGGAGAGTGCTCAGTGACGAACCGGTCTCGGTGGCCTCGCCCAACTCGGCCCGCTGCCAGGCGACGGCATCGGCGTACTGCACGGCCAGCGGATCCCATTCAGGAACACTGTCTTTCAGACGCGCTCGGTAGGCCTCGCCGATATCGGAAGCCAGCACACCGAGCGACCACCCGTCGGCGCAGATGTGGTGCAGGACAAGCGCCACGACATGCTCGTCGCGGTCCGGTAGCGAGATCACTCGACCACGAAGCGGTAGATCGTGTTCCAGATCGAACGGGCGCGTGGCGATCTCGGACAGGGCGGCATGCAGTGCTGTGTCGTCGACATCCGCGCCGTCGATAGTCACGGCGTCGAACGGCAGGGGATACTCGATGCTCGGGGCGTCGAGAATCAGTTGCAGCGGCGAGTCGTCGGACGGGTCGACGGTGAAGACGGTACGCAAGCTCTCGTGGCGACGGACGACGTCGTCGAGTGCCAGCCGGATAGCGGAGACGTCGAGTTCGCCCCTGACTCGGAGAGCGAGCGGGATGTGGTACGCAGCCGACGGCTGGTAGCGCTCGATCCACCACATGCTGCGCTGCGAGGGTGAGGCAGGCAGTGGCTCTTCTCGTGAAACAGAGACCGGGGCAATGGATCCGGTGTCATCGTCGGAGAGATCGATCAGGATGGCGGCCAGGCGCTCGACAGTCGAGTGCAGAAAGACCTCGCGCACGCCGACGCGGTATCGGCCGTCGGTGGCAAGGCGCGCGGCGACGACGGTCGCGAGCAGCGAGTTACCGCCGAGAGCGAAGAAGTCGTCTGTGGCCGACACCGACGGCACGTCGAGAACATCTGAAAAGGTCCGGGCCACAGCGATTTCCTGTGGCGTTCGAGGCTCGCGCCGATCGGCCACGACCTGATCGACCGGCTCAGGCAGCAGGCGGCGATCGACTTTGCCATTGGCGTTCAACTCGAACGCATCGAGCACGTTGACGCGGTGGGGCACCATGTATGCGGGGAGAACGCCGATGAGCGAGGCCGTCACCTCGTCGGGGTTGAGCACCGCATTGTTCTCGGCGACGACATAGCCGACGAGAGTGCGCGCCACCCCGTCGCCATGGACGACCACTACGGCGTCGCTGACTTGTGGATGCGCGCGAAGTGCTTCCTCGATCTCGCCGAGTTCGATCCGGAATCCGCGCACCTTGACCTGATGATCGCGTCGTCCGATGTAGGTGAGTTCGCCTGTGGCAGTCCACCTGACGAGATCACCGGTTCGGTAGAGCCGGCCCCCTCCGAAGGGATCGGCCACGAATCGGCTCGCCGTCAGACCGCGTCGAGCGTGGTAGCCGCGCGCCACCCCGGTCCCGCCGATGTAGAGCTCGCCCACGCATCCCGGGGGAGTCGGGTGGAGTCTGCGGTCCACTACGTAGGCCCGAATGCCGTCGATAGGGCGCCCGAGCGCCACTTTCTTCCCCGCTTCGAGCGTGCCGAGCGTGACTGCGATTGTGGTCTCGGTGGGGCCGTAGACGTCGACCATCCGCCGTCCAGGAGCCCAGTCGTCGACCAGCGCGGCCGGCACGGCGTCGCCCCCCACTCCGATCGAGACGAGTGTCGACCCGGCGGCGGGGGAGACCGTCGCCAGCGCCGACGGCGTGATGAACCCGGCGTCGATGCAGTGCTCGGTGAGCAACGCCCCGAGTTCGTCGCCGCCGTACACCCCGGTGGGCAGTACCACTAGGGTTCCGCCGGCACCGAAGGCCAGGAACATCTCGAGCACGGAGGCGTCGAAACCCGGTGATACGAAATGCATCACCCGTGACCCGACGACGGTGGCGTGGGCCGCGATGGCCGCGTCGGCGATGGGTCCGATACCGCGATGGGTGACGGCGACGCCCTTGGGTACACCGGTGCTGCCGGAGGTGTAGATCACGTATGCGAGGTGATCCAGAGTGAGCGGGGCGAGGCGGTCGGCATCGGTGATTGGACCCTCGTCGATCGGACTCTCGTCGATCGAGCCACCGGCACGTCCGAACGTGGGATTGTCCTCGACGACGATCCAGTCGATCTCGGACGGCAACCCGCCACGTCGATCCCGCGTCGTGACGCCGATTCGCGCGCCACAGTCCGCCAGTGTCCGTTCGATGCGATCTTCAGGATGCGCAGGATCGATCGGCACGTACGCGCCGCCTGCCTTGGTGATGGCCCACACGATGGTCACCGACCTGTGCGAGCGCGGAAGTACCACCGCCACAGGCACGTCCGGGCCGACACCCATCGAGATCAGCTGGCGCGCGATCGCGTTCGAGCGTCGGTCGAGCTCGCGGTACTCGATCACGGTGTCACCGTCGACGATCGCGGGACGATCCGGCGCACGTCGCACGCCGCGGTCGAAGATCTCCGGCATGGTCGCCAGAGCGGCACGTGCGCCGCCGTTCCACTCGTGCAGCAGGAGCTGACGGTCCGTCTCGGTGAGCACATCGATGGCGCTGATCGGGCAGTCGGGTTGCCGGGTTACGAACTCGTGCAGGAACCGAGCGAAGCGGGCACTGTGCATCTCGATGTCGGCAAGTTCGTACGTGGCAGGGTTGCCCTCGATGTCGACGCGCATCTGCCCGTTGTCGGAGTTCGTGTGCAGGGTGACGGCCATGTCCGCCGTCGGACCCGAGGTCAACAGGTCCAGCCGCGCGTCGAGATCACCGAGCCGTATTCGGTCACCGAACAGCATCGGGTTGATCGTCGGTCCCAGGGTGGCACCCGAGGCCCTGAGGTCGCCGGCGATCTCCGCTGCGGGGAGCAGCTGGTGCCGGAGAGCACCTCCGATGCGGTGTCCGATGTTCTCGATCAGCTCGCCGATGGTGGTCGTCGATTCGACACGGGCCCCGATGGGAACAGCGTTGGCCGTCATGGATGCGGAGGATCGCGCCCAGGCGGTGACGCGGGCAGCCATCGGGAGAGTGAGAACGACGTCGTCGGTGTCGGTCGCGCGGGCGAGGTATGCCGCGAATGCTGCGACCACCAGAGCGGCGACGGTGGTCTTGTACGTCCCGGCAGCACTGCCGAGGGCTTTGTCGGTGTGCAGGTCGAGCGTTCTGTCGCACCGATGATTGAACGACGAGGGTTCGGCCGTGCGTCCCGAGAACGACACGGGCTCTGGCAGTTCTGCTGCCACTGATGCCCAATACGCGCGATCTTTCTCGATCCGCGCCGATGCGCGGTAGGCAGCCTCG
>NZ_LVCV01000271.1 GCF_001647195.1 Rhodococcus sp. EPR-157 | reverse complement strand
GACCACCGCCGACCCGAACCCGTCGATCACGGTGTGGTGTGCTCGGGCGTACCAGAAGTAGCGCAGGTGACCGACTTTCAGGACGGCCGACCTGGACAGTGGAGTGGAGTACAGGTCGATTCGTGCCGTGAACTCCGCGTTCATCCATTCGCGTGCAGCCGCGATCGGGTCGGGGGACGCGGTGAGGTCGTGGTACTCGAGCTCGGTGGGCAGGATCGCTGCATCGACGAACTGACGCACGGTGTGCGGACCGTCCTGCCCATCGCCGGGGGCGAGGAGGCGGGTCAGCAGCGAACCAGTTTCGGCGGCGGTGATGCGTACCGAGTCGACGAGGAGATCGAAGTTCAGGTCACCGCGTACGTCCATGTAGTGCGCCACGCTGTGCGCAGCATGCGGATGCAGTTGTTGTGCCAGCCACATGGCGTACTGCGAGGACGTCAAGTCGAACGGCTCTTCGTAGTTGTCGTCCAACGTCACGAACCCGAGTACCTGATTTGAATCCGTCACAATTCCCCCCGCGCAACTTTGCGCCCTTTCCTATCCGATTACCCGGAACCCCGAGAGAACGGTAGCAAACTCGAGGAAGGTTGCGACGGCGCTTTGCGTACCGATGTACGGCATAACCAGTTTCGAGTTGAACTTAAGGTTTGTTTAGCGAGTCTCGGCAATTAACCTCCGCCGCGACGTCCGACGGTGTACGTGCTCAGGGACGACGTGCAGGCAGACAGCCGGCGACCCCGAGCGGATGCTCGGGGCCGCCGGCCTCGGTCTTTCGTACGGTCTCGCTACACCAACTCGATGACGTCCAACCCTCCGTCCGCGTGCGACCTGCGCAGTCGCTTCTTGTCGTACTTGCCGACGCTGGTCTTCGGGACTTCTTCGATGAAGGTCCATCGTTCGGGGAGCTGCCAATGCGCGACCCGCCCGTCGAGAAACTTCTTCAACTCCTCGGCAGATACGGTCACGCCGTCCCGCACGACAACCGCAACCAACGGCCGCTCATCCCATTTCGGATCCGGCACGCCGATGACCGCGGCCTCCCTCACGGCAGGGTGTGCCATCACGTGGTTCTCGAGTTCGACCGAAGAGATCCACTCGCCGCCGGACTTGATTATGTCCTTGGATCGGTCGGTGAGGCGAAGATAGCCGCCGGGCGCGATGGTGCCGACGTCGCCGGTTCGGAGCCAACCGTCGTCGAATTTGTCCGGCGCGTCGTTTCGGTAGTAGCTGCCGGTGATCCACGGACCGCGCACCTCCAGCTCGCCCACCTGCTTGCCGTCCCACGGAAGCTCCTTGCCCGCATCGTCGACGAGTCGCGCGCGGACACCGGCCACGAATCTTCCCTGCGTGCACCGTAGGTCGAACTCGTCCTCGGGGGACAACCCGGCGTCCGGACGTCCCGAGGTCCCCAGCGGGGACGTTTCGGTCATGCCCCACGCCTGGGTGATGTGCACGCCGTATTCCTCGTGGAACGCGCGCATCAGGCTCGGCGGACACGCGCTGCCGCCGACCACGACGTCGCGCAGGCACGAGAGGTCGATCGGATGCTCTCCGAGATGAGCGTAGAGCGCCTGCCAGATCGTCGGGACGGCCGCTGCGGCAGTGGGACGCAGCGTGGAGATCATCTCGGAAAGTGGCGCAGGCTGCAGGAACTTGTCCGGCATGATCAGCGACGCCCCGACCATGAGTGCAGCGTAGGGCAGTCCCCACGACATCGCGTGGAACATGGGCACGATCGCCAGCACCTTGTCGGACTGTGCGATGGCCATGGCGTCCGTCATGCACGCCTGCATCGAGTGCAGCCAGATAGAGCGATGCGAGTAGACGACGCCCTTCGGGTCTCCCGTCGTGCCGGAGGTGTAACACATTGCAGCAGCGGAACGTTCGTCGAGCTCGGGCCAGTCGAAGTCCTCGGGCTGACCGGCCAGAAGTTCCTCGTAGCCGAGCACCTCGAGGCCTTCCGGCGCCCGCACGTCCGATGGGTCGACACCGACGACGATCAGATGTCGAACGGTGGACATGGTCGGCAGCAATGGAGTCAGCAACGGAAGCAGGCTCGCGTCGGCGATGATCACCTGGTCCTCGGCGTGCTCGGCAATATAGGTGAGCTGCTCGGGAAACAGGCGAATGTTGAGCGTGTGCAGCACAGCGCCCATGGCGGGTACCGCCATGTAGGCCTCCATGTGGGCCGAGTTGTTCCACATGAACGTGGCGACTCGCTGGTCCCCGTCGATGCCGATCGACCGGAGTCCGTGCGCGAGTTGAGCTGCGCGCTTGCCCAATTCGCCGAACGTCACCGTCGTCGGGCCGGTCTCGCTCCACGTGATGACCTCGGCGGAGGAGTGGATCGACGTCCCGAATCGGACAAGCTGCCCAATGGACAGTGGGGCGTCCTGCATGGTGCTTTTCATGTGTATGCCACTCCTCGGGTCCGGCCTACTCGTGTGCTGTGCGTCACATCTGCCACACTACGGATTCATCTTTCTCATAGCACTCACAGGGCACCCACAGACCATCGCCGTAGGCTTCCGGCTCGTGAGAAGAGTGGGAGGCAAGCTCGTACGCCTCGTCGGTGCCGGTAGTGCCCTCGTGTTGGCTGTCGTGCTCGGCTCGGCCGGCTGGGTGGCGTACGAATCGTTCGGTCGGGTCCACGATGTCGCCGACGCACCGGAAGCCCCGGTGGTCCTCGTCCTGGGGTCGCAGGTTCGCGACGGCAAGCCGATGAAGTTCCTGACCGGACGTCTCGACGCCGCCGTCGACCTGGTCGAATCGGGTCGGGCGCAGGCAATTCTGGTGTCCGGTGACGCGAACGGGGCATCCGGCAACGAAATTGCCGCGATGACCGACTATCTCGTCGACGCGGGCGTCGACGCCAGCATCATCGTCGGTGACGGACATGGACTCGACACCTACGACTCGTGCGTTCGAGCAGCGGAAACGTTCGGCGTCACCGACGCACTGGTGGTCAGCCAGGGTTTGCACGTCTCGCGCGCAGTCGCCCTGTGCCGGGACGCGGGCATCGATGCGCAAGGAGTCGACGCCGAGTGTGACTGCAACGCGATGGCAGTGGCGCGCAACTTCGGACGCGAATGGCTCGCGCGGCCCAAGGTGGTTCTGGACCTCATGTCCGGCCGACCACCTGCAGTCCAGACACCGCCCGACGACACGCTCATCGCTGGTCGTTGACCCTGTAGCCGTCGCTGCATTTCGCAGGCCGGTGGATTCTGTCGGCGATTCGATGGTGCCGCCGCGCGAACCGGGTTAACCTGTCCGCGACGTTCTGGCCTTCCCGGCGGCGGCCGAGGACCGCAACGCCCCGAAGGAGAAGCGATGGACGACTCAGCTCTGATTACGACCGGATTGCCGATTGCGCTCGCCGTCATCATGTTCGGTCTCGGATTGTCGCTGACCATCGACGATTTCAGGCGGGTCACACGTTCACCCCGGGCAGTCGTGGTTGCACTGGTGCTACAGATATTCGTTCTACCGCTCATCGCATTCGGGTTGATCAAGGCCTTCGATCTGGACCCGCTGCTGGCCGTCGGAGTGATGTTGCTGGCAGCATCACCGGGCGGAACCACCGCCAATCTCTTCAGTCATCTCTTCCGCGGAGACGTCGCACTCAACATCACGTTGACCGCCGTCAACTCGGTGTTGGCAGCGGTGACCATCCCGGTGATCACCAACTTTGCCATCGCGTACTTCGATGCCGAAGGCGAACTCGGCCTGCAGTTCGCCAAGGTCGCGCAGGTCGTTGCCATCGTGCTCATTCCGGTTGCCATCGGCATGTACGTCCGGCACCGGTCGACGCAGTTCGCGGAACGCGCCGATCGACCGGTACGGATCTTCTCGATAGCGGTCCTGGTCGTCGTCTCCCTCGGTGCGCTACTCGGCGAGCGCGAAAACATCGGCGAGTACCTGCAGAAGGTCGGATTGGTGACCGGCATCTTCTGCCTTGTCAGCATCACCATCGGCTACGCCGGTGCCAGGCTGCTCAGGCTCAACGAACAGCAGGCCATCGCAAGCTCGATGGAGGTGGGCATCCACAACACCACCGTCGCACTCACCGTCGCGTTGAGCGTGCTAGACAGTGCCGAGGTGGCGATCCCGAGCGCCGTCTACTCGGTGTTCATGTACATCTTCGCTACCGCGTTCGGTTACCTGATCACGAGCAAGCACAGGCGGTCCGAAAATACTCAGGCCGTCGACACCAAAGCCGACAGGACGACAGATAAGTTGTAGCGACGAACGCGGCTCACTCGGCCAGAACAGCTTTCAGGAACCTCTGAGTGCGCTCCTGCTGCGGGTTGCTGAAGATGTCCGTGGGTGTGCCTTCCTCGAGGATCTTGCCCTCGTCGAAAACCAGGACACGATCGGCGACGTCGCGCGCGAATCCCATCTCGTGAGTCACGATCAGCATGGTGATATCCGTGGTTTTGGCGATGGTCCTGAGGATGTCGAGTACGTCGGCGACGAGCTCGGGATCCAGTGCCGATGTCACCTCGTCGAGAAGCAGGATGTCCGGGTCCATGGCAAGCGCTCTGGCGATGGCCACTCGCTGCTGCTGACCACCCGACAGTTTGGTCGGGTGGCTGTTTTCCTTGTCGGACAATCCGACTGTCTTCAGAAGCTCGCGAGCCCGTTCGGTGGCTTCGGCTTTCGACTTGCCCAGTACGTGAACAGGCCCCTCGGTGATGTTCTGCAGAACTGTCATATTGGGGAACAGATTGAACTGCTGGAACACCATGCCGATCTTGGTACGGACTGCCCGGAGGTGCTTCTCCGATGCCGCGACGAGCTTGTCACCCTTGCGCTGATGGGTCAGTGGCTCGTCCTCGATCCAGATGACACCGTCGCTCACCTTCTCGATGGTCATCAGCAGGCGCAGAATCGTCGTCTTCCCGGACCCGCTGGGACCGATCAATGCGACGCGTTCGCCGCGAGAGACGGTGAAATCCAAATGATCCAGCACGACGTGGGCGCCGAACTTCTTGACGACCTTGTCGAACCGGATCATGGGGCCGGCCGACTGTTCGACGGGCGCATCACTAGTAGGCAAGAGACTTCTCCAGTCTTCTGATCAAGATCGATGTCGGGTAGCTCGCCAGCAGGAAGATGACACCGGCCATCGTGATCGGTTCGAGGTATTGAAACGTGCGGGCGCCGTACTGCTGCGCGGCCGTCACCAGTTCCACGACGGTGATCGCGAACAGAAACGGTGTGTCCTTGAACATCGAGATCGCGTAGTTGCCGAGGGCGGGCGTCGTGCTTCTGATCGCCTGTGGAAGAACGACGGCTCTCCACGTCCGTGTGCTGGGCAGCGACAGCGCAGTCGCAGCCTCCCACTGACCGGGCGGCACCGCGTCGATGCCGGCTCGATACACCTCTGCCATGTACGTCGAATAGTGGATACCCAGGACAGCGATACCGATCTGAAGTGCCGAGAACTGTGGCAGCAAGTAGTACGCGAACAGCAGCTGCACGATCAACGGGGTCAACCGAATGAACTCGGTGACCATCCTGAGCGGCACTGTGACGATCTTCGGACCCGCATGACGAATGACCGCGATCACGAGACCGAGAACGGCCGCAACGACAAATCCGATGACGGTGGCCAGGAGGGTGATCTTGAAACCCTCCAGCAGAAAGGGAAGGGAGTCGAAGGCGCGATCCCAGCTCCAGTTGGCGGTCATCGACCCACCCCCACGTTCTGATCGATCCGCTCCGGGCGCAGGCTCAGCACTTCACGTAGCGACGGTCCGCTACCGAGGCGCCCCTTGGCGCGGACCTCGAGCACGTTCATGAACAACGTGAGGATGTAGGCGATGACGAAGTAGAGGATCAAACCGATACCGAACGCGAACAACGTGTCGCCCGTTCCCCGTCGTAGCTGCTCGATCTGATAGGTCAGATCCTGCAGCAGAACGAAACTCGCCAGCGCACTGCCTTTGAGGAGTTGGATCAGCAGGTTCGTGAGCGGCGGGATCATCTGCACCCAGGCTTGAGGAAACACGACTCGGTGTAAGCGTTGCCACGAGGTGAAGTTCAACGCGAGTGCGGCCTCCCACTGTGGCTTCGGAACCGCGGCGATCGACCCCCGAACGACCTCGGCACCGTAGGCGCCGTAGTTCAACCCGAGCGCAAGGATGGCACAGAACATCGAATCGAGTTGAAAACCGAGGAGCGGCAACACGTAGAAGAGCCAGAACAGCTGCACGAGCAGCGAGGTCCCGCGGAAGAACTCCACGACGACTCGTGACGGTCCGCGTACGTAGAGGTGACGGTTACCGGCCGCGAGTCCGAGTACGAGTGCCAGCACGAACGCGAGAACAGCGCCGCCGAGAGTGAGGTAGATGGTGGTGAGCATTCCTTCCTGGATTCGCGGCCACGAATCCAGGAAGGTGTCGATGTTGTCGTTCATGTGAGGTCAGTTCGCCGAAAGACTTATCCCTCGCACAGAATCGCGGTGGTCAAGCTCGGATCGGGGAGTTCCTCGGCAGTGAAACCGAATTCGCCGACAACCGAGAGGTACTCGTCGACGTCCGAGGTGATCTTGGCGAGCTCCTCGTTGTATGCGGCCAGGAGTTCGGTGTCGTCGGTGCGGAAGACCGTGGCACCGGCACCGACCTGCGGTTCGCCGTCGATGGTGGCGACGAACGACTCGGTGACATCCACCGGTGCATCGGGGTTGTTGGTCTTCATCCAGTTCAACGAAATCGCGGTCAAGGCAAACACGTCGGCGCGGCCAGAGGTCACGGCGTCCATGCCGTCCTGCGGAGCTGCGACCTGAGTACTCGAGATTCCCAGTGCCTGGGCATAGTCGGACTCGATGGCACCCGTCATCGTCGCAAGACGTAGTCCACTGTCGGCGACCGACTGCATGTCCGTCAAACCAGCTGGGTTGCCTGCGGGAACCATCAGTGCTGTCGTGTAATTGAATTCGGGATCGCCGAATGCGGCCTGTTCGCACCGCTGAGGAAGAATCGACATTCCTGCGCTGACGACGTCGAATCTGTTGGCCTGCAAGCCGGGGATGAGCGCGCCGAAGTCGGCGTTGACACCTTCGACGGTGTCGATGCCCAGATTCCCGAAAATTCGCTTGTGCAAAGCAATTGTGGCGCCGGTCAATTCGCCGTTCTCTTCGAAGCTGTAGGGCGCTTCGCCTGCAACTCCGACAGTTATGGTCCCGGCATCACGGAGCGACTGGAGTCGGTCTTCCCCGTCGGCCGGTGTGGTCGATGTACACGCAGTGAAGCTGGCGGCAACGAGGGCGGCGCCGCCGATCACGGTGACAATTCGACGGGTCGAGAAATTGTTCAGCACGGTGTGTGCCATGGGGCCAAGCCTTCCGGTCACTGTCGAGACGCTGGTCCGACACTGTTGTGCGGTGAAGCTTCGTGTCGGCCGGTCGACGATATTCGTTTGTTTTTACATTTCTTTACTGTCGCCGAACGTAGCACGGTAGACATACCTGCCATCGGAAAACGGACCGTCCCTGGTCGAGCGATGCGCACGTTTCGCCCGTGAAACACCAGACCAAAGGACCTTTTTCGGCCCTGGACACGAACGCGTAACGATGATGGCGCCCCCGACAGTTAGAGTGGTCGGACCGCAGGCCCCCGTATCCCAGGAGTTGCTTCACCTTGAGTTGGATCCGCTTGAACGACGTTGCCAAGGGATACGACGGCAAGGTGATGCTGCGCGAGGTGTTCTTCCGCCTTGCGGACGGCGATCGCATCGGCCTGATCGGGCGCAACGGCACCGGAAAGACGACACTGCTGCAACTCCTGCTGGGCCGTGAAGCGCCCGACACCGGGACGGTCGACGTCACCGAAGGGGCGCGGATCGGCTACTTTTCCCAGTTCTCCGAGCTCGACGGTGATCGCAGTATCCAAGCAGAGCTCGAATCGCTGTTCAGCGTTGTGCACAAGGTCGAACTCGAGCTCGCGGAGGTCGAAGCGGCACTCGGCGGCGACCTCGACGAGAAGCAGATGTACGCACTGGTCGACCGCCAGGCGGAACTGTTGGATGCCATGGAGAACAGTGGTGGCTGGACGTACCACCAGCAGATCGACACGGTGCTCTCGATGCTCGGATTCACTGCGGAACGACGCGATCTGCCCGTCGGACGGTTGTCCGGTGGCTGGCGAAACCGCGCCGCGCTCGCCAAGATTCTCATCGAATCGCCCGATGTATTGCTACTCGACGAGCCGACCAACTTCCTCGACGTCGCCGGTATCGCGTGGCTCGAACGATGGCTGCGAGACTTCCGCGGCGCGCTTCTCGTCGTGTCGCACGATCGTCATTTCCTCGAGCAGGTCGTCACCGGCATCGTCGAGATCGAGAACCATCATCTCCAGACGTACGACGGCACGTACTCCGATTACGTTCAGCAGAAACAGTTTCGACTCAAGAACCTCGAACGCGAGTTCAGCAACGAACAGCAGCTGTTGGCGTACGAGCAGGAAGCAATCAGCGATCGCAAGGAAGCGGTCAAGAATCCGAGCGGTGTGCTCAAGCGCCGACTCGCGAACATCAAGAAGAGCAAGAACCCCAGGCCGGTCGATACTGTCGTCACCGCCATTTACGGCGGACTGCATGTGCACGACAATCTGGCCGAGATCTCCGGGATCTCGAAAAGCTATGGCGAGCAACAATTGTTCCGCGATGTGTCCTTCAGTATCCACCGGGGTGACCGGATCGCCATCACCGGACCGAACGGCTGCGGCAAGACGACGTTGGTCGACATCCTCACCGGTGCGCAACAACCGGACAGTGGAAAGATCAAGTGGAAGACGAAGGCGCCGTCGTTCATCTACTACAACCAGGTGCTTGCCGACCTGGACCTCGACGACACCGTCACCCATTCGGTCAATGCGATGCCCGACAGCCTTGCTTTGACGGCTACGAAGAAGGAAGTCAATCGCTTCCTGACGCTGCTGCAGTTCTCCGAGATGGATCTCAAGACGCGTATCGGGGTGCTGTCCGGCGGGCAGAAAGCGCGAGTGGCGTTGGCGCAGTGCCTGTTGTTCGGCGCAGGCGTGATCGTGCTCGACGAGCCGACCAACCACCTCGACCTGCAGAGCACCCAGGTCCTCGAGCGCGCTCTGATGGCGTTTCCCGGCGCGGTGATCCTGGTGAGTCACGATCGCTTCTTCGTCGAGAAGGTCGCATTCCGTCAGCTGTCGTTCGATGGTAAGGGTGGGGTCGACGAAATTGCAGGCGTTCAGATGGCATGAGCCTCAGCTCTTGTAGTAGACCACCTGATGGCTTGTAGCCAAAAGCTTTTCGTCGCTGCTCCACAGTTCGGCCGACTGGTCGAAATACCCCCGGTGGAAGCGTCGGGAATGGGCATGCGCGAGCACGAAGGAATCGGCCTGCGTCTCGAGATCCTCGGCAGTGGCGAAGTAGTGGATGGTCAGCGAGATCGTCCCAGCGGGAACGTATTTGCCGAGTCGCTGGAACACCCGGGGGTAGAAGATGTCGCACATCGAGGTGAGCGAAGCAAAATCGAGCGCACGTGAGGGTGTGTCTCGGACCCAGAGCGCTATGGCCGAGTCGGCGGATTCCTGTTCGCTCAACGCACCGGCAGAAAAACGCATCTCGTAGTTTCGCGCCCAGGCGATGAACTCCGGGAAGCCGCCGACGGAGAGTTCGGACGGTGCAGGCACCGACGGCGGCGAGGCTTCGTCGTCGTCCCACGTTTCGCGGCGGGTGCCGAACACGGCCGTGGCGGTTGTCGCAACCTCGCCGTTCTGGCTCAGCTCGAGATACCAGTGTTGGTTGCTGCGATTCGTGCGCACCGCGCGAGTGGAGATCTCGAACTCACCTTCGGCGATCGGGCCGGCAAAGTTGATGGTCAGCGACACCGGGTCCCCGAGATGATCCGGATGTTGCCCAACAGCACTGATGAAGGTCGCCGCCGTGAGGCCACCGAACGGGCCGACCATGTTGTTGTAGGGCGCTGACGTGCGGCCCAGATAGACGCCGGGGGTGACGCTGTGAAGCTCCAACGCGTCGTCGAAGGGGTGTGTCGTGTTCGAAGCCTCGTTCATTGCTCTCCCTGGCCGCTCTGGTTCTATGCCAAGCGTCATAGTAGCCACAGCGTCGAAGGCTCGGTGTCACCCGGTGTCACGACGGCAGGGTGACAGCTTCACCAGCATCGATCCCGACTGCAGGACGTAGGTTCCATCCCCTCCGCCGACGTAGGTCTCGAACGAGGTTCCGGCATCGCTGGTCATCTTGGCGAATTCGGCCGTCCACAGACGAAGTCCGGTGTGAGAGTCGAGGGCGACGAGTTCGCCCCCGCCGTAGGCGAGGACCGAGTCGCGATCGTGGGCCATCAGGGTCCATGTTTCGGCCGAACTCCACAGCTGACCCCCGGTACGCAGATCGATGCCGACTGTGTTGTCGTCGAAGCGGAGGATGCCGATGTCGCCGGCCACAGCGACCAACGTGCCTCTGATGCGGGGTTCGTTCCATTCGTCTCCCGGATCGTCGAAGACGAGAAGATCGTTGCGCCACAGCTCTTCGCCGGTAGTCCGATCGAATGCCGTGTCGCCCAGGACCACAGGAACGCTGGAGTCGGTGGGCTCGTCGATCGACAGATAGTGCTCGGCAGACCCCTGATAGGTCGCCAGCTCCTCTCCATTTCGAGTCGATGCGGTCGATCCGGTTGTTTCGGAAGAGGTTGCATCGCAATCGAAGTCGGACGCAACTGCCAGATCGCCCGCTGTTCGGTACTGGGCAATCACGCAGTCGTCCAGGATGTCCGTCGACCAGATCTCCTTGCCGGTCTGCGCGTCGAAAGTGGCAAAGCCCCCACCCACGTCGAAACTCCCGACCTCGGGACCCACTAGCAGCCTGTCCGCATACGGATCTTCCCACCCTGCTGATACTGCGATCGGTGTGCTCCAATCCGCGTCGTAGTCGTCGAGCGTTCCGCGGTGGAGCGTGACTTGTGCGCCCTCGAGGTCGCCCTCGGCGATGTACAGGCGATCGTTGGCGACTGTCGCGGCGACTATCTCGGGTGCGGTCTCTATCGTGTGCGATTCACCCGTGGTCAGATCGAAGGTGACCAGGCCGGGTTGTTCGCTGTACGACGGTCTGTGGCAGACAAGCATGCCGTCCATCGGTTGCTCTGCGCACGACGCGAGTTCGAATGCGGGCGACGTCCACTTCACAGCGCCGCTGGCCGCATCGACGGCGACAATGACGGCGTCGGAGTTCATGCCATCACCTTCCGGAGTGACCGCGAGCGTCAGCAGCATGTCGTCGATGCGGATCGAGCCCGGGCCCCAGGGATACATCGAACCGGTTCGGGGATCGGAGAACGTCGCGCCGTCCATTCCGCTTGCCGACACTTCCGTCACCCACGCCACTCCGGGTGCGGCAGGTGAGGCGTCGGTGATGCGCTTGATCGTCGTCGAGCGGTCCTGCATCAGCACCACCGCCGCCGCAGATACCGTGACGACGGCGACGGCTCCCGCGATGGCACGTTGCACAGAGGAATTCACGGTAGATCCAATCCGGGTGTCAGGGCGAGTCTTTCGAGATCCGCTCGATCCCACGGAAGCTCGGTGGTGATCGTTATTCCTATCCCGGAAGGCGACGGCAACGACACCGTGGAGCCGGTCACGGCATAGCCGGGCTCGGGTTGCGGGTCATCGCTGATCGCGATCGTCAATACGCCTGCTGCGCTGTTCACGACCTGGCAGAGCCCGCCGCCCCATCCGCTCGTGCGCAGTGATCCGAGCGGTGGCGATGGTGCAAGAGTAGCGGTATCAGCCTGGCGCAGAGCGGTATCCAAGGTTGCGACATCGGAAACGGTGTACTCGCGAGTCGATTCGGTCAGCGTGGACGGGCTGCACTCCGAGATGTTTCCCGGGGTCCCGGGTGGGGGAGTGGTGGAGGTCTCCAACCCGGGCGCGGTGACTATGTCGATCAGCTCGTCCCGCGAGAGCGGCAGAGCGTCTTCCTGGGCAGGGACCGATGTGTAGACCGACACCACGGAATCGTCCGGGCGATAGGCGACGGCGCTGCGCTCGTAGGTCCGATCACCGTTGACCTCATACCAGGTGGTCAGGGTGTCGACAAGGGTACCGTCGGACATAGTCGTTCGCTCGTCGACATCGCCTGCGATGCAGGGCGGTACACCGCCGTCGGTCTGGCCGACGCCGACGCTGAGATAGCCGTCTCCGGTGTCGGCGCGAATCGATCCGTATGCACTCGTCGAATCGATCGCAGTCTCTTCGGTCGTTCCCTCGTAGACGGGAATCGGATCGAAATACGGAATGATCCCGTCCTGAAACGTGATTCCCGATGGGAGTGCAGCGAGGAGTGCGTGCGACATGAGATGCGCTTTCGGGCCGCTGAACCATGGCGCGATCGGATTGTCGTAACTCTGCAAGATCGTCCCGAAGTAGGACGAGTACGTCGCTTCTACAGGCTGGTCGACGGTGTCACATCCGGGGATCGTCGTCGGGTACTCCACTTCCGGGGTGACGTACTCGTACTCCTCTGCCAATGGCGGGTTCTCCGATGCCGGTGCGACAGGCTGAACCGTCAGTTGCGGCTCCTCCGGTGTGGCTGTCAGACCGGCGACGACGATTCCCGTCGCGACGATGGAAATGATGACCAAAGTGGTCACGACGGCGTCGGGCCGGCGCGGCGGTGCATGCTCGGTCATTGTCCTCGTTCGGGTAGAGATCGTCTCCGGCGGTAGCCGAGTAGTCTATTGATACCATTCGTTTTGTTAACGAGCGACGTGACGATTCAACTACCGAGCCTGCTTCAAGCCGCGAAGGAGCAAGTCACCGACGAACGCCGCATTCTCCTCGGGACTGACGTTTCGTCGTGTGAAACATCGCATGAGGAGGGTGTTGGTGATACCTGCCGCCAGGTCCGCAGGCGTGCCGATGAGCGCTAGGGTCCCGTTGTCCTGACCCCGCTCAATGATGGGCCCGATGATGGCCGGGATGTTCAGCTTCTGCTTCACCGACATCAAGCCCTCAGGTTCGCCGTAAGTGTCGTGGGCGACAGCCACCAACAGTGCGTCCATGAAAGCACTTTCGTCCGCGGCAAGCTGAGCGCAACGGAGTAGGAAGTTGTCTATGACCGTGACGTCGTCCAACCCGATCAACAGGTCGTCGGCCACGCTTTCCCGCAGCGCGTCGACTTTGGCTTGCAGTGCGGCCACGAGAATGTGGAGTTTCGTCGGGAACAGCTTTTTCAACGCGGCACGCGGAACACCGGCGTCGTCAGCGATGTCGTCCAATCTCGTCATGAAGTAGCCGCGCTTGCCCAGTTCGATTCGTGCGGCCGTGATGATGGCTGTACGGGGGTCGCGCGGCATCGGTGTGGGAGTCGAACCTTCGATGGGCTCGATCATGTCGTCCAGGTGCTGGTGGCCACCAGAGGTGTCGACGGCGGAACCGATCAGGGCCAGAAGGGCGCTTGCCACCGCATCGGCCGTGACCGCTTCGGGGTCGACTGCGCTTCTGCTGCGGAACCCGTCGAGTAGTGCATTCACCGCGATCGCAAATGTTCGGGTGGTGAACGGACGCCGCAGCGCCGCGTCCGTCGTACGGAACAGCGCCTCGAATGCGGACAGTGCGAGCTTGTCCCGTCTCGCGTAGTCGGTCTTGATTGCGTAGTCGCTGCCGAATACTCGGGCCAGTAGGTCGGTTGCTGTCGACGTGTCGTCCGTGAGGCCGGCGAACCAGCGGTTGACGATCGCGAGCACCGCGGGACGCAGCGAATTCTCGTGCGCCTGCATCGTTGAATCGACGAGATATTCGATGTCTTCGGCCGAGGCACGTTCGAAGCTCGTGAGCTCGGTGACGACGGCGTCGATGAAATCGGCCTTGGTGTTGAATTTTCGGTAGAACGTCGCTTGCGACGCGTTCGCATGGTGGACGATGTCCTCGCTGCGAATTCCCCGGTCGAGCACCTGCCTGGGGTTGCTCACGAGATACCGAATCCCCGCGTCGATGAATTGACGAGTTGGACCGTCGTGGTCGGTCAACGTGGCCCCCTGTCGAATTCCGCTGTATGTCGGATTGCCACTGTAGGGCAAGAGCGTGCAGTTCACAGCGTTCGGTGAGAGTCATTGCTATCACCTGAGTGCTCACACACTCAGGTGGCGGAGTGAACCTGCGGAGATTCTGAGATTCCATTGATGTCCGACCACACCCGCGTCGCCGATCGAACTCGGCGGCGCCCGGACACCAAGGACGATCGATGAGCGTCGCAGCGCATTTCCCCTCCTATCTCGTCCAGTCGCCGAATCTGACGGGCCCGACGCGTCGGGCCGATCCGGGACTCAGTGCCCGCGAGGTCGAAGTTCTGCTGACGTGGATCAGGAACGACCACAAGTCGGCTGTATCGCAGCAACTGTTCATCGCACCTGGGACGGTGAATACGCACCTCACTCGGATCCGCACGAAGTATCACCGTGCGGGTCGGCCCGCTCCGACCAAGGCCTCGTTGCTGGCGCGGGCAATTCAGGACGGCCTGATCGGGCTCGACGAGCTGTGATGGGGTCATAGCATGCGGACAGCGTCCCGATCGTGCGTGGAAAATGACGACCGGCGATCAGCTCGGGCGCAGGTAGCTCAGAGGCCGGATTTGCGGGTTCGGTAGGCCGCGACCGCTTCGCGGTTGCCGCACGCCGTGCTGCAGAATCTGCGCGAACGGTTGCGCGAGAGATCCAGAACGATTCCGTTGCAGTCTGCCGCGCAGATGTCGAGCCGTGACAGCTCATCGGCGCGGATGACGTCGATCATCGCCATCGCCGTTTCGACGGCAATGCGGTCTGCGAGTGGGCGATCATCGCTCACCGCATGCAGGTGCCAGTCCATCTCGCCGTGGCGTACCAGTCTCGGCAAAGCACGGGCGTCGGACAGGATCGTGTTCACGAGTTGCACGGCGGAGTCCCGATCGCTGGTCAGCAGGCGACGCAGCGACGGGCGCAGATTTCGGACGGCCTCGAGTTCGACCTCGTCGCCATCGAAGCGGCCGGTGTAGCCCTGTTCGACGAAGAAGGCCGACAGCTGCTCCCGTGTGGTGAGCGTATCGGGGTCCTCGCCGGAATTCACCAGAGCGACCGCCGACGTCAGCGCACCCTCCGTGTCATGAGTGAAAACCATGTTGACACCTTACCTTGCGGTCCCTAGTGTCATGGTCCATGACTTCTTTGACCAATGACATAGCTGTTCGGCCGCCCTCCCGGCTCGCCTCGGGGCTCGGCTTGGCAGTGGTGTCCTCCGCAGCGTTCGGGTTGTCGGGACCGTTGGCGAAGAGCTTGCTCGACGCGGGTTGGTCTGCCGGCGCTGCAGTTACATCGAGGATTCTCATCGCCGCGGCGGTGCTGCTGATTCCGGGCGTGTTGGCGTTGCGTGGTCGCTGGGGTCTGCTGTCGAGCAATGCCGGAATAATCCTTGCGTACGGAGCATTCGCGGTCGCGGGTTGTCAGTTGGCGTTCTTCAACGCCGTCGGCTACATGCCGGTGGGCGTCGCCTTGCTGATCGAGTTCACCTCCCCGATTGCGGTGATCAGCTGGATGTGGTTGCGGCACAAGCAACGTCCGACGCTGAAGACTGTTGCGGGTGCCGCGCTGGCCGCCGTCGGATTGATTCTGGTGCTCGATCTCGTCTCCGGCGCATCCATCGACCCGGTCGGTGTGGTGTGGGCCCTCGCGGCGATGGCCGGTGCTGCTGTGTACTGGATCATGTCCGCCGACGAAGGCAACGGGTTGCCACCGTTGACGCTCGCTGCGGCCGGATTGCTCTGCGGCGGAATCATTCTGCTGCTGGCGGGATTGGTCGGAATCGTCCCGTTCTTCGCTACCGCCGACGACGTGCTGCTCGCCGGTCTCACGATGCCGTGGTGGATATCGGTCCTGGGACTCGGCGTCGTGACGGCGGCGGTGGCGTACGTCTGCGGCATCGCCGCGATCCGGCGACTCGGTTCTCGCCTCGCCTCGTTCATCGGACTCACCGAAGTACTCTCGGCACTGGTCTTCGCATGGCTGCTCCTCGGCGAGACTCCGCGGGCAGTCCAAGTTGCCGGCGGTCTGCTCATCCTCGCCGGCGTCATCGTCGTCAAGCTGGGGGAGCCGCGAGCAGTCGATACTCCCTGACGATCGACATCAGGAATCGACGACGTGCAAGCTCGACGAGGGCCGCGCCAACCGGACATATGGAACACTCGAGAGGGTGAACCGTGCCTCCCTCGCGCTACCAGTCATCGCCGCCGCCGCGCTTCTGATCACAGCGTGTAGTTCCTCTGAGCCCACTCCCACGGCACCCACACCCACAGCCGAGTCGACCGGGCAGTCCACGCAGACGCAGGCGTCGTCGAATGCCGATGTGTACACCTTGCCCGGATCTGGTGTCTTTCCCGAGGGAATCACCGCGGACGACGACACGTTCTACGTGACTTCGACGGGAGACGGTGCTGTGTTCCGCGGGAGGCTCGGCACATCCGAGCTGGAGGTCTTCCTGCCCGGCGGGGCGGACGGACGCACCGGGGCTGCAGGAATCGATGTGTCCGACGGTGATGACGGCGACGATGTGAACAGGCTGGTGATCGCCGGCGGCGCGACGGGCAAGGTCTGGGTGTACGACAGTATGTCCGGGGCACTGGTGGGGACCTTCGCCAACGGCCTCGGTGAGGACGCAACCTTCCTCAACGACGTCGTGATCGCAGACAACGGCGATGCATTCGTCACCGACTCCCGCAGTCCCGCATTGTTTCGGATCCCCGCCGAGCAAGTTCGCGACGGGGCACAGGACGGACCGCTGGAATCGTTCGTCGACTTCACCGGATCTCCATTCGCGTACGGCGAGGGGTTCAATGCGAACGGCATCGTCGAGGTGGACGACGACGCACTCGTCGTTGCACAGTCGTCGACCGGAAATCTGTACCGCATCGACGTCCGGTCGAAAGAAATTACGCAGGTCGATCTGGGCGGCACGACCTTGTCGAACGCGGATGGTCTCGAACTCGACGACGACACGCTGTACGTAGTGCGCAACCGCGACGGCGTCATCGCTCGGGTCGATCTGTCCGACGACGGAAGATCCGGTCGTGTGGTCGGTGAGATCACCGACGCGTCGTTCGCGTACCCGACGACCGTGGCTGCGACGGAGGACAGGCTCCTCGTGGTGAACAGTCAGTTCGACAAGCGTGGAGGCGAGCCGGTCGAGCCGTTCACCGTCAGCTCCATTCCGGAGTAGACGATCTTTCTGTCGGATGCTCTGGGTATGGTCGCGGCATGACTGACCATGCGCACCATCGCATCGACTATGTCGAGCTATCCGTCACGGATCTGACCGCTGCCCGTGACTTCTATTCGGCGGCATTCGGCTGGGAGTTCAACGAGTACGGCCCCGCATACGCGGGCATCAAAGGTGCGGATGGCGACGAGGTCGGCGGTCTGGCGCAGGTCGAGGAACCTCAGCCGTCGGGTGGTCCTCTGGTGCTCCTGTACTCGGCTGACCTGGATGCCTCCGTCGACGCCGTCACCACTGCTGGTGGTGCGGTGGTGAACGGGCCGTACGAGTTTCCCGGTGGACGACGCTTCCATTTCACGGATCCGAGCGGAAACGAACTGGGAGTGTGGGCGTCGTCCTGACGCTGCAGGGACGTGTCAGCGCAGGATGTCGTCGATCTGCCCCATCGCCTGGCCCATGCCCTCTTCCATACCCATCTCGATCATCTTCTGCATTTGATCGGCGTTGTCGAACTTCGACGTGATGGTCATTCGGGTTCGACCGTCGACGTCGTCGAGAGTGACGACCGCATGGGTGACGCCGAGCGACTCGACCGGTTCCCAATTGTCGTCGGCGAACCCGTCGTCGAAAGCCAGTGTTCTGGGCGCATCGATGGACGTCAAACGCCACCAGCCGCGGGCCTTTTCGCCGTCCGGTCCCGTCATGTAGTAGTTGGCCATGCCGCCGGGTGTGAACTCGAGCAATTCGAAGGTTGCGGGCCACGTCGGGGGTCCCCACCACCGCTCGAGCTGACGTGGATCCTCCCAAATTTGCCACACACGTTCGACCTTCGCATCGAACTCGGCGACGATGGTGAAGCTCAGTTCCTCGGCGTTCTGTTTCGTGCTGATCACAGTCATGAAGGGTCTCCCTCGTCGTCGGTGAGAATGTCGGCAATTCGATCAACGCGTTGTCGCCAGATCGTTTCGTACTCGTCCAGCAGTGCTCGTGCTCTTTCGATGCCCAGCAGGTGAATTCGCACGATTTGCTCCCGTCCGCGCTTCTCCTTCTTCACGACCGAAGCGCGTTCCAATATCGCAACGTGTTTCTGCACGGCTGCGAAACTCATGGAGTAGTGAGCAGCGAGGCCGGACACCGAATGCTCTCCGGTGAGTACCCGCGACACGATGTCTCGCCGAGTGGTATCTGCGAACGCCTGGAACAGGCGATCGAGGTCGGCGTCACTGACATCATCTACAACCATTTGGTTGTAGATTACGAGATGTGTTGTCCTCGGTCAAGGGGCAGCGGTTGATTGCCTCCGGGGCGTGTGAGTGTTCGGTGAACTCGGCCAATTGGCGTGTCACCGTTCCCCATCCGTCGTAGAAGCCGAGATCTCGATGCTGGGCGGCGTCGGCGCCGTCCTTGTGCATTGCCAGTGCCGTGTACTCGGTGCCCTCCGGGTGGTCGGCGAACGTGATCGACGCTGTGATGAACGGTTGGGCAGCGGGGCGCCATCCGGCAACGAGCGCTGTGGTGAACACGAGTCGTTCCAGTGCGTCGACGGCAAGGAAGCAGCCGTCGATATGAGGACCGAATTCGATTCCGTCATCACTGATCTCGGTAACGAAGGATCCGCCGGGAACAAGTTCGAGGTCGACAACTCGTGAGGAGGCCGGTGCGGGCACCCACCACTGCTCGAGTTGGGACGGGGTCGTCCAGGCTGCCCATACCGCGGCTCTCGGCGCTTTGATGATGCGAGAAACGGTGAGATCGAGTGAGGGTGCGGTCGACTGTGTCATGTCGTTACTCCTGATTGGTGACGAACCGTTCGAGGCGGTCGGTGTGGGCTTCCCAGATTTCTTGTTGACGCTGCAGCCAGCTTTCGACGGCCGAGAATGGCGTCGCGTCGAGTGTGCAGGTGCGTACTCGACCAACTTTGTTCGTCGTGATCCAGCCGCCCTGTTCCAGCACTCGAACATGCTTCATGAATGAAGGAAGTGCCATGTCGAACGGCTCGGCAAGTTCGCTGACGCTCGCAGGGCCGCGTCCGAGTCGGTCGATCACGGCACGGCGGGTGGGGTCGGACAACGCCTGGAAGACGTCGTCCAGATGGGCTGTTTGCTGAGCCATAAGGCAAAGTATCAGTCCGGAGATAGTTAGCACAAGGGCTAAGTGATGGAGAGCTGGTGGCGTGACGCGATGGACGAGCCGATACTGGGAACCATGCTTCCGGTTCTCGATCTGGCGGCCGCAGACAGCGACCCCGACACCTTTCGCTCGGAGCTCTTGGCCGCAGCGCACGAGTCAGGCTTCTTCTACCTCGTCGGACACGGTGTGCCGGAGAGGAAAGTCGACGAAATCTTCGGGCTGGCTCGCCGGTTCTTCGCCTTGGGTGACGACGAGAAGAACGAGATCTCACAGCTGAAGAGCCCGCACTTCCGCGGCTACTCGAGACTCGGCGGTGAACTCACCAACGGGGCACGTGACTGGCGCGAACAAATCGATATCGGTCCGGAACGTGAGCCGATCGCCGACGCCGTGGGCTATTGGAACCTGCAGGGCCCGAATCTCTGGCCGTCGGCTCTGCCTGAACTCGAGCCTGCGATGACTGCCTGGGAAGAGAAGATGTCCGGCGTCGGTCTACGACTGTTGCGCCAGTGGGCACGAGCGCTCGGCGCGGATGAAGGCGTGTTCGACGACGCCTTCGCGCACCGTCCCGCAACCCTGATGAAAGTGGTTCGGTACCCGGGTAGTGCGGAGAACCCGCAGGGCGTCGGCGCACACAAGGATTCCGGGGTCTTGACATTGTTGCTCGTCGAACCTGGTTCGAGGGGTTTGCAAGTCGAGCTGGCCCCAAACCAGTGGATCGACGTGCCACCACTCGACGGCGCCTTCATCGTCAACATCGGCGAGCTCCTCGAAGTTGCGACGCAGGGGTATCTCCGCGCGACCCGTCACCGTGTCCTGGCACCTGAACCCGGAGTCGACCGGTTGTCGGTTCCGTTCTTTCTCAGCCCTGCGCTGGATGCCGTCGTACCGATCGTGCCGCTACCGGAAGAACTTGCTGCGCGATCGCGGGGAGTCGAGGCTGATCCGGACAACCCGATCTTCTCGACGTACGGTGAGAACGCGTGGAAGTCGCGCACGCGTGCCCACCCCGACGTCGCAGAGTTGCATCATGGGATCATGCCTGCGGGCAAGGCATCGGCGTACTGAGCTACTCCTCGATCCGCTCTCGCCCGCCGGTGAGGTCGGCACGTTCGGCTGCCTTCCGTCCCTGACTTACACCTAGCCTGTCCGAGACGCTGATCTTGACGGTTTCGAGTTTCGGGAACAAGTCCTCGAAGACCGATGTGACCGCATTATCCCGCTCGGCGAGAATCGGTACCAAAGAGGAACCATAGGTCTCGCCGGCCGAGCGATCGGCTCGTGCGCGGGCTTCCGCCAGTCGTTCTCGTATCCGCCAGGCATAGCCGAGAAGGAACGCTCGTCGAAACCCTCGGGAGCGACTTGCGGGATCCGTGCCCGCATGGTCGAGTGCCCGGGCGGATTGCACGAGCAGCGATGTGTACAGGAGTTCGCACAGATCGAGATCGACGGGCATGCCGGTGATACTGATCAAGCCGAATTTCTTGTACCACACCGTCTTGGCGCCGTTGGTGGTCGCTACGCTCGACAGCAATTGCATTTTTGCATCGGCGTAGGGGTTGTCGACGGTGATTCGTCTCGTCACCACCATCGCGTCGAGCCTCGATCCTTCGGCGGCATCGACGACCGCGCTGTCGATCGCATACCGAGTCATCAACTCCTGAGCCTTCGCGGCGAACGTGTCGGATTCCTCGCTGAACGTCGATGACTCGGCTTTCGCGAGCAGTCCGCGGATCTTGTTCAGGATCTTGATGTCCGGGCGATGTGAGGTCGGTGCAGATCTACGGATACTCCATCGTGACGGCGGTGGAACGACGACGGTCATGGACGGAAGCAACCGCAGCTGGGCCAGCAGTCGAAACAGGTTGAGCCAGAACGTTCGCGGCTCCACTCGCGAGAACTTTCTGCAGTGGACGAGATCTGTGCTCGGATCGATTCCGAGATCACGCAATTGGCCGCGCCATTCGTCAGGAGCATTCGAAAGTGCGAGTGTGCGCCTGCAGTGCGATCCGATCAAGGCCTCGAGCAACGGTATGGCGTGTTTGTCGAGCCGACGCTTGATGACGTGGATCAACTCGGCTGGTTGCCAACCGCGCTCGAAAATGTCCGACAACACGGAATCCGCGTACGTGATGCAACGGCCGTCCATGCCTGCCGATGATCGACTCGATTCCAGTTCGACGATCTGATCGACGAATCGTCTCAGGGCAGCACCCGACGTCATCGGGTCAGCCGCTAAGAAAACTCCCGAGGCCATCAGGCGATCTGCGTCCATCGTGCGGGTCAAAGCGTGAACGTTCATGTTTCCCCTCGTCGAGTATGGGCCGACGCCCAGTGAGGGGGTGCTGGAGTCGGTGTCCGTTCTGTTGTATCAAGTGGGACCGACATGTTCTCCGGTGACAGATGGCGGAGGTTCGGCAAGACTCGAGCGCTCCGCGCCACTGGCACGGTTAAGTAGGCGCTAGTGCACTCAACCGTGCCACTGGAGGCGGAGCCGACAACCCCTCACCGACGGCGACGCCAGGGCCTGCGCCGCTCGGGCGCGATCTCGATGTCCGGCAGCAGGCCGGCATTGAAGTCTGCGACGAGATTGAGCACAGTGCTTTGGGCGCACGACTTGTTGGTTCCGATATATCCCGACGGCCCACGCTTGATCCAGCCGGTCACATAGGTGCCGCGAACGACATCGCCGCCGGGCGCATCGAGTACGCGACCGTCGTCGTTGGGGATGATGCTGCGTCGATCGTCGAACGGAACTCCTGGCAGTGCAACGCCGCGATATCCGATCGAGGTGAGTACCAGCCCGGCGTCGACCGTCTCGACCTCGCCGGTCGGAATGGACTGGACCGTTCCGTCTGCGGCGGTTTCGAGAGTCATGCGATCGAATTGCACACCCGTGACCGCCGTTTCGCCGCGGATAGATGTGGGGGAGAGCAGGTATCGCAGCACGATTCGCCTGTGATCGTTGCCCGAGATGTCGTCCACGCGGCGCAGCAGGTTCAGTTTCTGCGCCACTGCGTGTGGCAGATCGTCTGTTTCGGCCAGGCTGTCGGTGGCGGCGTCGAGCATCATCTCGTCGCGGTGCATCGATACGTCGATGCCCGGAGTTGCAAGTAGGCCTGCGAATTCGGGAACCGTGAAGGCCGACTGAGCGACGCCCCTGCGGCCGACGACGAGGACTTCTTCGATGTTCGACTCGCGCAGCGCCTTCAGAGCATGCGCAGGGACGTTCGTGCCCACGAGGCGATCCGGATCGATCGTCAGGATTCTCGCGACATCGAGTGCGACGTTGCCGTTGCCGATGACGACGGCGCGCTTGTGCGAGAGGTCGTATCGGCGGTGCGCATGATCGGGATGACCGTTGTACCAGGCAACGAAATCGGTGGCAGACCCTCGTCCCGGCAGATCGGCGCCTGGGATCGTCAGCTCACGATCCTTCGAAGCGCCGACGGCGTAGACCACCGCGTGATGGTCCTCGAGGAGTTGATCGTGAGTGATGTCTGTCCCGACCTCGACCCCGAGGTGGAATTCGAACCCGGACTGGGCGGAAATCTGATCGAACAGGCGCGAGACCTGTCGCGTCTTCTCGTGGTCGGGAGCTACGCCGAGACGTGCCAAACCGTGCGGCTGGGGGAGCCGGTCGTAGACGTCGACCTTGACGCCAGGCTGCGTGAGCAGTTCGTCCGCGGCGTACATGGCCGAAGGGCCTGATCCGACGATCGCGACGCGAAGGGGTTGGCGCTCCTTCGTGACGACCGGAGCCGGCGACACCGGTGCAAGCAGCGGCCGGTCCGGACGTTCTTGCTTGTAGAAGTCGGAGTTGATCGTCAGGAACGGGAGCTGCGCTTCGGTCAGCTTCGACGTCGGGACGATCGCATCGACCGGGCACGCTGACACGCAGGCGCCACAGTCGACGCAGGACGTCGGGTCGATATGCAGCATCTCTGCCGTCAGGAAGTCCGGCTCGTCCGGTGTCGGATGGATGCAGTTGACAGGACACGCGTACACGCACGACGCGTCGCTGCAACATGATTGGGTGACAACGTGGGGCATGACGTTTCCTGACGGCAGGCGCTGCTATGAAGCTAACTGGCGCTGTGGATTACGGATCAGGCTGCGAACTGGCTCGAGCTGCGGTCAGGTTCGCTGCGGAAGCGCGAGGCTTTGCCGTCGATTCCGCACAGCTTCCATACGAGCTTCGCAGCGCGATTCATCATGCCGGTGTCGGTGGCGAGCATTCGCACGTCACCGAAGTAGTCCTGCAAAGTGTGCTGCGATTCCTCGGTGCCCCAGAACAGGTCGTCCTTGACGTACTTCGGAATGTCGAATTTCTGCCAGAACTTCTTCGGCGGGATGACGATGACATCGCACAGGATTCGCATCGTGATGGGGAATGCGAGCGAGAGGAAGAACCGGCCGATCTTGGACATCTTCGGAACGCGGCGACGCAGGAGCTGGTGCGCGAAGGAAATGTGGCGTGCTTCCTCGGCCACGTGAATAGCCATGACGCCCTGCATGATCGGATGAATCTCTTCACCGGACCGCAGTACGGACTTCTGGATGTGGTCGATCGGCTCCTCACCGGCGAGGACGCCGACGAAGAAGAGCTCGGGAAGGAGCGTCGCGAACAACGGAATGATCGGGGAGAGCATCTTCATCGGACGGCTCATGCCCGGCGCATCGGCGTCGACGCGATTGACCATCTCCTGGAACATCAGCGTGTGATTGCACTCTTCGATGGACTCGTGCGTGCAGTAGCGTGCTTCGGGATCACCGTTCGGCAACGAAAAGACGTACTGCATCATCCCGCGAATGAGGATGTTCTCGAACTGCAGACCGACCTTCGCGACGTTGGCCTGACGCCACATGCCGATGGCGATCTGCTGATCCGCGGGGAGTGCCTGGTACCAGGCGTGGCCGCCGATCGGATCTGTCTTGGACGGGAGGATCCACCGTCGGTCGTTCGCGGTGACCTCGAACTCGGGCGAATCCCAGTCGATGTCCACGTACGGATCGAAATGCTTGTGTACCGAGCCCTCGGACAGCAGTCGCAGAGTCTCGTTGTACTGCTCTGTCTCCGCGTCGGTGTCGATCGAGCGCCGCTGATCTACTGACGTCGTTGTCATCGCTTCTCCCTACGTGGTGCGAACATAGGTTTAATGTAACTCGAAGTATCACCAAATGGAAGTGAAACTGGAACTTTCTTGTGAGTGCTTCTCTGACCTGGTAGCGGACGGCCTGGCCCCTTCGGAGGAGATGCGCGAATGCAGGTCTTCGGCCGCCGGGATCAGCACAGAAACAACCCGAAGAGCGGCGAGTGAGATCGCTTGCCCGGCCGAAATCCGTTGCCATGTCGACTAGGCTGCGGCCGTGACGAGAGCACTCTGGTGGGCCCTGGCCGTGGTCGCGTTCGCTTTGCCCGTGTGGGTCGGGGCTTCGTCGTTCTTGGCTGATTTCTCGTTGTCGTGCTCGAAGATCGGCGAAAGCAGATCTTCCTATCGGTGCGATGACCGTGCTGTCGACGTGCTGGGGGTATGGCCACTGGTCGGTGTGGGGCTGTTGCTCGCGACCCCGCCCGTGGTGGCGGCATTGGCAGTACGAAAGTGGGTTTCGTGGTGTGCCGTCGCGGCACTCGTCGGTTTGTCGCTCGCCGGGTATGAGAACTGGGCCTCGACTACTTACTGGAGCTTGCTTTTCATCGCTGTTCCGTTGGCGATCCTCGGGTCGATCATCGCCGCGTTCCAGCGAACTGCCCCGCGCACGGAGACGTCAAGACGTCGCGGGTTTGCCTAGTCCACTTCGTCGAAAGGCGTCTACTTCTCGCAGCCGACGCCATCCTGGTCGCGGTCGAGTTTGATGCTGTACCCCGGATCGCCGGCATAGATCGGTGCAGCGCCCGCAGCCCTCACCGCATCGCAGTTTGCATAGATCACGAACGAGGGAGCCTCGGCGACAATGGGTGCCGGCGGCACGTAGACGGGCTCCGGCTCGGCGATGTACACCGGCGCAGGGGCGGGCGCTGGTACATACTGCGTCGTGGTCAGCGGAGGCGGCGTATAGACGGTCACGGTTTCTGGAGTCGGCGCGATCGTGGTGGTCGTTGTTGCAGGGGTGGTCGTAGTGTTTCGGGAGGTTGTCGTGGATACGTCGGCAATTGCCGGGGCAGCGAAAGCTGCGGGTTCCGGAGCGTCCTCGCGGTCGGTCGTGGCACCGCCGATCCCGAACGCAACGAGTGCTGGGAGTGTGGCGAGGGCAGGAGTCGCCCAGATGATTCGGCCACGAGAGGGCTTGCCGAACAGATACGCACCACCCGCCGCCGCGGCGCATACGCCGACAACGAAGCCTGCGAGTGAGAAATCGACGAGTGAACCCAGCAGGATCACAAGACCGATCACAAGCGCTGCCCAGCCGATGATCTTCCCGAACAACGGAC
>NZ_LVCV01000270.1 GCF_001647195.1 Rhodococcus sp. EPR-157 | reverse complement strand
GGGTCGTAGTCGCCGAAGGGTTCTGCGAGAGAGACGCCGGCGTGGACTGCAGGGCGCAGCGGAATCGGCACGGTGAGGGCGTCGCCCACTGGCACGAGAATTCCCTGCTCCTGCAATGAGCGAATGCGGTAGTCGATCAGCTGAGCTGTGCGGAGATCCTCGCCCTCGAGGCCGTCGTAATCCTCGTCGGCGTTGTCGAGGGGGAGGTCTTCGGTCATTGCGGCGAGCAGAGTTTGTATCGCGAAGGTGTTCGACAGGGCCATCGAGATGTCGACCTCGCTGAGGCTGAGCTGATGCCTGATGTGTTGGGTCACCACGGTGCGCAGGTTCTCGACCGACTTCGACGAGAATCCGTCGACGGCCGATCCCGGAACGACGTCGGTTCCGTCCGACTCGAGAACATCAGCGGCGAACGCTGCTGCCCAGAAGTCGAGCGTGGCGATGTCCGCGGGCTGATCCTTGTGCGCGTGGTCAGTGTCCTCGAGTGCGGAGGCGAGCTCGGGGATCTGGGAAACCGAAAGGCTCTGTGCTCCGACACGCGAGACAAGTTCTGCGACACCGGCGATGAGCGGCAGCGCGGACAGAGCAGCCAATTCGTCGTGTTCACTGACGGCAGGCAGTTCGATGTCTTCCGGATCCAAGACGTCGGGGTCGTTGTCGATGAAGTCGGTGAGGTCCTCCATGCAGTGCGCGAAGTCCTCGTCGGTCCCGGTCCAGGTATCCGTCTCGTCGAGGAACGTCAAGAACTCGAGCAACGTGATGACGATGTTTGTCGCAGCGGCCGCGCCGTTCTCCTCGTCGGATTCCTCGATCCGCTCGACTGCGTCGACGATGAAGTGAGCATCGTTCGGGGTCCACGATGTCACCGAGAAACCTGGGTTCGCGCGGTCGATCTGCGTCAGCGTGGTGCGCACGAGGCCGACAACGCGGTCGGCATGCTCACCCATGTCGCGTCCGACGAGCCATTCGGCGAAATTCTCGAGCACTCCGGCGGGGAACGTGGGATGGTGGCTGCCGGCCGGCCCGGACTGCTGACGCCGTTGACGAGCTTTGGTCTTTGCTGCTCGCTTCTGTCCGCGACTTGCCGGTCCCTTGGATCCCATGACCGTCAGCCTAACGGCTGCCCTGCACCGTCGGCTCTCATCGGCGCGCCCGGAACCGGTGTCCGCTTCCCTCCCCGCGCACCTTTCAGCCCACGCGCGCGTTGCAACTTGCGCGTGGGCTGGAAGGTGCGCGGGGGGTCGTGGTGGTGACCGAATGAGTCGTTCGGTCACCGGGGGCGAGGTCCGACGGAGCGAGACCAATTGCCTAACTGGACAACTGCGGCTCCTTTGCGGCTGGAGGGTCGACTTCCTCGTCGTCGCTGAACGGATCTCCGTTTCGGGGGCTGTTGTACCGAACCTCGTCGAGGATCCCCTCACGCTTGGCGACGATCGTCGGCACCAGAGCCTGGCCGGTGACGTTGACCGCAGTGCGTCCCATGTCGACGATCGGTTCGACCGCGAGGAGTAGGCCGACGCCCGCGAGAGGCAGGCCGAGCGTCGACAAGGTGAGGGTGAGCATGACGGTTGCGCCAGTTGTTCCCGCCGTCGCGGCGGATCCGATGACCGAGACGACGACGATGAGAAGGTAGTCCGTGAACGTCAGTGAGACGCCGTAGAACTGTGCGACGAAGATTGCTGCGATCGCGGGATAGATTGCGGCGCAACCATCCATCTTCGTCGTCGCACCGAGTGGGACTGCGAACGACGCGTACTCGCGCGGCACGCCGAGGTTGCGCTCGGTGACACGCTCGGTCAGCGGAAGAGTACCGATGGACGAGCGCGACACGAATCCGAGCTGAGTGGCCGGCCAGACGCCGGAGAAGAACTGGCGTACCGAAAGCCCATGTGTACGAACGATGATGGGGTAGACGACGAAGAACACGATCGCGAGGCCGACGTAGATGGCGACGGTGAACACACCGAGTGAGCCGATCGCATCCCATCCGTAGGTTGCCACGGCGTTGGCGATCAACGCGGCGGTGCCGATGGGTGCCAGGCGGATGATCCACCACAGCACTTTCTGGACGATCGCGAGAAGCGACGCGTTGAACGTCAGGAACGGTTCGGCTTTGTCCCCGATCTTGAGGGCAGCGATACCGATTGCAGCTGCGACCACGAGAAGCTGAAGAATATTGAAACTCAGCGACGTTGTTGCGGTGCTGGTAGCAGTGCCGTCGACCACCTCTGTTGCCACCGAGGTCTTCGATCCGAGCGCGAGAAAGTTGTTCGGCACCAACCCGGTCAGGAACGACCACCACGACCCGACACTGCTCGGGTCCTTCGCGGCCGTGGCTTCGACGCCGGTCCGCGAGCCCGGCTGTGCAACCAGCCCGATGACGATGCCGATGATCACGGCAATGAATGCGGTGATGGCAAACCACAACAGGGTCTGGACCGCCAGGCGTGCAGCGTTTGCGACCTGACGAAGGTTCGCGATCGAGGACACGATCGCAGTGAAGACGAGCGGAACTACCGCCACCGTCAGTAGCTTGACGTAGCTCGAACCGACTGTCGCTACAGTGCCGATCAGCCAATTGTCGCTGCCGTCGGCCGCGTCGGGCATCGACCGCGCGACGAGACCGAGAACGACTCCGAGGATCAACCCGGCAACGATTTGTGGCCCGAATGATGTTGCCCACGTGGGCACACGGGAACTACGGGTAGCGCTGGGCGCAGACATGAACATGCCTTTCGAAAAAAGAAGAGAAGTCGAGGAACGCCCTCGAATCAGAGAATGTGACGTCGGGTCGAAACGGTCACCGACAGATAGCGCTGGCCTGCAAACGTAGGTCGACGTACCGTCGACTGGTCAGGAGTGGCATCACTTACTTGACACTACTCCCTGTACCGCCGTCTGGATGCGGCGCCTGACGGTGACCGAACGTGCGATCGATCTCGAACTAAGGGAAACTCATCGCCCGGCACATTTCAGGCAAACGTGCCTTTCAGGTAGCCGACCAGTTCCGCGGCGGTACCCGGTGATTGCCGGAATCCCAGGTAGCCGTCCGGGCGCACGACGAGAGCGGTCGGGCCCTCGACCCCGTACGCCGCCTTGAACTCACCGTCGGCGTCGACGATGACGGGTAGCGTCGAATCGATGTGCTCGGCAACCACCAGGTACACGTCGAGATAGCCGTGTGCCGCATCGACAGCGTGGGTGGCCAGCTCCTCCGCCTTCGAGACGTCACCGTCCGACCACAGAAGCAGCGTGTGATCGACCCCGGCGAACAGCTCGAACAGACGCAGCGGAAATGCCACGACGTCCCGACGCAGCCCCCGAGCATCCGGCGCCCGCTCGCCGGGCTGAACCGAGGTCGACGCCTCGTCGACGGTGCCGACGAGTTGCCCGGGCGGGTACGAGATCAACAACTGCGCTTGACGACGCATCGCGGTTTCGAAGGAGCTCTCACCGGCGCCGATGCCTTCTCGGGCATTGCGCACCGTCATCCCGACGACCGCTTCTCCAACCGGCCTGCGCTCGGCGTCGTACGTGTCCGTCAATCCGGGTGCCGCGATGCCACGAACAGCCAGGGCCACCTTCCACGCGAGGTTGTGCGCGTCCTGGATGCCGGTGTTCATGCCCTGTGCCCCGGTCGGCGGATGAATGTGGGCGGCATCGCCCGCGACGAACACGCGCCCTCGGCCGTAGGCGTCGACGATGCGGTGACTGATTTTGAAGACCGACGACCACCTCAAGTTCGATGCCGTGGTCGGTTCGGGGGAGAGGCGGTCGAGAACGGCTTGTATGTGGTGGAGCTCGGGAGCGGGGCCCGCGGTGAAACCGTGCACGATTCCATCGCCGGAGCTCGGGGGTGGGGTGGTCAGTTCGGGTGGTACGAGCATCGACATTCGGTATCGACCGCGGCCGGGAAGAGGTATCGCCACCAGCGCGTCGTCGGCGGTACCGTCGTCTGCCTTGTGGGTGCTTCGAATGCCGAATCCGGGAGGTTGGGACCAGTCGACCTCGACGTCGCCGAGCATGTATCCCTCGGCGAACGCCCCACCCTCGAACGTCAGGCCGAGGTTCTTGCGGACGACGCTGTGGGCGCCGTCGCAGCCGAGGAGGTAGTCGACGACGACCGTCGATCCGTCACTCAGGGTTGCCGTCACGCCCTTGTCGTCCTGCTCGAACGATACGAGGCCGATTCCGCGCTCGACGACGGTTCCGAGCTCGGCCAACCGCTGGGTGAGGACGCGCTCGGTTTCGTATTGAGGGAGGCCTGCGAACCAGTAGGGAACGTCGGGTGGAAGCGTCAGCTCGATTCGCCCGACCTCGACCCCGTTCTCGAAGACGATCTGTCCACGCATCATCGTCGAAGCGTCGAGGATTGATTTCAGGACGCCCATGTTCTCGAAGACCTCGAGCGTCCGCGGTTGGATCCCAACCGCTTTCGCATACTGCGGCGGTTCGATCAACGGATCGAGGATGCGGCAGTCGATGCCCCGTCGTCGAAGCTCTATCGCCGCCGTCAGTCCGATCGGTCCTGCTCCTGCAACGAGTACATCTGTAGTCACTGTTCCACCGCCTGTATCGCCTGGGTCAATGGTGGAATCATCCAGCGTGTCGCCGGGACGAACGGGGCTTTGCGTGGAGTTCATTCGCAATGGGTGAGTTGGCGGGCGAGACGTGTCGGTCGACTCGAGTAGGGTCAGGTGATCGAACTTTCGTACGAGTGCTGGGGGAGCAAAGTTGGTGCTGAGGGTTCATCGCGCGGCACGTGCGAGCGCGTTGGCAACGGCGTTGGCCGATGTGTTGGCAACCCCTCTGGCGGACGCGTTCACCCCCGAGGTGATCTCGGTACCGGCTCGCGGCGTCGAACGCTGGTTGACGCAGACATTGTCGATGTCTCTCGGGACCGAAGGAGCGGGTAGCGCACGTTCGGACGGTATTTCGGCCAACATCGACTTTCCGTCGCCCACGGTACTCGTCGGACGCGCTCTGTCGGCAGTGGAGAATCTGGACCCGGCAGACGAACCATGGTCCCGCGGGCGAATGCTGTGGACGATCCTGGCGGTCGTCGACGAGTCGATGAACGAGCCGTGGTGTTCGGTTCTGGCCACACACCTCGGACACGGTTCGGACGAACACCGCGCAGGCCGACGGTGGTCCACCGCGTCGCACCTGGCCGATCTGTTCCGCGCGTACGGAGCAGACCGTCCGTCGATGTTCGCCGAGTGGGCAGCAGGACGAGACACGGATGGGCTCGGAGGGCCACTCCCCGCGGACCTGCGTTGGCAAGCCGAACTGTGGCGGGCTGTTCGGGCCCGCATCGGTCATCCCAGTCCTGCAGAACGTCTCGAGGTCAGTTGTGCTGCACTGGAGAATGATCCGTCGATAGTGAGTGATCTACCGGAGAGATTGTCGATTTTCGGCGCCACTCGTATGACAACCGATCAGCTTCGCGTCGTCTCCGCTATCGCCCGGCATCGCGATGTGCACCTATGGATTCCGCACCCCAGCACGCACATGTGGGATCAGCTGTCGGATCGGCCGACTACTGTCCGACGTCGCGACGACGGTTCTGCTGTCTCCCTGGAACATCCATTGCTGTCTTCTCTTGCGCGCGACGTCCGAGAACTCGAGACGCGCCTACTCGGACTTGCAGTCGCGACGGTACACACGGTGGAGAACGAAAAGCCATCTCCAGAAACACTTCTCGGCCGTATCCAGTCGGACATCATGCATGCGAGGCCACCGACGAAGGCTGCCGAACCCGATGGAAGCATCGCCGTACACGCGTGCCACGGATCTGCACGCCAGGTCGAGGTTCTCCGCGAGTGTCTGCTGCACATTTTCGACGCGGACCCGACGCTCGAACCGCGAGACGTGCTCGTCATGTGCCCGGATGTGGAAACGTATGCGCCGCTGATTCGGGCGACATTCGGTCAGCGCGGCCTGGGGCATCCCGGCCACGAACTTCGAGTGCGGCTCGCTGATCGGGGGCTCCGCCGTACCAACCCGATGCTTTCGGTGGTAGCAACGCTCCTCGATCTGGCGGTCGGACGTGTGACGGCCAGCCAGGTACTGGATCTGCTTGCATCGGAACCGGTTCGCCTTCACTTCGGATTCGGCGACGACGACCTGGAGCGGCTGCGCGAATGGACCCAGGTGTCCGGCGCACGGTGGGGTATCAATTCTCGTCAGCGCACGCGCTTCGGCCTCGGGGACTTTGCGCAGAACACGTTCAATTTCGCAGTGGACCGGCTGCTACTCGGTGTTGCTGCCGACGAGACCGCGCACGAGTGGCTCGATCTGGCATTGCCCGTCGACGACGTCGATGGAAACGATATCGATCTCACCGGAAGGCTCGCCGAGTTCATCGATCGACTTGCCGTAGTCGTACGTGATCTGCAAGGACCTCAGACCGTCGGACAGTGGCGGACCGCGCTTGTACGCTCGCTCGACCTGCTGACCGACACCAGTACGGCAGTTGCGTGGCAACGGGCACAAGCACTTCGCGAAATCGAAGAGGCGACCCGGCACGGCGACGAGTCCGAACTCCGACTTGCCGACGTACGCGCGATGCTCACCCACGCACTGGCAGGTAGACCGTCACGAGCGAATTTCCGGACCGGTGAGTTGACGGTGTGCACGATGGTTCCGATGCGGTCGGTGCCGCATCGGGTGGTAGTTCTGCTCGGCCTCGACGACGAGATATTTCCTCGCGCGGGCAGCGAAGACGGTGACAACATCCTGACGCGCGACCCCGCCCCCGGGGAGCGTGACGTCCGAAGCGAGGACCGTCAACTGCTGCTCGACGCGGTCATGTCGGCCGGTGAGAAACTGTTGCTGTTCTATACCGGCGCCGATCCGGTGTCCGGCGCAGTGAAGCCTCCGGCCATACCGCTGAGCGAACTGCTCGACGTCGTCCGCGCTACCGCAGACGCCGACATAGTCACCCGGCATCCGTTGCAGCCGTTCGATTCTCGCAATTTCGATCCAGACGGTCCGTTCAGCTACGACCGTGCTGCGCTCGCGGGTGCTCGCGCCAGCGAGAGAAAACCCGTTGCATCGCCCGCATTCCTTCCGAAACCCTTGCCCGCGTCGCCGGCCGATGATGTCGAGCTCAGCGATCTGATTGCGTTCGTCGAGCATCCGATTGCAGCGTTCTTGCGGCAGCGGCTCGGAATTCGAATTCCCGACGCCGGAGACGACGTGTCGGACTCGCTGACTGTCGAGTTGGATGGCCTGCAGAAGTGGGACATCGGTGATCGCATGCTGGTCGAACGACTGGGCGGAACCGACATCGCCGACTTCCGTGCGGCGGAATGGCGCCGAGGGACGCTTCCTCCCTTCAAGCTCGGGGAGACGCAGCTGCAGGACATCACCCGAGCAGTGGAGGCGCTCGTCGATGTCTCGCGTGAGGTACACGCCGGTCCCGCGCAGGTGCGCGACATCTCGGGGGGCCTACCGTCCGGGCGGCGAGTGACAGGAACTGTTGCCGGCATTCACGGCGCGGCGATCGCCCGCACGTCGTATTCCCGCCTTGCCCCGAAACATCGTTTGGCGGCGTGGGTGCGGCTGCTCGCCCTACAGTCCCAGGACGATTCGCGAACGTGGCAGGCAGTAACCACAGGCCGTGGGACCGGGCGTCGTGCAGCGTGGCGATCGACCATCACGGCCCCGGTCGACGCGCTGGCTCAGCTCGAGAAGCTCGTCGAACTCCGTGATCTGGGGTTGTCCGAGGTCCTACCGGTCGGGCCGACTGCGTCGGCAACCTACGCGGAGCGACGCTTTCGTGGCACGCCTCTGCGCGAGTCGATGGACGCGGCGGAGAAGCAGTGGTCCGACAAATTCGGCGATGTCCACGACCGAAGCATCGCCTACGTTCACGGCCCGGCCGCGCCGTTCGCCGACGTCAGCAGCGCACCGGGCGGCGAGGGATATCCCCGGTGGGGCGAGGAAAACACCCTGTTCGGGATACTCGCGTGCAGCCTCTGGGCGCCATTGCTCGACGCCGAGACGGAGGGTCAGCCATGACCGATTTCAACCTTCTCGGACCTCTGCCGACCGGGACCACCGTGCTCGAGGCCAGTGCGGGAACCGGCAAGACCTACGCGATCGTCGGTCTCGCCACCCGCTATGTCGCCGAAGGAATCGCGGAGGTGTCGCAACTGCTATTGGTGACATTCTCGCGCGCGGCCACCCAGGAGTTGCGCGAACGGACCCGAAGCCGATTCGCCGAGGTGGAGGCCGCGTTGGCCGACGCGAGTTCGGACTCGACCGATCCGTTGGTCCGTCACCTGGCGGCGGCACCAGCTGACGAGGTTGCCCTGCGCCGGGTGCGATTGACGCGGGCTCTGTCGGAATTCGACTCGGGCACGATCGCGACTACCCATAGCTTCTGTCAGCGCATGCTCGACGGCCTTGGTATCGCAGGCGAACGCGAACCCGAAGCAATCCTCGTCGAAGCTGTCGACGACGTGACCGACGAGGTGGTCGACGACATCTATCTGCGGCAGTACGGGCGTTCGGACTTCGGCCCTCCGATCGGTCCGTCCGACGCACGGCAGGTCGCCCGCGAAGCCGTGCGTGATCGGCAGGCGCAGCTCGTTCCAGAGCCCGACGAGGAGACCGAGGCAGGCAGCCGCGTGCTCTTCGCGACCGAGGCGCGCAAAGAAGTCGGGCGACGCAAGCGATCCGCTGGGGTTCGTGATTTCGACGATTTGTTGAGCCTGTTGCATGGAGTGCTACTGGACCCCGTCCACGGCGAATCCGCCTGCGCACGTGTCCGTGACCGGTTCCGGGTGGTGCTCGTCGACGAGTTCCAGGACACCGACCCGCTGCAGTGGGACATCCTGCGGCGAGCGTTCCACGGCAGGTCGACGCTCCTACTGGTGGGCGATCCGAAACAGGCCATCTATGCATTCCGCGGAGCCGAGGTCCTGAGCTATCTCGACGCCGTAGCGCTAGCCGACCGCCACCTCGAACTCACCACGAACTGGCGTAGCGACGCCGGGTTGCTGAAAGCGCTCGAAACCGTCTACGCGGGAGCCGCATTGGGACACGAGGACATCGTTGCCCATCCAGTAGGTTCGACCCAAGCCTCGTCGCGAATGTCCGATCGGCCACCGCTGCGGCTGCGCACCCTTCCTCGAACCGGTGCTGGGCCGCTGAACAAGTCGGGATTTCCTGCCGTAGGTGCACTCCGCGAACGTGTCGCCGACGATCTCGCCGCCGATATCGTCGAGCTGCTCGAATCCGCCACCGGGCTGACCCTGCCAGGCCATGCAGACGTGGTGACACCTGGTGACGTCGCCGTCCTCGTTCGAACGCGAGCGCAGATCGCGTTGGTTCGCGCAGCACTCGATCAGGCAGGCGTTCCCTCGGTTCTCGCCGGTGGGTCGAGCGTCTTCGAAACGCCGAGTGCGATGCAGTGGCTGTGGTTTCTGCACGCACTCGAACAGCCACATCGCGGCGATCGCGTCCGACTCGCCGCACTGACGCCGCTTCTCGGATACACGGCCGAGTCACTCGACGACCGCGGCGACGACGCGGTATCCGAAGTCAGCACCCTGTTTCGCGACTATGCTGTGTTGTTCGCGCAGGCCGGATTCGCTGCGGTGTTCGAAAAGGTTGCTGCAGAATCGAACCTGGAAGCGCGACTACTCGGTCAACGCGGCGGCGAACGACAGCTGACCGATCTTCGACACCTCGCGCAACTCCTCAACCGCGCAGCCGTCGAAGAATCGTTCGGACCGAGTGCGCTGACGCGCTGGCTGACCGACCGCGTCGAGGATCCGGCATCCGGAAGTGTGACCGACCGCAGCCGACGGCTCGACAGCGACGCAGCGGCTGTCCAGATCGCGACTGTGCACGCGAGCAAGGGGCTCGAATTCCCGGTTGTCTACGTTCCGTTCGCGTGGGACGCCGCGAAGAATCCGTACCCGAGCACTCTGCTGCTGCACGACGAGGACGGCAGGCGAGTCCTCGATGTCGGTGGCAGGACAGGCAACGGATACGCCGCGCGCAAGTTGGTGCGTGACGCCGAGGAGGCAGGGGAGGAGCTCCGTCTGCTCTACGTCGCACTGACTCGTGCGCAATGCCAGGTCGTGCTGTGGTGGGCGCCCTCCTACTCCACTGCTGTCTCGCCGCTTCACCGACTGCTCTTCGGCAGGGCGAAGGGTTCTGTGCAGCCGGAGGACAAGATCAAGGTGCCCGACGACGCCATTGCTGTTCGCCAGTTGGAGTCGTGGGCATTACCGGCCGGTGGACTCATCTCTGTCGAGCAGGGCGGTGCGACGCGTTCACGCCCGATCGAGAAATACCTCCAGAGCACCGAGACAGAGCTGGACGCAGCGTCGTTCCGCCGCTCACTCGACATGCTGTGGCGTCGGACGTCGTACTCCGCGTTGACGGCAGCCGCGCACGACGGGCCCGGTGTCACCAGCGAACCTGAACGCCCAGAGAAAGACGACGAGCCGGACGAAGCACCCCCGATCGACGACGAGTTGGACGGCATCCCGTCACCGATGAACGGTCTGCCTGCGGGCGCTGCGTTCGGAACCCTCGTGCACGAGATACTCGAACACCTCGACACGGCGGCACCGAACCTGGAATCGGAACTGCTGCGCAGATGCACCGACGCCATCGGGGAGCGGCTGGCGGACATCGATCCGCGGGCGCTGGCTGCCGCGCTGCTCCCGGTACTCCGAACACCGTTGGGGTTCGGCACACTCGCAGACATCGCGCCGTCCGATCACCTCGCGGAATTGGACTTCGAACTGCCCCTGGCGGGCGGGGATCACCCGGTATCGCGAGCCGTCACCCTGCGAGCAATCGCCGGGCTGCTGCGTGAGCACCTCCCCATCGACGACGTACTCCGTCCGTACGCAGACCAGCTCGAGATCCTCGAATCACAGCCGCTGCGTGGCTATCTCACCGGCAGCATCGACTCCGTTCTGCGCATCTCGAGTGGTCATTCCGCAGGCTCCACTCCTGAGCCCAGTGGTCATTCCGCAGGCTCCACTCCTGGCTCAGATGGTCATTCCGCAGGCTCCACTCCTCGGTACGTCATTGTGGACTACAAGACCAACCGACTATCCCGCGGAGACCTGACGGTCATGCACTTCACCCGGGATCGGATGGCGCAGGAGATGTTGCGTTCGCACTATCCACTGCAGGCTCTTCTGTATGCGGTCGCATTGCACCGCTACCTCAGATGGCGCCAGCCGGGATACGACCCGCAACTACATCCCGGTGGCGTGCAGTACCACTTCGTCCGGGGCATGGTCGGGCCGAACACCCCGCCGGGTTGTGGTGTGTTCGACTGGCATCCACCGTCGAAGCTCGTCACCGAAGTGTCGGACTTGCTCGCCGGGATCGAGGGGGCATGATCGAATCGCAGCTGGTACAGCGTGCCCGCGGCAAGCTGAAGACGTTCAACGAAGTCGGGATTCTCGCCGCCGCGGACGTACATGTGGCACTGAGACTCGGTGCGCTCGGCGGTGAGACGTCCGAGGAAGTGTTGTTCGCGGCTGCCCTCGCCGTCCGGGCAGTCAGGTCGGGCTCGGTGTGTCTGGACTTGCGACGCCTACGCGATGTCACCGTCGACGAGGAGTCGGACGTCGACATCGATGCGCTGCCGTGGCCGGAACTCTCCGAGGTGCTCAGCGCGCTCCGCGCGAGCCCACTGGTGACCGGCGGCCAGCGTGGGCCCCTCAAACCACTGAGGCTGGTCGACACCGACGAAGGCGAGCTTCTTTATCTCGACCGATATTTCCTGCAGGAGCGAACTATTCGGATGGTCCTCGACTCCCGTGAGGCTACCCATCCGGACCTCGACACCGAGGCAGTGCGCTTGCTGCTGAGCACCCTGTTCGTCGACGATTCGGGCCAACCGACAGCGGCCCCCGACCGACAACGCATTGCTGCCGCACTGGCCGCAACGTCGTGGACTGCGGTGATCGCAGGTGGGCCCGGCACCGGAAAGACACATACCGTTGCGCGGGTACTGGCGATGTTCGCGCGCCAACTCGGTCCGTCGATCCGAATCGGATTGGCCGCACCGACGGGCAAAGCTGCCGCGCGCCTGCAGGAATCGGTGACCGAACAGTCCAGCGATCTCGGATTGCCGCCGGGACTCGTCGCCATGACTCTGCATCGATTGCTGGGGTGGCAGCGGGGGAGCAAGAGCCGGTTCCGGCACAACGCGTCGAATCGACTGCCCTACGACGTCATCGTGATCGACGAGACGTCGATGGTCTCGCTGACGATGATGTGCCGGTTGCTCGAGGCCGTCCGTCCGGAGACCCGACTGATACTGGTCGGTGACCCCGATCAGCTGACGTCCGTCGACGCCGGCGCGGTACTCGCGGATCTGGTAGCGCGACCTGTGCGCAGCGCACCGAACCCCGAACTCGAGGCATTGATCGTCACCGACCTCGACGCGCACGACGATCCGAACGAGGCCGCATTGTCACCCGCGGAACGGGAACGACTCGGCAGTGGCGTCGTGCGCCTCAGCCGGGGACGGCGTTTCGGAGGAACGATAGCCGAACTGGCCATCGCCGTTCGGGACGGCCGTTCGGATCGTGTGATGGATCTGCTGCAGGGAGACCACGACGAATTGTCCTTCCATTCGCCGACGGACCTCACCGCACTTCACCGCGACATCCTGACGACGGCAACCACGGTGACCGCAGCAGCCAAGGAAGGCCACGCAGCTCGAGCTCTCGAGGGTCTCGAGTCCCACCGGTTGCTGTGCGCCCACCGCCAAGGGCCTCACGGAGTGCAGACCTGGGCACGCCGCGCGATGGAGTGGGTAGGAGAGTCGTCGGGAGCGTTTCTCGACCCAGCTCAGTGGTATCCGGGGCAACCGTTGCTCGTCACGGCGAACGATCACGAGGCGCGAATCTACAACGGCGACACCGGTGTCGTGGTCGACACCGGAGGTGGCTCGCTGATGGCTGCATTCCAGCGTGGTACACAGCCGTTGCTCGTGCATCCGAACGTGCTGTCCTCTGTGCAGACGGTCTACGCGATGACGATCCACCGAAGCCAGGGCAGCCAGTACGACACCGTGTCGGTGATGCTGCCCGAACACGCGTCTTCGCTGCTTACTCGCGAATTGCTGTACACCGCGATCACACGGGCGCGGAAGCACGTCCGAATAATCGGGACCGAGGAAGCCGTGCGGGCAGGGGTCGACCGCCAGGTTCTACGCGCCAGCGGACTTCGCCGGACGATTATCCCGTGACGAGGAGTTGTGGTTGACCGCGGCAGCATTGCGAAGGCTTTCTGCCGTGTCGTTCCATGATCGTGCCTGCTGCCTCCACACTCGCGCTGCAGCCCGTGAACCCTCGCGTGAGTACTGGATCGACCTCGCCGCGCAGTAGTGTCCTTGCGCAGTTGCGTGACGACGCAGATCGTCGAAGTCGTCCTCGCCGCAGACTGAGTGCACAGTGGACGGATCGACCGTGGCGCCGACCAGTTCGCACCATGCGTGCAGCGAGCGGAGCCCGATAGGAGGGTCTGGCACCGTCGAGTGTTCGGTCGAGGTGCTGGCGTGGGCCAGTGAAACCGGCCCGTCGTTGTTCGCGCCCTGACCGACGGCCCACGCGGTCAGAAACGACGGGTGCGGGATGTTCCAGACTTCTCGGAACGTGGCGACAGCGACTGTGGCGAGGTAGTCCGATTCGTCGGGGGCGGCATCGAGCACGAAGTCCATGACCGTCCCATCAGGGGTCGGTTTCCCTGGCTCCGACCATCCGAGGCCGTGCAGTCGCCGGTCGGCCGAGTCGGCGTCCGGTGCATCCGGGTACAGGTACGACGGAAGCGACGCGACTCCCAGGATCTCCTCCGCATCGACTGCGACCAGGTCGACATACGGACGTTGGCCACGTTGCCCGCGGGACGCCTG
>NZ_LVCV01000269.1 GCF_001647195.1 Rhodococcus sp. EPR-157 | reverse complement strand
GGCGACATCGAACGCCGGCATATCGAACCCCGGCATGCCGAACCCCGTGACATCGAGTCCGTCCTCACGTGCAGCACCCATGCGCGCTCCTCTTCTCGACCACACCACCGGATCTATCCGCCGAACAGAAAGATAGCGGCTGGGTCCGACAAAGTCCGTGAGGCGAGGGTGCACCTCGCGATGTGGATGCGCTGAGATCAGTACACGTCGCGCAGGTAGCGCTTGGAGCTCTTCAGTTCGGCCACGTAGTCCTCGGCCTGGTCGGGTCCGAGACCACCGTGTTCTGCCACCACCTCGTGCAGTGTCGCGTCGACATCCTTGGCCATGCGGGTCGCGTCACCGCACACATAGAAGTGTGCGCCCTCTTCGAGCCAGGCATACAGTTCCTTGCCGTTCTCGGTCATCCGGTGCTGGACGTACACCTTGTCGGCCTGGTCGCGGGAGAACGCGAGGTCGAGGCGGGTGAGAACACCGTCGCGGGACAGATCGTCCAGTTCGTCCCCGTAGATGTAGTCGTCGGCCCGGCGGCGGTCGCCGAAGAACAGCCAGTTCCTGCCCTTGGCCGAGCGGGCCTGCCGTTCGTGAAGAAATGCGCGAAACGGCGCGATACCGGTGCCGGGTCCGACCATGATCACGGGAACATCGTCGTCGGACGGTAGCCGGAACGACTTGTTGGCCGACAGAAATACCCCGACCGATTCTCCCTCGGTGACGCGGTCGGCCAAGAACGTCGAGCACACGCCGCCTCGGTCGCGTTCGGCGGACCGGTACCGCACGCTCGAGACCGTGAGATGGACCGAGCCCTCGTGCGCGAGCGGTGAGGAGGAGATCGAGTACACGCGATGCTGCAACGGGCGAAGGAGCTCGAGCACCTCGGCCGGTTCGAGTGCCGGCTTCTCGTCGAGGGCGAGGACATCGAGTACGTCCTTGCCCCAGACCCAGGCGTCGAGAGATTCGCGGTTGCCGGTCGCGAGGATGTGTTGGAGTTCGTCGTCGTCCGAGCGCTCTGCGACGGCCTCGATGAGGTCCAACGAGGGTAGGCCGATCTCGTAGGAATGGGTCAGCAACTCGTCGAGCCGTTGCTCGACGCCCTTGACGGTCACCGTCGTATCCGGCTCTACCCGAAGTTGGCCGATAAGGGCGTCGACGAGTTCGGGGTTGTTGACAGGCCGGACGCCGAGACCGTCACCGGCTTCGTAGGCGAGCCCGCTGTCGCCGAGGGAGAATGCGTAGTGCCGCACTTCCTTGGACGACTCGGGACCCGACAGTCGCTTGTTGGCCAGGACCGTCGCTTGGTACGGATTCTTCCGGTTCCACGGTGAGCGCTTGGAGGCTGCTCTCGCGGGCTTGGCTGATTCCAGTCGTGCGTCGATGTCTGTACCCGCTTTGCAGTAGCCGTCGTAGCTGGTGGCACCCAGCACCATGACCGCGAAGTATAAACCGTCGAACCGAGCCACCGAATATGCACGGCCGGCATCGCCGATGAGCAGACCGGCACAGTCGACGAATCCGGCGGAAGCGCCGGACTACTCGCGATGGACGAGAATATGTGAGGATCGTCGAAGACAGATACTCGGTCCGGGGGGACCGATCAACCGAGTTCGATCAGTCGAGTGGTTCGCAGGGGCGGGAACTTCAGAGCATGGATCTTTTTCAAGTCGTTGTCATCGGGATACTTGCGCTGGCGTCTTTCACTGTGTTGGCGGGGTTCGTGCTGATGCTGATCGGCAGTGCCCGTCGTCAGCCGGCACGTCGAGCGAAGGTGCGCATCGCGCCAGGGTGGTACCCGGATGCGCAGGACGAGTCGCTTCTTCGTTACTTCGATGGTCGGGTCCCGACGCGGCAGACGTCGCGACGGGAGATGTCCTAGTACTCCGATAGCGGTTCAGGTGCGTCTCTTGCGTGGCCGCTTCGATCGCGGTTGCGAGGACAGGTGGTAGTACAAGGCATCTTCGGTGTCCTCGACTACTACCTGAACGACGTCCCCTACCTCGAGGAAGTCGTCGACCGCGATCCGATCCTTCGCCCCGATGACTGCTTTGACCGACCGTGCAGGGATCAACCCACGTCGGCCGTCGGGACCGACTGCCAGTGCGTAGCGTGGGCCGGTTCGTGTGACCCTGGCCGAGATGATCTCCGAGTCCTTCGGCACCGGACTCGGTTGCGCCACCGCGTCCTTCGACACGGCCGTCTGTGAATCGAGCTGAGCGGCCAGATCGTCGGCCATACGGTCGACCTGAAGGAGCAGATCGGCCATCTGGCGCGCGTAGTCGTCGTGCGCTTTCGTCGGCTTCAGTGCTTCACCGGGTTTGTACATGTCCTCGTGCGTCAGCTCACCCCAGGCATCTTGAAGCCTGGTCTTGACCTGCACCTCGACCTTGACGTCGAGGTCGCCCTGGTGAGTGGCGACGCGGACCAGCAGAACAGCGTGATAAGCGCGATAGCCGCTCGGTTTGGGAAACGCAACATAGTCCATCGGTTCCTTGGCGAACCGAACCGAGCACTTGGGGTCACGGCAGGCACGCTCCAATGCGTCCACGAATGCGTGGAGATCCCGCGGGCTCTTGCACAGGACTTTGATGCCGATCAGATCGCCGAGAGCGTCGACCACTTCGTCGACACTCGTCGGCTCGGTGATGCGGCCTTCGGCGATCTTGCGCCGGAGCTTGTCTGCAGCCCTGATCGGGTCTTTGATCCGTGCGGACTGGGCATTGAGTCGGTCGCGATCGACGTTGTCGAGGATCTCGTCGGCGATGGTCTCCAGGAAGTTCTGG
>NZ_LVCV01000268.1 GCF_001647195.1 Rhodococcus sp. EPR-157 | reverse complement strand
CTGGAGTCTCCGATCGAAAACGGACTGTGGATATGTAGCCGAAGGCTAGCGCAGTGCAACGTCGATCAGCGTCAACCGGGCGGCGGTGTCCGCGTGGACCGTTCCGTAGGTGGTCGAACCGTCGCACATCGGTCGGTATGTGGGATTAGTCTCTTGAAGCATGACGGCCACGGTCGCAGAGGGCGACGCATTCGTAGCGCAGTTCGATCCCTACAGACGGGAGCTACTCGCGCACTGCTACCGCATGACGGGATCGATCCATGACGCAGAGGACTTGGTCCAGGAGACCTACATTCGTGCGTGGCGGGGCTACAGCAAATTCGAAGGCAGGTCGTCGATGCGGACCTGGCTGTACCGAATTGCGACCAATACTTGCCTGACCGCTCTGGAAGGCAAGGCCAAGCGCCCGCTGCCCACCGGACTGGGCGCCCCGAGTTCGGATCCCACCGACGATTTGGTGACGAGACACGAAATCGCGTGGCTGGAGCCGATCGCCGATGCGGAGCTCACCGATGCGGACGATCCGGCTGCGATCGTCGTCGGGAGAGAGTCGATTCGCCTTGCTTTCGTCGCGGCGCTCCAGCACCTCTCGGCGAGGCAACGCGCTGCCCTGTTGATGCGGGAAGTTCTGCAGTGGAAAGCGTCGGAAGTGGCCGAGGCGCTGGCTACGACCACGACGGCGGTCAACAGCCTCCTGCAGCGCGCCCGCGCGCAACTCGACGAGATCACACCATCCGAGGACGATGTCGTCGAGCCTGCTGCGGCCGAAACGCGCGAGTTACTGGCGAAGTACGTCGATAGCTTCGAGCGGTACGACATCGAACAACTCGTGCAGCTGTTCACCGAGGACGCCGTATGGGAGATGCCGCCGTTCGAGGGTTGGTACCAGGGAGCAGAAACAATCGGAACCCTCATTCGCGGCAATTGCCCGGCCTCCAAGGCTGGTGACATGCGGATGGTCGCTACCTCGGCCAACGGGCAACCGGCTTACGGGCTGTACATGCGAAACGAGGAGGGTGTCCACGAAGCGTTCCAGTTGCACGTCGTCGACGTCAGAGAAGCCGGCGTCGCCCACGTGGCCTGCTTCTTCGATCTGCGACTGTTCGAGAGGTTCGGCCTACCGGATCGACTGTGAGCGCCTCGGGTTCGGCCGTCGCTGCCGAACCCGAGCGGCCCCTAGATCGACGGTGACTCCGGCCCGATCATTCTGCGGAGTCGGGCGTTACCGCGGACGGGTCCATCCACATCACTTCCCAGACGTGGCTGTCGAGATCGCGGAATGCACGGCCATACATGAATCCATGATCCTGGGGCTCCATCCACGGCGATCCCCCCGCTGCGATGGCCGAGTCGACGAGAGAGTCGACCTCGTCCCTACTGTCGGCGCTGACGCACATCAGCACCTCGCGGGACTGCGTGGTGTCGGTGATGCTGTCGGAGATGAAGTCCTTGAACCGTGACTCGGACAAGAACATGACGGTCGCCTGCTCGCTGATGACCATCGACACACAGTTTTCGTCGCTGAACACGTCGTTGAACTCGAAGCCCAGCTCGGCGAAGAACGCACGGGTTGCGGTGATGTCTTTGACCGGCATGTTGGCGAAGAGCATTCTTGGCATGATTTTCTCCATCAGTGGGATGAGCAGTCGGGTCGAACCCTCTGTGGGGCTCGAACATGAAGACCGTGCCCCGAGCCGAAAGTCATCGCCAACCGGAGGTCTTCTCGCCCGTTCCGGTTCGTGACGCGACGAGGCCCCGACCAGATGCTCTGGTCGGGGCCTCGCGCACACGAAGGAGGGGGACGTAACTCTCTAGCGGGTAGCCGAGGCGATACGGGCGAGCATTCTCGCGAACGTCGAGCCGTCGGAACCCAGTTCTTCGAATGTGTTCGATTCTGCCGTGATTGCTGCGTCGCTGGTGGCGGCAGCAAGTCTGCGTACCAGCTGGGTGCGGAGCTCGATAGCGCCGAGGATATCGGCGTCGAGTGTGGCGACCTGCTCGTGGAGCTGGTCGATCTGTACGTCGTGTGTTGGTGCTTCGTCGGCGCTGATGGCGAGCGAATCAATCTGCAAAGTCACATCGTCTCCTTTTGTTCGCGTCCTGAGGAGTGATTCGTTTTGCCTCTCAGAACTGTTACACGGTCGCTCTATGTGTCAACGATGTTTCGTGGCCTTTACCAACATGCCCAGTGTTGTGCGCTGGGCCAACCATTTGGTGGTGTGATGCTGCCAACAATCGCGACCGAGCGTCTGGACCGAACTGCCAGGAGGCTCTGCGCACGGGTCAGGGTGTGTTCGAGCCATATCAGGTATTCGGAGCCGGACTCGACTCGTACTTGCCTGAAGTAACGATATACCAATGCCCGCGTCACGCCGTAGCGAATTCTGGGAGAGTGGAGCGCAGACACGGCCGAGGAGCTGAACATGTCCGAACACCTGGAGATCGGTACCGACCGCGAGCGCGTCGAAGAACGCGTCCGCCGGGGGTGCGAACGCGCCCGCCTGGACGGGCGTCGGCCGTTGCTGTCCGACGCCGCTGCGATCGCTATCGCTGCGGGCAGACTCGACGAACCGACGAGGACTGCCCTGGCGGCACGGCGCCGAGCAGGTAAAACGTTGCCGTCCGTCGGCGGTTTCAGTGCACTTCGTGTGCTCGAGGACGAGCGACGGCGATGGCTCGCCAAGGACACCAAGAACAAGCCCGGGTCCGCGCTCGTCTATCGGGTTCGGGCCGCGGAGCTCGGGAAGCGTCTGGATCATCTGCGTACCACGATGGTGATGTCCACCAGCCATTACGCGACCGGGGTGCGCGCAGTCCGGCGAGATCGCCGCGATGGTCTCCACCTCGATCTCGACCAGCGCGATGCGCTGTTCGACGCGCTGTTGCACACTCCCGTGCCGAAACAGGAATCCGGGACGGTCATCGAACGGACCGGGCTGTCGTTGCTCGACTCTGCAGCCGGCCGTGTATCGGAGGTCGCGAAGAACACTGTGTTCGAGGAAATCGGAGATCGGGCGGCGACCGCGATGGCTGGCTTCGCGGACCGTCAGGACTTCACATTCAGCGACCGCTACGAGACGATGCTCTTTCTTGCCGGATCGTCGTTCGATCAGGTGTATGCCTCACCGGCCTGGCGGTCCGAGCACTTTCTCGTCCAACGCACTCAGCTGGACCTGACGGACGAACTGACCCAGGTCGCAGTGGACGTGAATTCTCTGCGCGAGATCGACGACGAGCTCGACGGCATCGCCGCGATGATGTTCGACGACGCCACCCGCGCTCAGGTCGCCAGCCGCCGGGTGGCCCTCGACACGGTGTGGACGCAACTCATCGAGCGGGTGGCCGCGGTGGTTCGAGTTGCGGATCTGGTCACCCGCGCAGAGGGAGATCTCAGGACGCTGGACGTCATGGAGAAGGCCCACAGCCTCGATGGGAGGATCGACGCTTTGGTAGCACGAGCCGGTCACCGCGAGTTGTCCGCGGACAACACGCATTTCGTCGGTGACCAGCTCGGCCACAGCTGATCGACAGTCCCGATCGACAGTCCCGATCGACTACGCGACGATAGCGAACAGCACCGCCGCCACGGCGAAGCTGACCACGGACAGGATTGTTTCGAGCACAGTCCACGTCTGCAGGGTCTGTTTGACGGTCATGTTGAAGAACTTTGCAATGATCCAGAAGCCACCGTCGTTGACGTGGCTCAAGATGATCGAGCCGGCGGCGATGGACATCGCGATGAGTGCCGTCGCCATCGGCGAGTAGTCCTGAGCCGCGACGAGGGGTCCGACGATTCCGCCGGTGGTCACGATTGCGACCGTCGCCGAACCCTGCGCGATGCGGAGGGCGCAGCTGATGACGTAGGCCAGCACGATGATCGGCAAACCTGCGGCGGCCATGGCATCGGCGAGCGCGGTGCCGATTCCCGTTGCAGAGATAACTTTTCCGAAGAATGCGCCTGCACCGACGACGAGTAGCAACATCCCGACCGGGCGCAGCGATTCGCCGGTCAACGTGCTCAGCTGTTGCACCGTCGACCCACGTCTGATGCCGAGGACGTAGAACGCGATCAGAACGGCGATCAGCAATGCGACGGCCGGCGTTCCGAGGAAAGTCAGCACCTCGAGGAGGTTGCCGGGATCGAGCAGAATGCTGCCGAACGTCGCGCCGAGAATCAGCACGAGCGGAACCGCGATGATGGCGCCGATGAGCCCGACCGACGGGGGAGTGGTGACGACTGCTCGCTTGGTTGCGACGGCGGTGCCACCGGTCGGCTCGTCGTCGTCTGCTTCGTTGATGAAATCGTCCGGCACGTCTACGATCACGCGCTTTCCGATCCAGTTGCCCCACACCAGACCCGCAGCGATGAATCCTGGTATGCCGCAGACGAATCCCATGAGAATCAGCCAGCCGAGGTTGACCTCGAGGAGCCCACCGAGCGCGACGGGGCCTGGGTGTGGCGGAAGAAATGCGTGTGTCATGGACAGGCCGGCCAGCATCGGCAATGCGTACAGAACGAGCGACTTTCCGCCCTGCCGGGCGGCCACGTAGACGAGCGGTGCGAGTACGAAGATGCCGATGTCGAAGAACACCGGGATGCCGAAGATCAACCCGAGCAGGCCCATGGCGATCGGTGCGCCGCGATCGCCGAAGACGCCGAGCAATTTGGACGTCAAAGCCTGTGCGCCACCGGAGCGTTCGAGAATTGCGCCGAGAACTGTGCCGAGACCGATGATCACGGCGATATGGCCGAGGATGCCGCCGAAGCCCACCTCGAGGAGGGATTCGTTGCTCTTGATCGCGGTTCCGACGATTTCCGACACCGGCAGTCCTGCTGCCAGAGCGAGGCCGAGTCCGACGATCAGCAGCGCAATGAAGGGTTCGAGCTTGATCTTGATGATGACGACCAGAAGTACTGCGATGGCAAAGCCACACAGCACGAGAAGGCCAGGGGTGGATGTCCTGAGCCAGTCGACAGCGGTAGTCATGTGTTGCCTTTCGATGCGGGCACTGGGCCCATGGATTCGACGAAAACTTGTGCGCGTGAGGCGATATCGTCCCAATCGCTCGCCGCGACCGAGGCAGGGGACACGACGTCGGTACCCGCAGTGACGGCGACGGCGCCGTGTGCGAGGAAGTCCGCGGCGTTGGACGCGTTGACTCCGCCGGAGGGAACGAGCTTCGCGTCGGGCAGCGGTCCCAACAGGTCCTTGAAGTGGGAAGGGCCGAACGCTCGTGCGGGAAAGATCTTCACCGCAGCCGCTCCGAGGTCCATGGCGTCCATGACCTCGGAGGGAGTGAGTGCGCCCATCATGACGGGAATCCCGCGGGCAGCGGCGATGTCGGCGACACGGGGCCGAAGTCCCGGGGTGACCAGGAATTGTGCACCCGCATCGATGGCGGCACGGGCCTGTTCGGCAGTCAACACCGTGCCCGCCCCGATCACAGCCCCTGCATCGGCAGCGCCACGCAGGAGCTCGAGGACCCCCGGAGTCGTGAACGTCAGCTCGACGGCCCTGATACCGCCGCGAGCCAGGGCGTCGGCCAGCGCTGCGGGATCGGAAATAGACGGAGCACGAACGACGGCCAGCGCTCGGTCGACGAGAATGGTCTGCAGTGCGCTCATCGGTTGGACCTCAACGAGTGACCGGCGAGGTTGCCGGTGGGCGCACCCTCGTCGATGGCGAGGGCGCCGTTGACGAAGACATGACTGATTCCTATCGCCTGTTGCTTCGGCACCTCGAAGGTGGCTGCGTCGATGATGGTGTCGGGGTCGAACAGGACGAGGTCGGCTGCATTGCCTTCCCCGATCGTCCCTCTGTCCTTCAGGCCGAGACGCTGTGCAGGACGACCTGTCAGATGATTGATGCAGTCTTCGAGCCCGAGCAGCTTCTCCTCTCTGACGTAGTGGCCGAGGTAGCGCGGGAACGTGCCCCAGGCGCGGGGATGTGGCCGTTCGCCGACCAAAATCGCGTCGCTTCCACCCATGTGACGCGGATGCGCCATGATGGCCCGCACGTTCTCTTCGTGCCCGACGTGCTGCAGAATCGTGGTCGCGAGCTGATCGCGTCGAAGAATGTCGAAGAAGGCGTCGACCGGTGACTCGCCTCGCTCGGCAGCGATATCGACCATGGTCCGGCCGACGTAGTGGTCCAAGTCCGAGTTCGCGACGCCGCTGAGCTGGATCGTCTCCCACTCCACCGTGACGCCGTGGCAGCCGTCGGACCCGTTCACATCGACGTCCGCAGTGATACGAGCCCGCATCGCCGGATCTTCCATCCGCGCGAGGGCCTGATCGGGTCCGCCCGACATCGCCCAACTGGGCAGGAGCGCGGACAGGGTGGTCGCGCCTGGCAGGTAGGGGTACGTGTCCAGCGTGACGTCGCAACCGTCGGCGATCGCGGCATCGACCTTGTCGAGGAATTCACCTGCGCGGCCACGGTTCACGCCGAAGTTCATCGTCGCGTGCGTCAGATGCAACGCGCATCCGGTATC
>NZ_LVCV01000267.1 GCF_001647195.1 Rhodococcus sp. EPR-157 | reverse complement strand
GCGACCACCTCGCACAGCGCGCGCAGCTCGCTGGTATCGGCATACATTCCTGGCGTGTACGTCAGGCCGCTGGACATCCCGACTGCGCCCTCACTCAGACCTTCCGCCAGTAGTTCCTGCATGCGCGAGATCTCACGCAGCGTCGCAGGCCGCTGATCACCGCCGACGGCCAAGTACCGCAGCGTGCCCTGCGGCACCAGGTATGCAGCGTTGGGAGTGATGCCTCGATCCAGGCGCGTCAGGTACTCGGCGACGGAACGCCACGAAAAGTCCAGGTCGGAGGGGTTGCCGTTCCAGCCAGCGATTTGACGACGGACGATGTCGAGGGTGGCGTCGTCGATGGGGGCGTACGCGATTCCGTCCTGTCCGATGACTTCGGTCGTCACGCCCTGACTGATCTTGGGGAAGTGGCCGGGGTCGGTGAGCAGGCGAAGGTCGGAGTGCGCGTGCATGTCGATGAAGCCCGGGGAGAGAACGTGGCCGGGTTCGATGTCGATGATCCGGTCGGCGCCGTCGAGGACGCCTGCTTCGGTGACAGCTGCGATCCGGCCGCCGTCCAGCAGCACATCGCGACGCAGCCGCGGGGATCCGGTTCCATCGACGACGTCGGCGCCGCGAATCAATATTGTCATGTCGTCGTCCTAGAAGAAGGTGTGTATCAGGTCCACGACGCGGGGATCGTCGGAGTCGGCGTCGTCGATCACGGGGATGAGACGCCACTTGTCGAAAGCTGTGCATGGATGCGAGAGGCCAAGGCGAACAACGGTTCCTATCGGCGCGGTGGAGTCATTGGGTGGGAATCGCAGGAACGAGTGTTGGTCGTTGAGGGCGGTGACCTCACCCTCGACCGACTGAGGAACGGGTAGGCCCTCGTCGTAGGGGAGATCGCGTTTTCCGGCGTCGAGAAGAGCAAGTCCCGATTCCGGCCGGGACACCACACGCGCCCATCCGTGCATCGCCGCCTCGAGCGGATGCTCCGATCGGCTCGGAATCATCGGCGAAATCTGTGAGTAGAAGCCGTCGTCGTGGATGATGTACGCCCCGGATCGCAGCACGACCGATGTTGCGACACCGCGGCTTCCGTTCTCGTCGGCGAGACCGGCCAGATGGTCGACGACGAGGTCTTGGTAGGCACTTCCGCCAGCGGTGACGACGGCGTGGTCACCGTAGAGGCCCGCGGAATCGAGCTCGCGGTGAAAGTCTGCGACGGTGTCGAGGTAGCCGGATACTGCAGTCAGACCCGACTCGGAGCGGTCGTGACTGAGCGCGCCTTCGTAGCCGCCGACGCCGGCAAGTGCGAGGTACTGAGACGCGGTGATCGCGTCGGCGACCGCGCGGGCGGCGACGGTGGTGCGCGCGCCGGTACGGCCGTGTTCACCACCGAGTTCGACGATGACGTTGACCTTTCTGGTGGCACCGGCGGCGGCAAGGGCCCTGTTCATCGCATCGATCGTGTCCGGACCGTCTGCCCAACAGTAGAATTCGAACTCGGGATGATGCGCGAGTTCGAGTGCCAGCCACTTCAGTCCGACCGGGTCGACCAGCGCGTTCGCCAACATGATGCGTTCGACGCCGAAGCTGCGCGCTACCTGCACTTGCCAGATGGTCGCCAAAGTGATTGCCCACGAACCGGAATCGAGCTGTCGCTTCCACAGTGCGGGGGCCATCGTGGTCTTCCCGTGGGGAGCAAGTTCGACCCCGGCCTCGGTTGCCCAGGTGGCCATCACGGAAAGGTTGTGGTCGATCCGCCTGCGGTCCAGAGTCAGCAGCGGAGTCTGAAACAGGTCTACGGACGGCTTCTCGGCAACGAAGTCCTCGATCGACCGTCCCCACGCCTGCGGGGGTAGCGACTTGTGTTCCGGGCCGATCGTGAGCGTCCGGAGAGCACTGATGGTGCGAGAGTCGATCAAGGTGAAGGCCTCCAAGCTGAGTGCGCATGCACGTTGCGTATTTTGCAACGTGCGTTGCGTAAAATGTCTATGGTTAGTAGTGTGCATCCAACAGGGCACGCTCGCAAGCATTCGAAGGAGATCTCTTGTACTCATCGCCTCGCGCGGTATGCGTAGGAGAGGGGCTCGTAGTGCTCGTAGCCGAGCCCGGTGCGCTCGAAGATTCCGAGTCGTTCTCCCGGTCGGCCGGCGGCGCCGAAGCCAACGTCGCTCGCGTTCTCGCGCAGCTCGGAGTGTCCGCGTCGTGGATATCACGGGTTGGTGACGACGGTTTCGGCCGCTATTTGCTCGCACAGCTCGACGACGCCGGGGTCGATGTCTCCGCAGTGGTTGTCGACCCCGCGCGACCGACCGGCATGTATGTCAAGGAACGTGGCGGCGGAACAGGTGTCGGGCGAGACCTGCCGCGTGGCGAGAGCAAGATGACCTACTTTCGTGCAGGGTCGGCGGCCAGTGCGTTGTCGGCCGAAGATCTTCCCTCTGGGTTGGTCGATGCCGCTGAGATCGTTCATTTCTCGGGAATCACGGTTGCGCTCTCGCCGTCAGCAGAGTCGATGACGCGAGCTTTGCTGGACTCCGAGTCGACCGTCAGCTTCGACCTGAACTTTCGCCCTCCGCTGTGGGGCAACAGGATTGCAGAAGCATCGCAAATTCTTGCCGAGCACGTCCGTGGAAGCAATGTCGTGCTGATGGGCGCCGACGAAGCGAACGATGTCTTCGGAATCGACGACCCGGCGGCCCTCCGCGCTGAATTCGCCGAACCGCACCACTTGGTGGTGAAGAACGACGCTCATGTCGTGACCGCGTTCGACGGCTCCTCCCGCGTCGACGTCCCAGCCCTGAAACTCGACGTCGTGGAGAAGATCGGCGCAGGTGACGCGTTCGCCGGTGGCTACCTTGCCGGATTGCTCCAGGGCCTCTCGCCGGTGAAGCGTGTGCGGCTCGGGCATCTGTGCGCGGCAAGTGCGCTTACCGCGCACGGTGATGTAGCCGAAATTCTCAGTTCGTCGAGACTCGATACAGCACTCGGACTTTCCGACACCGAGTGGAATGCCGTGCGCTTCACGGATCTGGTGACGGCATGAGCCAGAGCCTGTCCCGGGCACTCGTCATCCTCGGCATGCTCGGCGAGGAGACGCGTTCGCTCGATCAACTAGCGACTGCTCTGGACGTTCACAAGACGACAGTCCTTCGTCTGTTGCGAACCATGGAGGCCGACAGGTTCGTGCAGCACGACGCCGAGCACAAGTACGTCCTCGGTTCTCGGTTTTTCGAACTCGCGAACCGAGCGCTCGAACAGCGGGACGTCAGGACTGTGGCCAGACCACATCTGGCTGCACTCAACATCTCGACCGGTCAAACGATCCATCTAGCTACGTTCGAATCCGGCGAAGCCGTGTACATCGACAAGTTCGATGCCACGCAGAGCGTCCGCATGTATTCGCGGATCGGCAAACCTGCCCCACTGCACTGCACAGCTGTCGGCAAAGTGCTGGTGTCGGCGAGACCGCGAGCGGAGCAGATCGACATCGCTCACCGGATCGAGTATTCGCGCTTCACCGAACGGACGATCGATACGCCCGAGCGCTATCTCGCCGAGTTGCAGCTCGTAGCGGACCAGGGTTTTGCCGAGGACCACGAGGAGCACGAGTCGTTCGTGAACTGCGTGGGAGTACCGATTCGCAACGGAACGGGCGAAACCGTCGCCGCTGTGTCGATGTCGGTACCGGACATGCTTCTCGATCACGCGCAGGTACTCGGAACACTGCCCGAGATCGTCGATGTTGCGGCAGCTATTTCAGCAGACCTCGGATGGAAGCCGGGCAGTGAAACCCAGTTGTAGCCGGGCGAAACCTCGTAGAAAAGGAAAACAATGAGCGAAAAGTTTGCAGTCCGTACCGATGGGGCGCCCGCGCCCGCCCACACGTTCTCGCAGGGTGTGCGCAAGGGGCCGTTCGTGCAGGTATCGGGCCAAGGTCCGGTCGATCCGGTGACGAGCGAGTACCTGTACCCGGGCGACGTTGCAGCGCAGACCACTCGGACGTTGGAGAACGTTCGTGCGATCGTGGAGGCCAGCGGTGCCACGTTCGACGATGTCGTGATGCTTCGCGTCTACCTCACCAAACGAGAAGACTTCTCCGTCATGAACGATGCGTACGGAGAGTTCGTGAACAAGCACACCAAGGGCGACGTATTGCCCAGTCGCACAACTGTGTTCACCGGTCTTCCTCGTGAGGAGATGCTGGTCGAAATCGATGCGGTCGCCATAGTCTGATTCGGCCAGTCGGTCGACATCGGCCCGGACCCACCGCGACCGCGGCCCGCCCCTGGTCAATTCCGGTCGGGGGCGGCCGCCGTCTTCCGGGACCGCGGGTCAGGCGTTGTCGACGAATCCATCGGTGCGCAATGCCTGTCGTAGCGCCCGGACAATTCGATCCCACGGCACGGCCTCGGCTTCGCATTCGGCCGCAGTCTGAGACTCGCCCCGCTGAAGTGCTTCCTGTGCGTAGTCCCGCCACGACTGGGCTTGTTCCGAGCAGAACGTCTCGTAGCTCGTGATCTTGGCGCGGTCGGCTCCGCACACGGCGACGACGTCTTCGGCGTCGACGGCGCCACCGGATTGGGCGTCGATCTCCAGCAGCGTCATCAATTGCCCCGGTACGTCCTCGTCTACGGCAACTTCCGTAATTGCCTCCGTGGTGTCGGCCTCGTCGGAGTGGGCCAGGCGCGCGGCCGCGACGACACCTCCGAGGTTCTCGGCGAACGCGTCGTCGACGCCTCCGACGAATGCGGCCAACCTGGTAATGGCATTGACCGCGTGTTGTGGAAGGAACGGGTTGGCGTCGATGCTCAATGCGGCGTGGACACGATCTTCCACAAGCAGAAACTTCAAGCGCGGATACCGACGGTTGAGATCGGCGACTACTTCGGCAGCACGCGTCCGGCCGGCAATTCGTTCGACGATGGGGGCGTGAATTCTCACTTCGTCGGAGCTGGCTACGTAGAGGTACGCAGCAATGGATCCCATGGTGATGCGGTAGCTGCCATCGCCGGAGGCATGCACGTCGACGTCCGGCACCGCGCGTACCGCGGCCTCGACGGAATCAGCCAGTTGCGACTCGGTCGAGTGAACGGTTCGGCTCGACGGGTCGACACTGTATTGAACGTCGCGAGGGGACTCTTCGACCTGACCGGCCAGGAACGACGGGTGTGGCACATTCCAGGTATGGCGGATCTCGGTCACGATGGCTGCTGCGAATTTGTCCACCCATGCCTTGGCTTCTTCGAGTGTGTGAATGTCGCCGGAGTGCTTCCATGGCGCTGGGGGTGACTGCAGACCGGATGCTGCGCAGACAAAGGTCCCGTGGCCGGTCGAACTGATGACCATTCCACGCTCTACCGACTTGTCCGGTTGAAAGTCGGGGGAGATGGACGTCTCCGCTCCTGAGTTGTCCGACGCCAGATGATCCGCGAGCTCGGCGGAGAACACCCTCCAATCGCGGTCGGTCTCGTCGTCCAGACTCGTTCCCTCGAACATCGCCATTGCTTCCCCGTTTCAGTGCAGATTCGAACACGCGATCGAAGAGAAGTTAGCTCGAGGTACCGACAAGTCGGGACATCGTCATCGATGTGGTCGAAAGACAGTGGCCGGAACGAGCAGTTCGGCGGAGGTCAGCGAGCCGTGGTGCCCGTTCAAGGCCGACGCGGTCGATTCGGCTTGGCTTCTGATCACCGCGGAGGAGTCCTCGGCAAGGGCCAAGAGATCTCCGATTCGCTCATAGGCGCCGGATGTGACCGTCGGGCCGAACCATCCCCGTTCGATTGCATCGTCTTTTCGCACCATCGTGAAGCGACCGTTCAGCAACTCGCTCCAGGTCGCCTCGACGTCGTCGACGCTGCGGTCGCGGATGTAGAGGTATCGCATTCGTGGTTCGCCGCCGAGCAAGCGAACTCCATCTCGCAACTCCGGGATGGTGTCGTAGTCGAAGCGGCGTTCGATCTGGACCATTCCGTGGTCGGCGACTACGACAAGTGCGCCATCCTCGGGAAGCCGAGCCGCGATGGACTCGGCCATGAGATCGACATGACGAAGGTGCAGTCGCGACGCGAGGGAATCCGGACCTCGAACATGCCCGACGAGGTCGAGGTCTCCGTGATAGGCGTACACGAGCGTCGGGCCGGTGGGCTCGAGCGCGATCGTGGTCTCCGCAGCGAGGTCGGCCAACGAGATCGACGCACGGAATTCCGCGCCGCGGAGTGACGCACGAGTCAAGCCTGATCCGTTCTGCATGGACGGACCTATGTGCACGACGTCGACACCCGCATCGCGAGCGCGTTCGAATGCCGTTGGTATCGGCTGAAACCGTTCGGGAACCAACTCGAGGGGCAGATCGTCGGAACTGGCGCCCTGCAGCTTCCACTGCAGACTGTTCATGAGTCTCTTGTGACCCGGGATGGCGACCGAGTATCCGACGACTCCGTGTTCGCCGGGCGGCAGCCCAGTGCCCAGAGAACTCAGACTGGTAGCCGTCGTACTGGGGAAGCCGGCGGAAATGGGCGCTGCAGTGTGCGCAGTCAGGAACGGAGCGTGCTCGGGGTGCGCCGCGAGCTGTTCGCTTCCGAGCCCATCGATCATCAGGACACACACCCTCAGTGCGCCATGGAGGTTCAAGCCGAGTCGGTCGGTCTCCGAGTCGACACCCAAGTAGGAGAGAACCGAGGGCACGACATCGGCAAGAGAACCCGTCCCGTAGCGCGGCGAAAGCAACATGGACCCACCGTAAGCCTCCGGCTCAAACCGTGCAGCGTCCGTTGTTAACTGACGTGGCGCGCTGACCAGGCGATTTGCGAAGGAGTTCTTCTTGGCGTAACTTTTGTCGAGTCAGAGCGACACGGACACCGGCCCAAACCGCAAGGTGTGGGGCACACGGTGAGACGGTGATCGACCTGGCGCTCCCGGACGAGGATGAAAATCCCTCGCACGGGAAATGAGCGTGTAGCCCCGGAGTCGATGCGAGAGCATGACGATGGTGTGTGCGTGTTCTTTGAGAACTCAACAGTGTGTCGATGAATGTCAGTGCCGAAATTTTTTGTTTTGGTGAAAGCATTCGATGTATCGATC
>NZ_LVCV01000266.1 GCF_001647195.1 Rhodococcus sp. EPR-157 | reverse complement strand
TCCAGTCACGCTGAGGAGCTAGCCCGGGTGAATTACGTCGCAGCACGTCGGACCAGACGAGCGAATCAGTGTGCAGATCGCCAAAGCGATCAACGCCGACGGATAGTGCTCTCCCGACAGATAAGGCTGACAGGCCGCACATTTCTCCTGAGACCTTCGCAAGACGAGTCGTTACCGCAGACAGTCGAGTCCGTGCTGTCTGAAGGCGTCGTCCGAGCAACTGACGTCACAACGACGAACTGAGCAATCGGATCCACCAATGACCTACCGGATGGGTCTGCAACGACAGTTACCGCACCGTCAACGCATCTTGACCTACGCAAGCGATCGTGACGGCGCCCGTCGGTCGAGCAGGTCTACTACAGTCAAGAATCGACCCTCTACCGGAGATGTCGCAAGCGTGGAAGCGGCAAGAAAACTCGGGGCAATTCAGAGTGTCGAGTGTCTAACGGGACGAACTTTTTGCACGGCTCCGCCGAAGTGTCCTTTAGCCTGAATTCACCGATGGGCTGAGTGTGTGACCGTGAATATTGTTGTGCGGGATCGGCTCGGGTGTGGACATGTTCGGGTGCCCGATCTCGGGGGTCGGGTTATTCCACTGGGTCTTTCGCGTTGCGGGCGGGTATGGACTGCTCGGTTAGGGGAGAATGTGGGCGTTTCGCCCGAACATGCTGTCGAACAATGCCTTCCAGCTCGCTTCCCAGGCCCACTTCTCCGGTAGGTGCAGGGTGAGTCTGCGCGCGGAGTAGGCGATCCGGGCGGGCACCGAAATCAATGTGCGCCTGATGGTCCCGGTCGTGGCCTTCGCGAGTGTCGATTCGCCGGTCAGTGTCGCGGCGGCGCGGGTGAGGTTGAACGCCATCACCGCGCAGACCAGCCAGGCCGCGTTCGCGCAGAACTTCCCCGACGGCATGTGGGCGAGGGCTGAGTTCTTCAGGTCGGCATGGACCTGTTCGATGATCGCGTGGCGGCGATGGGTTCGGTCGGCGGCGACGGTGTCGAGGTCGGCGCGGTCGGTGGTGGTGAAGAACGCGTGGAAGCGCCACACGTCGAACAACTCGCCCTGGCCTTGGTCTGTGCGCGGGCGCAGGTCCGGGATGCGGCGCACGATCAGCCGGCCGGGGGTGTGGTGGGCTTTCTTCTGCGACGCGAACGCGGTAAACGGAATCTCCGCTACCTCGGCGACCGAAATCCATTGCTGGGTGTCGGTGTCGTAAATCGAGTTGGTGTATCGGATCGGTGTCCACGCGTCATCTGCGATCGAGCTGATCGCGGTCTTGATCACCGAGTTCAATCCGGTGGTGATCGAGACATCCGCGCCGCCGCGCAGCGCGGCACCGATGCTGGGGTATCCGAAATACGCCGAGTCCGCCCGCAACAACGGCTTCGGCGATGCGCCCACGGTGTCGGTGTCTGTGTTGGTTTTCGTGACTGCGTCGCGGAGTCGGTCGACGGTGGTGAGGGTGTCGGCGATCATGCGTGCGGCACCACGAGAGGACCCGCAGGCGCCTTTGCGGAGGCGTTGGGCGGTGATGACCGGCGCGGTCGTGCTGGTGGTGACGGTGGTGATCACCGAGTTCAGGCCTCGGACGCCGGAGTAACCGTAGCCGGATCCTTGTTTACTGTGGCCGTGGACTTCGATGATGGAGTCGTCGATGTCGATCATCACCGGTTCGGTATCGATTCCTGCCAGCAGCGGTGTGCGTTCTGTCAGTGCCAGCAGTAGCCGGGAGGCGACGGCGTCGAGCTGGCGGACGTGACCGAACCGGAACTGCCGCAGAAACGATCCCAAGGTCGAGGGTGCGTAGGGCCGCTCGAACAGAATGTGCATCGCGCCGTGCCGCAGGATCGCCATGTCGGAGATACTGTCCGCACCCGCGACCATGCCCGCGACCAGAGATCCGATCTTGCGGCCTGCGTTGGATCCCGTGTCGCCCGGAACCGACAGATGGTCATCGGAGAGCGTGAGCAGGCCTGATCGCTGCGCCAACGCCATCACCGGCACCAACCCGCCCGCGGATACCAGGTTGGGGTCGTCGAAGGATGCGGCAGCGACGGGTCGGGTGTGGGATAGTTGCATCTGCGAGATGCCCTTCGTCGTGGTTGAAATGTTCCCTAGACAAGAACAATTCTCTCACTACGGCAGGGCATTTCGTGTTTAGAGCGTGCGGCCGACCGTCGCTGAATCGGTGCATTCAGGTTTAGTCAGGACAGGGGTAGATCCGCCAGCGATTGGCGGTCCTTCTTTCGGTCGACGTAGGTCAGGTCCATATCTCCGACCGTAAAGCGGTCGGTCCAATACGTGCCGGTGATGTACTTGGGGAGTCTTCCGACGACAGTGAACTCACATGCCCCTCGGTGCGGAGCGCTCCGCGGGCGGTGTTCCGCCCGCGGCTCGTTTCGGTACGTGTAGGTCAGCAGCGTTTGCTCTTTGCTTTCGCCGTGGTTGCGCAATGATGCGATCTCCGACATCGAAGAACTCTCGGCCGTCAGCAGTCGCACGCTGATCGTCCAGAACGTCTGCTCAACGACCACAGCGCTTGTGATCGGCCCCCAGTTCCCACCCTTCGGAATTCGACTCTTCTGGTGCGGCCGGATGGTCGTGCGCCAGGTTCCGTCCATACGTGGTCGCCCTACCAATATATGAACGCCTGGCCACTTCCAGATCCAGAGGTCGAAAGCGACAGCGAGTAACACGGAGGCGGACGGAATGTAGGCGAGAAGTCGTCGCATCGAGTCATCGATATCGACGCCGCTGAGGTAAAGCCCAGCGCCCCAAACCGCGCTGACTGCAACGGCGACGATCCGGACAAGCCGAGCTTGGTCCTTAGACATTAGTAGTCCAGGTACTGCCAGGTCGCGAGCACGAGTTCACGTGCATCGCCCGGAGTCCATTTGGCTCCGGGGTGGAAGAGATACTTCAACCCGTTCGGTTCTTCCCAGTCTGTCCGCACGTAGTTCTCTTCCTTCAATCCGTTCCACAGCCACACGAGCACGGACTTGAACCCGGCGCTGAGATCCGACCCACCCGTGACTATCTCGTCCTGCACATTCCAGATAAGACACTCCATGAAGTAGGACGGCAGGTCGCTGATGGTGCCGTCTGCGACCAATTGGTTCTCTGCACTCTTCAGCGCACGTGCGAATCTCTTGTATCGGCCGTTGGTCCGTCCGTTCTTGGCCGTGCCGCGGTCGAGTTGCTGTTGCGGGTAGTTGACAATGGGCGATCCAGTTTTCGGGAACACCTTGCTGCCTCTATGCTGCCGGGTTTGGTCGGACGAGTCGTAGCGGACGTAGTCAAAACTTGGGACCACGTCTATGTCGGGGCGGGTGCCGTCGTGCTCGTCGATGGTGATGGCGACGACTCCGGACCCGGAAACCTCGCCTGGGAATTTTGCATCTAGCGCCGCCAAGATTTCGGCGCGCCAGAGTGGCGGTGTCCAATCGCCGTCATATGTAGGGGTCCCTTCACTCGACGGTTGCTCGCAGCCGTTGTACTCGTAGTAAAGGCACTCTCGGTTTTGCACCGCGATGTCGACATCACTGTCGAGGCGGACGTTCGTGTTGTTGGCGTAGGAGCCTTTCGCGTAGATGTGGTACGACACGCCATTGAAGGCCGGCCACGCGTCAATGGCGCTCTTGACCATCCGTAGGGCGCGGTCCTGCTTGTCCTTCTCGTAATCGCTCGACGGCATCACCCAACGACGAAGAATCGCTTGGCGTTCTACAAGGTTCATATCTGCTCCCGGTTTCTCACCAGGAGGCTACAGCTGGGCACCGACAGTTCTAACTATGCGATGGAGCCCGTGACTCCAAAGCCTCTGACAGGCGACAACGAAATTGCGAGCACGTACGTGTTGCGAATCAACGAGGGCGACCCGGCGGCTTTAGGGGTCGCGAGACCGTCACCTCCAGGCAGACTGGCTATAAGCCGATGTCGTTGACGGCATTCCCAACGAGTGGGGTGTGCTCGCGGCGGTACACCTCGACCGAGTCGAGGCTGGCGTGGCCGGTTTGGCGGGCGATGGCGGATCCGTCGGCACCGTTGCGGGTGCCCTGTGTGACAAACCCAGCGCGCAGGGAATGACCTCCGAGCTTGGCGAGAGCGGTTGGGTCGAAGCCCGCGTGGTCAGCACGGCGACGGATGGTCTGGTGGATTGCTGCTCCGGACAACGGAGTGTCCCCCAGGTTTCCGTTCTTGGCGATGGCGCGAAACAGCGGCGCGCGAGCGGCGGTGCGAGGTACTCCCCCACGGCACACGTGCGCGTCGAACAACTCCCGCTTACGGAGCAGCCTAATCACCGACGGCCTGCCGCCGACGTCGAATGCGCCGACGATCTGGACCCAGCGAACGTACGCGCATGGCGGGCAGGTCTCGTGAGAGTCGGTGTACGGCAGCGCTTTCACCGCTCCTCTGCCCTCTTGGTCGGTCTTCGACTTCCGCAACCGGATGTGGAGGCCGTCGTACCGATGCACAGTGACGTCCCCACACACCATCTCCGACAACTCGCTCCGGCGGTATGCGCCGGCGAAGCCGAGGAGCAGAATTGCCGAGTCACGGCGTTCGAGGACCTCGTCGGCCCACCCGCGACACCGCTTCCGTGCCGTCTCGACAAGGAGTTTGATGTCATCGACAAGCAACGGGTCTCGCGGGGTGCGGGCTCGGTCCCCCGCGGCGGCGTACTCCCGGCGTATCCCGGACAGGGTGGCGGTGACGAGTTCGTGTGCGGACGGGGAGAGGTGTCCGGTGGTGCGGTGCTGGTGGTTGATCGCCGCGATCCAGGTTCCGAAGGTAGAGACGGCGTAGGACCGCTCCCCCGCTTCGGTGCGGGTATCGGCGGCGTCGACGAGATACGCGGCAACGGTGACCGGGTGCGCCGGCAATGCGGCATGTCCCTCGCGTTCGCACCAGCCGGCGAAGCGTCGCCACCCGGCGGCGTAGGTGCGCCGCGTCCCCTCCGACCGCGAAGATTCCACCGCTCTCGCGATCCGCTTCGCGATGGCAGGTGGGATCTCTGGCTCCACGGCCGCAGTTGCAAGTTCCACACGGCCGACCGATGTGCTCACCGCGGGTGTTTTGCCTGGCCGGAAGTCCATAGCGGCAGCCTAGCGCAGGTCACCGACAGAGCTGCGGAGCGAAAACTGTGCTGAAATGGCGTTTCAGCCAAGACGGTGCGGAAAATGCAATTTACGTGGCCGATATCTATAAAATCTAGGGTGACTATGCTGAGTTCGAAATCTTCCAAATTTTCGTGTCCGTTTAGACGCCGTGATTCCTGAAGGTATTGATCCAGGGCGCGCATGGGGTTGGCCGGGCTGCGTCCGACACTCCCCTGGTCCAAGAGCCGGTCCGGACAGGAAACAGCCCCCGACGGGAACGCTGGTATCCGCCGGGGGCTGCCGCTATCTCAGCTGGATCAGACGTCCTGCAGCATCCTTACCAGCTTCTGCACGTCGTCTTCGCTGAGCGCTTCCCTGATCGCAGTCGCAACTGCTTGCGGATTGCTCTTGAGTTTCGTCAGAGCGCGGATGGCGGAAGTCGTACGTGATCCGTTTTGTCGGTCACTATCGCCGGGCCGGGGTCGCTTCCCTTTGATGCCCGGACCCGGCTGCTTCTCTTGTCGCGACGACCAAGCTGCCACCTGCTCAACCGATGGAATCTGAGCGAGTTCCCGTGCATCGCGTATTGCGAGGTCGCCCGATCGGAGTTTCTCGCGCAGCTCAGGTTCAAGTTTTAGCAGAGCGCGCCTTTGAGAAATCCAGCCTTCGGACTTTCCCAGTTTGACCGCGGCTCTAGATGCGCTGCCTAGCTCGGTAACCAGTAGATTGACGGCCTCTGCCTCCTCGACGACATCGAAGTCGCGCCTGTCCAGGTTCTCAACTATTGAAGCCCATAAGACTGATTCTTTAGAGGTCGCGAGACTGTCGCGAACTACGACGTCCAGTCCCTTGCGACCGAACTTCTCGCTCGCTGCAAGTCTCCGGCAACCGTTGACAACGACCCAGCGTGCCGAGCCGATTGCCTCGCTGTCTTCCGGCCATAGCTCTAGCCATCGCGCGCTCGTTATGACCGTTCCTGGCTGCAGCTGTCGTTCGGCGATTGACGACAGGTCGTCCAGGCTTCCCAAAGACGAGCGCGGGTTGCGCGGGTTGGCAACGAGTTCCGCGATTGGCACGTCTGGTCTGAACTGGCCATCCACCGGGGTGCCCGCATCAACGGGCGACCGGTCCCCCACCGAACTGACCAAGCTTGTGAAATCGACCCGGCCGCCACGTGACTTCTGAGAGGTCGCCATCACATACCAACTTCAAGCTCAAGGCAAAGACGCTGAAAGTCTTCACGGGCCTGTAACGACGCTCGATTGGGTGGATACTCAGTCACGACCAACCCTTGAGCTGCCGCGCGGCTGTGCACCTTGTAATGGCGTACAACTGTGTTTGCGAGGGGCCAACCCTGCGCTTGAACGAAGGCTTCAGTCTGTTCGAGATCGACCCGGCCATCTCGCGGGTCCCAGTTGTTGATCACGACCTTGAACGGGATTCCGCGTGGCTCAAGTACTTTCGAGATGGTGCGGGCGGTGGGGTCGAAGCTCAGCGGCTCGGGAACTATCGGAACGATTGCAAGATCGGTCACCGATAGTACTGCGTCGAGCGCTTGGCCGGAAGTGCCGTTGTCGACAGCACCAGGGCGGTCGCCAATCCATCCTGGCGTGTCAACGTAGACATGTTTGATTCCATCCAAGTTGGGAAGATGCCGAAGCATGTCTGGCTCGTCTATCTGAGTGACACGGAACGGAAGGTCCTGGACTCGCTCGGCCCACCACACAGCTGAGCCCTGCGGGTCGATAGAC
>NZ_LVCV01000265.1 GCF_001647195.1 Rhodococcus sp. EPR-157 | reverse complement strand
TGCTCTTCCCTACCCCACCCTTTTGGCTGATTACTACGTGTACGGGCATTAGCCCACCTCCGTTTGCTTCACCGCGTGCGGCTACTTCGGGTTGGTGCTCGCGGATCTTTACCGCGGTAAAGATCCGCGAGGACGCGCAGCTCTGAGTCGCCTGCGCCCTCAAAAGATACACCAAAGCGACTCCTAAAATCTGTGTGGACGGTACGACGCGCCGGTTGCGCTCGCGTCGGATGGTGCAAGAGTCATCCCCCTCCTCCGGTCTCAGACCCCGTAGCCGCGCCTGAGGTGTTGCCCGATGCTGCGGGTGTTGCAATGATGTGCGCCCGGCCTGGGGCGGTGTTGCGTTCTATTGCATAGTCGGGCTGCAACGCACATCCAGGCAGCGCTTGCAAGATGCAACTTGATTCAGGCTGCGACGGAATGTGCATAGGCGTAGTCGCTCTAGGCTGATTGCCGGCATACCGGCCTGCTGTTTTCTGGGCGGTTCTTTACCGCGGTAAAGAGGCTGAGTCGCAGGTTTGCTATACCAGCTCGATGCCACTACGCGACGTTGTCAGGCGGAAGTATGTGATTCGGCTGTTTGCCGAACTGGTCAGCACTGATGATCTTGGAAGTTGATGTTGCACAGCATCTGCTCCAGTCTTTACCGCGGTAAAGCTACTAGCTTCGCTGGTGTTGGATGTTTGACACCCTCCGCGTACTCTTGCACAACCTTGCACGCTGCTATCCGTCGGTGCGTACTGGCCCACAGGCCCGACCCGCCGGCGAGCGATAGTTTGATCTCGCATTTGGATCGCCAGTTCGGGGTTTGGCGAACCCAACCCCCGTTGGTGGCTTGTCACGAGCCGCGGTTGTTGCGTCGGATTCCTAGACCTCAGGGATACGTGGGTTGTGTGGATCCGGTAGAGACGATGTGTGACTGGGTTCGGACTTCTCGTGAGCGATGTCTGTTGTGTCAGGTGCACTAACAAGGCGATGAAAGCTTCGTGTACGACCCTGAGCGGCGAGGTCGTTCGGCAACGCGTACGGCTTCGGCGGTCGGGTGGAATCGGGTGTGGATGGCTCAGGTGACGTCCTTCAGATCTCGGGTGACGGCGCGTGTATTTCCGACGTCACTTCAAGAGGGTTGGCTCTCGGTCCGTGGCGGTAACGAGCAAGGATCGAGCGCGTCGATGGTTGGGATCAGATTGTCAGATGACGGGGGATTGGTAGGTATCGCGTTTCTCTACGTTAGGCGCCACTTGCAGAGCGTGTTGCGAAGACCTACACGGTCATCGTGTCGTGGGCGGGGTGCTGTAGAGAGTGCGAAGTGCACGTGCTCGTAGTTCGTGAGCGTAGTGCGCCTATTTAGTCACGTGACGAAAAGCTACACACGCAGCGCACACTCGATATTTTGGGGTTTGACCCAATCCTCCGCAAGGAGAATGATGATTTACCGGGTTGGTTGCAAGTGGGGGAGCGGTCGGCTCATGTTTCTGGTGCGAGCACGTTTGCCGGGCCTGACGAACTGCCAAGTGCCATCTCCTAGGTCTTTACCGCGGTAAAGACCTAGGGTGAGCCGGTTAGGGCTACGTCACGTTGTCATGGGGGTCTGTGCTCCTCCGTCAGCGGCAGGCCTGCTTACGGAGGCCGAAGCGGTTCATCCCGGAGTCAGTTGGGCTGCTTTCTTGTCGGCGCTCCGTGCAAATGCGACTAAGTATGTTAAACAGACTGCGTCGCAGAATGATTGAAGTAAGCTCGACCAATGTGTTTGCAGTACAACGCGGATGGCGGCCCGGGTAAGGATGACCGCTGCACTGTAGATCTGTAATCAACTGCTGGATAACGGATTAGGGTCTCTTGGATCATCGCAGTGGACTCCCATGAGGTAGACTCCTGTTTAGTTATGTGGAGTGA
>NZ_LVCV01000264.1 GCF_001647195.1 Rhodococcus sp. EPR-157 | reverse complement strand
AAGACGGCGTCACTTTTTGCTGGCGATTTGTGGGTGAGTGCAGTGGTCTTCTGACATTCTGATGTCAGAAGTGCGCTGCACGATCGTGTTCGGCTCTCGGTGACAGGGGAGGCTTGTGGTGGACACGGGCAAGCTCGCCATCGTAGAGACCGGTGTGCTGACGGCGTCGGGGGAGCGGTGGGCGCAGGCAGAGACCCGATTCGCTGTGTTAGCTCCTATGACGGAGATGCATCCGGTGCGTTTGGCAGCGGTCGATGATGCGGCCGAACGACTGGGCTTATCGCGGCGTCGGGTCTATGCGTTGCTTGGCAAACTCAGGGACGGGACGGGTACGGTCACCGACCTTCTGACGAAGGTCTCGCCGGGTGGGCGTGGCCGCAGCCGTATATCCGCTGACGTCGAGGAAGTGATCAGCGATCATCTCACCCGCTATTTTCTTCACCGCCAGAAGCTCAGTATCGCTGCGCTGCACCGACGTATAGCATTGGCCTGTCACCGCGCAGGTCTGCCAGTTCCGGCCAGAAACACTGTCACCGCGCGTATCGCCGCCCTCCATCCGGCATCGGTGGCCAGGTCACGCGGAGGACCCGATGCCGCCCGCCCACGTCAGTCCGCCGGCGACAGTCCACCGACGGTTGCGGGGATTCTCGATCAGGTCCAGATCGACCACACCGTCGTCGATCTGATGATCGTCGACGAGTACGAGCGGCAACCGATCGGTCGCCCCTACCTGACGATCGCCATCGATGTCCTCAGCCGTTCCGTACTCGGGTTCGTCGTCACTCTGGAGGCGCCGTCGTCGATATCGGTCGGGTTGTGCCTGGGCCGCGTGTGCTGCGAGAAGCAGACATGGCTGGAGGCATGCGAGCTCGCGGAGCAGGTGCAGTGGCCGATGGCAGGGAAGCCGAAACAGTTGTATCTCGACAACGCCTCCGAGTTCAAAAGCGAAGCGCTGCGCCGCGGATGCGCCCAGCACGCCATCACACTCGAATACCGTCCTCCGGGCCGACCGCACTACGGCGGGATCGTCGAACGCATCATCGGAACGGCGATGACGGCGGTGCACGAGCTGCCTGGGACCACCTTCTCGAACCCAGCGGACCGAGGAAGGTACGACTCGGACAAGCATGCGGCTTTGACATTGCGTGAGTTGGAGCGCTGGCTGGTCCTGGCCATAGCCTCGTATCACGCGAGCGTTCACACAGGGATCGGGAACACTTCGGCCGCCGTGTGGGCCGGCGGGGTCGCCGCAGCTGGTCATGCCCCTCGTGTGGTGCTCGGCGAAACCGCGTTCCTGGTGGACTTTCTTCCCGTCATCCGGCGACGTCTGACGCGCACGGGCTTCGTTCTCGATCACGTGCACTACTTCTCGAACGCGCTCAAACCGTGGGTTGCGCGGCGAGAGGATTTGGGGCGGTTCGTGATACGACGTGACCCACGCGATTTGAGCAGAATCTGGGTCCTCGAACCAGACGGTGCCGGCTATGTCGAGGTGCCGTACCGGACGATGTCACATCCCGCGGTGACACTGTGGGAGCACAGAGCTGCTATCGCCCGTCTCCGCGAACAAGGTCGGTCGAACGTCGATGAGAGCGCACTGTTTTCGATGATCGAGCAGATGCGCGAGGTCACCGACCGCTCGCAGAAAGCCACCCGCAAGGCCCGGCGCAACCGTGCCCGCCGCACGCATCTCACCGGCGCCGCGTCTGCACCGATCCCGGCGATCCACCCGCCGGTGGAGCCTCGAACGGACGGCGGCACCGCAACGCCGGTCTTCAGCGACATCGAGGAATGGTGAGGCGATGACCGCATCGACAGGAAGCAGGGACGAACCCACCGAGTCGTCCAGCGAGGATTTGGGGCACCTGCGGGAGTCGGTTCGACCGCTCACCGCACTCGACGACGCGGACCGGATCCGGTTGATCCGGTCGGAGAGGTGGATCGGGTATCCGCAGGCCCGTACGGTCATCGACCATCTGGAGACGTTGCTGTCGTGGCCGGATCGGCAGCGTATGCCGAACCTGCTGTTGCTTGGTCCGACGAACAACGGCAAGTCGATGATCATCGAAAAGTTCCGGCGCACTCATCCGCCGATCAGCTTGTCCGACCGCGAGCAGATACCGGTGTTGTGCATGCAGATGCCCCCGGACCCGTCACCCGGCCGGTTCTACCTCGCACTGCTCGCAGCGTTGGGAACACCGACCAGGCCCCGCAATCGGGTCCACGAACTCGAACAGCAAGCATTGATGCTGCTCCGCGCCACCGGCGTACGGATGTTGATCATCGACGAGCTCCACAATGTTCTCGCTGGCCGCGACAACGTCCGCCGCGAATTCTTGAACGTGCTGCGGTTCCTGGGCAACGAACTACGCATTCCTCTTGTCGCTGTCGGAACCCGCGACGCCTACCTCGCCATCCGGACCGATCCCCAGTTGGAGAACCGATTCCACCCCATGACTTTGCCGGTCTGGACCAACACTGCCGACACCAGATCACTGCTGGCCAGCTTTACCACGAGCTTCCCCCTCCGCAAACCCTCGCACCTGACATCACCGGAGATGACCGACTACCTCCTTACTCGCTCCGAGGGCACCATCGGTGAACTGACAACGCTGCTCACTGCCGCAGCAGTGACCGCCGTCGACAGCGGAGAGGAAGCGATGACCTCATCGGTGCTCACGCGCACTCCGTACCTCGGCCCTACGGAGCGACGTCGCCAGTTCGAACGCCACCTCGCGTGAACGTGCGGCTCGCGGCGATGCCCGGTGATGCGTACGTTCGCCCGTGGCCGCTGCACCCGCAGCCACTGCCAGGTGAGGTCCTCTCGTCATGGTTGGCCCGGATATGCGAGCTGTATCCGCACATCAGGCCCTCTGACCTGCTTTCGGACCTCGAAATCGATTGTCCTGTCGAGGATCTCGACCGCTACACACCGGAGTCGATCCTCGCCGAGCTGGCCGGTCGCGGCGCAGTCCCGGTAGAGAGGGTGCGGATGATGACGTTGGCGGGGTGGACACCGTGGCTGCTCGACAGCACCGACCCCGCCGACTGCGACTTCGACACCTACGTCCACCAATTCTCGATCCTGCTACCGGCCGACCTCGCGAGGGAGGATCAACGCCGCCGCACACCCACGAGCGACGCATGGCTGCCGTGGGCGAGCACTCCGCGCAGTCGGGCATGCCCGGCATGTATCGACAGCCTCGAATCCACTGCTGATATCAACATGACTCTGCTGCATCAATATTCGGTGCTGAGCAGCTGCCTCGACCACCGTTGTCGACTCGAACCCTGCTCTGCTTTCCCTGGTCATGCAATCTTCTGGGACCAAGTCCGGTTCGGTTCGGACGAACGGGTCTCGCCCGTTCCGGTTCCCTCGGCGGTCACGGACCTCGATCGGCGCAGCACCGAGGCTCTGACGACGGGATGGGTGGAACTCGGCCCAGGCCGGGTACATGCCGCAGTGTGGTTCCGGCTTCTGCGCACCGTCGTCGACGAAGTGTCCTCGCCACTGGTTCGCACCGGACGGTGGGCGACGAGGCTCGTTGCGATCTGGAAGGCCGCCGGTCGTTCTCGCCCGCTCCGGACCGCGTGGGTTCCGTTCGAGGACCTGCACTGGGACGAGCAGGCGAAAGTCCTCGAGGCCGCAGCGATCGGCATTGCGATGGTCGAGAGCGGTGAGATCGATGCTGGCGGTGTGCACGCATCTCTGCTGAGCCCACGTCCGTATGAGCCGGTCGATCCTGGGACAGCTCCGACGCGCTCGTCTTATCCCGCACCCGAGCGCGATTTATGGGCTGACGCGCACGCTGCGGCCGAGGCCGCCATCGCGGCAGCGCGCGTCGATCCCGCATCCGCCAGTTCGTTGTACAACTTCCTGCGCTGGGGGTGCCGCACCGCAGCGGAGCTGGATGAGACGGTGCAACTGTTCCTCGACCACGGGATCCCGCTGCAACATCCGCCGACATAGCTATCGCCCGATGGAGCGGGGTCGTCCGCGATGCACGCGCGGCGACAGCCGAGAAGGCCGTTTTCGCGCCGGGGTCATAGTCACCAACGTTATTTGTGCGGTGACCAACGAGAATTTTCCTTCCCGCAGCATCTTCGACGAAACGCCAGCTGAGCGTCTTTTCGGTTCGCGAACTGTGTCGGGGGGCTCCGTTACAGTTCCCGTCATGAGAGAACCGTTGGTGAACGCGGACGCGGACGCGCTTTCGATCGTTCTCAGCGGCGGCTCGGCACCGCTTCCCGAGTTGTCGGTTGACGTTGCAGCCCGGATCGAACGTTCGATGGCATCGGCTCGGTCGGCCGGAACCCGCCGCGCCTACGCATCGGCGTGGCGACGATTCGAGACTTGGTGCACCCTGCACGGACATCAGGTGATGCCGGCGCATCCGGCGACCGTGGCCGCTTACCTCGTCGGAGCGGCCGACACACTCACAGTCGACGGGACGCGAGCGTACGCACCGTCGACGTTCGGTAAGTGGGTTGCTGCGATCGCCGACCGTCACCGCGCTACGGGCCACGACAACCCGTGCGGGCACGAGATGGTGCGCGCCACCCTCGCCGGTATCCGCCGCGACTACGCGTCGGCGGGGGAGCGGCCCCGCAATCCGCGGGCGCCGCTCTTGACTTCCGACATCACCACGATCGTCGAGTACTCGCGTCGCAGTTCGATCGGGTGGGCGTCGGAGGTCCTCGAACGGCGCGACACCGCGCTGCTGCTGATGGGCTACACCGGCGCGTTTCGACGTAGTGAACTCGTGGCGCTCGAATGCCGCGATGTCCGCCGCGACCGTCTCGACGGCGCGCACGTACGTATCCGGAAGTCGAAGACCGACCAGGACGGCACCGGAGCAGTGAAGGCGTTACCGTTCACTGACCGCTACGAGTCATGCCCGGTCTGCGCGTGGGTGCGTTGGCTGCAGATCGTCGCAGCGTTCGACACCGGCGGCAGAGTTGCTGTCATCCGAATACTCTCCCGCGCAGTGGAATTCGACTCCCATATCTGTCGCGGCACCCTTCCTGTGGTCGAGAAACGGTCCCCTCTGTTTCGGTCCGTCCGCAAGAACGGCAACCTCTCCGACTCAGCCCTGTCCGGAGCCGCGGTGCACGCGGCGATCCGCCGCCGCGCTACTCGAGCTGGATACGACCCCGTCACCGTCGCTCAGCTCGGCGGGCATTCCCTCCGTTCCGGCTTCGTCACGCAAGCCTTCCGCAACGGAGCTGAGGCGCATGCGATCATGCGCCAAACCGGGCACACCACACCCGCAATGGTCGAAACATATGCCCGCGAGCACGCCCCTCTGGTCGGCAACGCGGTCACCGAGCTCGGCCTATGACCGGGCACCCGACCGAGCCAGTGACCGGCGGCGGGTCGACCGGGGCAGATGCTGACCACGACGACCGCCCTTGTCCGATACGACCAGCGGACATCACGAACACGTCGATACCGAGGCGGGATCGGCACACGTGGTCACTGTTCGAGGACTGGTGCACCGCCCATGGCGAACCCTCACTGGCGGCCTCTCCGGAGTCACTTGCTCGGTTCCTCCACGCGCACCCCGCCGCGCCGACGACCCAACGCCGCCGGATCGCGGTGATCGACACCGCTCATCATCGGCATCTATTACCCCCTCCGGGGTGTGCGGAGATCGTTCGGGCTGCGCTGGACGTGGCGCGTACGTCGCGCCTGCAAGAGGTGGCAGCCGTGATCGGCGGAATCATCGCGCGGCTTCCCGAATACGGTTGGCCGTCAGCGTTGTTCGCACGCAGAGACGTACTGATCCTCACGCTCGCTACGACAGGTCTGCCGTACACGCAGATCGCGGCCCTGCGGGCATGCGATGTCACCGCCGATGCGGGTCTCGACGCCCTTCGCATCGAGACAGGCATCGGCGTTCATACCCTCACCTCCCTCGCGCTGGCGGGGACGGGCATCTCGCCGCGGATGGTGTATCAGCGCTGGTGTGAGGTACTCGGCCATCGGACCCGGTATCCGAGCACCCGAATGCTCGCCGACGCTCTCGATGCCGTGGACGGCACCGGGCTCGGCGGATACGACCGGTATTTCGACCCGGCCGGGAAACAGCCGCTGTCGACTCCTATCGACCGGTGGGGCCACACCCCGTTGACTGCGACCCCGCTGACCGCCCGTGCGGTCGCGGGCATCGTGCGAATGCACCTGGACGGACGGGCACCCACCCACCTGCAGCCCACTGCGCGGTCACAACATCCGGAGCAGAGCACGGCACCGGATCCAGTACCGCGGGTCCTGCTCGACCCCGGCTACTACGAACGCGGAACGCTTGCGCGTAGACACGCCCACGGTCTTCTCGACGACGTGGACTCCGTCCTCGCCGATGTCGAAACCCGCGCGGACAGCCTGTTGGAAGCACTCGTCGACTGTCTCGAATCGGAGACCGCACGCGTACCGGCCGACACCGTCGAGTGACAAGTGGTTCGTACTCGGGTCTGCACACACTCTTCTTCTCACGGCAGGGAGGCGGTGACGTCTCCGACATCTCCGAGACGAAGATCGACCAGGCCGCGAACGAACGATGCATCGATCTGACCCCGTCTGTGTGGTCTACGTCGAATCCGGGTCGTCCGAGAGTCGTGGGTTTCGGAAATCTTTCGGAGAGCGCCCGGTCCAGCGTTTGAAGGCATGAGAGAAGTTGGCGAGGTCGCTGTATCCGAGTTCGGAAGCGATCTCGCTGACCGAAACCGAGCGATCGAGGAGCCGTAGCATCGCGCGTTCGTACAGCAGCGTGTGGCGGACCTTGCTGTAGGTGGTTCCTTCTTCGGCAAGCCGCCGTTTCAACGTGCTGCTCGACATCGACAATGCTTGTGCAACATCATGGTTGGTTCGCTGTCCGAGGTCCTTTTCCAACAGTTGCCTCACCTTCTCGGCGGATGACATGGACCCACTCCGCTGGGCGAGTGTCCGCTGCAGATCAGTGATAGCGAGTCGATATGCGAGAGGGTCCGAGAACCGACAAGCCTTGTTTAGTGTGTCCTCGGGTACGTGGACGAAGGAAATCGGAGCGTCGAAGAACCGGCGATTCGCCCCCGGACCTTTGTCGTGGCTCACCTCGGTCGGCTCCGGCCAGCTCAGATGGAGTGTCACCGGCGATATGTCACCGGCGAGCATGTCCAGCAGTCGTAATAACGCCGACCCGCCGTAGGTGATGACCAAGCAGTCCAGTGCGGAATCGCCTGTGTGCGCAGTGAGCCCGACGATCAGACCGTAGTCGCCAGTGTGGAACTGCGATTTCAACGCCGTGGAGATCAATGGCAGGTATGTCAGGAGATCGACGATCTCGGCGACCGAACCAGCGCTGATCAACGGTGAACTCAGGGGCCCGAACGATGTCAACTGGGCCTGCTCGGCAAACGCAAGTCCGAGTCGAGTGGCGTGGGCGATATCGAGTTCGGGATAGACCTCCCGAAACCACCGTATCGGTGCCTGGACGTCATGCTGAATGAGCGTCGCTTCACTGGTTCCTTCGCGGTGCATGATTGCACGAAGGCGCGCGGCGGCGTCAGGGTCGAGTGCGCGGCGTTCGAGCAGTTGCACGAACGCAAGCGGTGGCACGCCCTCGTCGCTCAGCTTCACGGTGATTCCTTTGACCCGAATTCACAAGTTTATGACTCCACCGAACATAGCCGTCACCCACGTTTGCGACGACACTTTCGTCGATCACGCCAGGAACTGAGGTGGTGGCAAGCTGGACGGATTCTTGTCCGGAAGTTCGTTTGTCTTGAGAATGGGAATATTGCGTGACACCGACGCTAGCGGCGCTACACCGCTGTCGCTACGGTCGACCGAATCGAGTCGTCTTGCTCAACTCTGGATTGGCTTGAAAATCTTGGAACCCCTCGATGTACGGAGCGAGTAGGTCTGCGATATCGGTGGCGGTCTGGGCTGCGTCAGTCGGGGGCCGTGAGACATACGCCAAGGCCATCTGAACGATGGACGTGCTCAGGATATCGGCTTGGCGTTTCGGGGCTTGCACCCAGCATCGCTGAAATGTGGCAGAGAGGTGATCTGCGGCTCGCTCGACAAGCTGGGTGCTGTGAACAGTAATGAGCCGCAGGAGGTCTGCGGATGCGTCTTCTTCTCGTAGCGATCTGACCAATGGGTCACGTTCGGAGACGGCGAAAAACGCAGCCAAACCTCGGCCGAGCGCCAATCTGATATCACCAACGCAAGTGTAGAGTCCATCGTCCACCACACTGACCAGCTGATCGGTCAGTCGTATCGCGTAGCTCTCCGCCACACCGCGCCGGGACCCGAACTCGTTATAGATGGTCTGTCGAGACAAACCGGCTTCCTTCGCGACCTCGGACATGGTCACGGACTTCCAGCTCTGCCGCAGCAGGAGAGCGCTCAATGCGTCTAACGCGGTCGCACGAAGGAGAGTGCTTGCCGCTGTCCGGTAGCCACCATCAGGGCGCGCAGTGTGGACGGAACTCATGAATAGAAGTCTAGGCGCGTTCGGACATTGGTGGTGGGGGATGATGTCGCTGTCGCCAGCGCGTCGATGCTGCCAGAGATGCGACCAGTGGCGTTATCGGCGGGCGAACGAACCAGGCGCAGCGGTGAGCCGAACACCTACGAAGAACTCATCTGTTCTTTCGGTAGGTTTCCCGAGCGGCGTACAGCGAACGCAGAGCATGCAACTCGGCACAACTGCCGGCGTGTGGCGTCAGAAAAGCTCTCCATTGCAGAGGTCGGCTACGCACACCCCTCGTCTGCGTAGCTCGACCTACATCTGGCTGATTTTCACGTCGCGAATATTTCGGCGTTCGATCAGACTCGCGCACCCATGGTAAGTCAACGGAATCCACGCGGGTGCCAACATGAACAGTAGGAGCGGTGTCAATGTGAAGAATACAAAATCCAGCACGATACCTCGATTTCCACTGCATTCATGGAGGCCTGAAGAAGCCGTCGTCGTGGTGTCGATCGTACTGGATCGGCACCGTTCTGTGATATGTCCAAGTTGGCCAAAGTCGCAAGGAGTCCTTGTTCTTTATGCACAACTCATCCTTCCCTCTTTGACACATGAGGAATGGCTATCGTACAACTAGGTCGTATCGAGTTCGCTCCCGTACTTAAAGGAATCAACCTTGAATCGAGCATTGGACCGTCTCGCAGTTCGTGGTCGGGTGCTGGTCACACCCTGCCAGGGGGAGCCCGAACTGTGGGACTACGAATCCGATCCACCCTACGAGACGGTTGCTCAGCGAGCTGCGCGTCATAAAACTGCAGCGGACTCTTGCATGAAATGTCATATACTGACCGACTGCGAGCAGTATCTTGCTACTGATCCTTCGCCAGTCGGAGTGTGGGCCGGTCGAATCTTGGAGACGTCCGAAGGATCTGTCGAATCAAATGCGGCGAACATTGCGACAAGTGAAGGAATCGAGGGCAAAGAAATGGATATCAATGACCGAATCAAGTCGCTTTCACCGAATGCGGCATTCGATATTCTGATAGCAACAATCGTGAATCAGCATGGCAATGGAGTCTGACGAACGTGGCGCTGGAAACCTGGAAGGTTTGAGCCGGGTCGCAGCCACCCTGCTCAAACCGTCAACCGTGCGTCTACTGAGCCGAGCGGTATGGGTAATTTGAGTACTGTGCTGGGTGTCCACCACGCGGCATCCAGCGCAATCCTGAGGTTCATGAGGATGCCGGCATCGTCCAGCTTGCAACCGCACTCTTTCGCTGCTTGTCGGATGCGGTATTTGACCGTGTTGCGATGGATCGTCATGTCGTGAGCGGTCGCGGTAACGCTACAGTTGTTTGCCAGGTAGACTCGCAAGGTCTCGCGGAGCCAGCGGTTCCGCGCACTGTCCAGAAGCAAGCCTCCGAGTGAGTCTTCCGCTAGATCCCTTAGGCTTTCCGGATCTTCGAGCAGAAGAGTGATGGCTGCAACTTCCTCGAAAGTTACCACCGGACTGATATCGACCTTGCCGTCCGAAACCACGCGGGCCGCGCGCTCTGCCTGCCTGGCTGTCTTCCGAAAACCATTTTCACCACTCTGCACGGTTCCAATTGCTGCTCGAATTCGGCCGTACTTCTGAAGAACGTCTGTAACGCTTTCAAGGCAAATCCTTCCGGCGTGAATTATCGGAAACCAAACCAGGGATCGGGCATCGCCTTTACTGTTGACTTGCGGTCGACCGATCGTACCGAGTCTGACGTTAACGGTATCTACGAGCTGGTGCCAGGACTTGCTCGGGAATGGTTCCCGGTCATTCGTCCAAAACTCAATGGCAATATGGTTTCCTGTGAGATTGTAATATGAATCGATTTTGTATGCGTCCAAAGGATCTGTGCATGATGGCGACATTGCGCGTTCGAGTTC
>NZ_LVCV01000263.1 GCF_001647195.1 Rhodococcus sp. EPR-157 | reverse complement strand
GTCTATTAAGACGGCAGACCTGCTGACCAGATGCGCAAGTTGATTCGCGGCCAACGTGTGCGTAGCTCGCGAGAGCGAGAACAGGACATGCTCAAGAAATCTCGATTGGCCCAGGTGATAAGCGCGGGCGAGCGCCGTCAGCGGGACATGCGTGTGTGCGAGAACGCGAGCATGGCACAGGGCGGCATGCGGAGCTCGCAAGTTGTCGTGCTCAGTCCTGTCGGCCAGGAAGTCGATAGCCGCATTGATGTTGGCTTTCACGCTGGTGTGTAGAAGTCCGGTTGCGTCTGCATTGCCGTTCATTTCATGGATTGATGCACTTATGAATGAAGAGATATTCTCGGTCAACTCTGCCTTCCTGTCCTCCATCTCGTCCACAAGTGTTTCCATCAAATGAGTCGATACCATTTTAGTGTCATACCTACCCTGGTAGTTCAATTCTGGAGCGGCACGCCATTTCGGTGACGATCGCTGCGGATCTAGCTTGTCGATCTCGGGGCTTGCCCCGCCGCCTGTGCACCTCGGCTTCTCGTCAGAGCCCTCCTTGCTGGCTTCTGACGCACCGGCTCCTTTCGGTTCGGCTCGCCGGTGACGGAAGCGTCAGCGGCTTGTGGTTGATGAGCTGCATCACTAGTATCTGTACACGCAGGCTGCATCTGTCAATTAATTGGACAAAAAATTATCGTCTGTATAGTAGTGTGCCCGGGTAGGCAGGCGGTCGGCTTTGGTCTCACCGTCGAGGGGGCGCACTCTTGCGCTGGGGTCCAGGCCCCTGGGGCGAGGAGCAGTTATCCGGTTTGAAGAACCAGAAGGAGACGCCATGGCGACGCCACCGAGCAGTTCAATCGATTACGACGTTCTGATCGTCGGTTCGGGCTTCGGCGGAAGTGTCACTGCGCTGAGGCTGGTGGAGAAGGGGTACCGCGTTGGGATCCTGGAAGCCGGGCAACGCTTCGAGGACAAGGACTTCGCGAAGAACAGTTGGGATCTCAAGCGTTTCCTGTGGGCACCGAAACTCGGTCTGTACGGCATCCAGCGCGTACACCTGCTGCGCGATTGCCTCATCCTCGCCGGTGCCGGAGTGGGCGGTGGATCGCTGAACTACGCGAACACCCTCTACAAGCCTCAGGCGCCGTTCTTCGAGGACAAGCAGTGGGCGCACATCACCGACTGGAGCAGTGAGCTCTCGCCGTTCTACGACCAGGCCACCCGCATGCTGGGCGTGGTGCGCAATCCGCACATGACCCCTGCCGACGAGGTGATGAAGTCGGTCGCCGAGGACATGGGTGTCGCCGACACTTTCATTCAGACACCGGTGGGCGTGTTTTTCGGTGACGAGCCCGGCAAGACCGTCCCGGACCCGTACTTCGGCGGCGCAGGCCCCGAGCGCACCGGTTGCATCGAATGTGGTGAGTGCATGACCGGTTGCCGCCACGGAGCCAAGAACACCCTGTTGAAGAACTACCTCGGCTTGGCCGAGCGCGCAGGAGCCGAGATCGTGCCGATGACGACGGTGTCCGGCCTACGCCCCCGATCCGACGGCACCTGGGATGTCGACACCGAGCGCACCGGCGCTCGGCTCCGCAAGGGCAAGAAGACCTACAGCGCGGCCAATGTCGTTCTGGCAGCCGGTACCTGGGGCACTCAGAACCTGCTGCACAAGATGAAAGACACCGGCGCGCTGCCCAAGCTGTCGGACACACTCGGCGAACTGACGCGTACTAACTCCGAGTCGATCGTCGGAGCGGCCAAATACGAGGTGGACCCGTCGATGAATCTCACGCGTGGCGTTGCCATCACGTCCTCGTTCCACCCCAGTCCCAACACCCACATCGAGCCGTGCCGCTACGGCAAGGGTTCGAACGCGATGGGCATGCTGCAGACCCTGATGACCGACGGCGGAGGCAAGATTCCGCGGTGGCTCAAATTCGTGTTCGCGATGATCGCGCATCCGGTTCAGTTCGTCCGTGTGGTCAACGTCCGGCGCTGGAGCGAGCGCACCATCATCGCGCTGGTCATGCAGAACCTGGACAACTCGATCACCACGTTCACCAAGCGTGGGCCGTTCGGCCGCACGATCTCCAGCAGGCAGGGCCACGGGGAGCCGAATCCGACGTGGATCCCCGAAGGCAACGACGCCACCCGGCGGATTGCCAAGAAGATCGGCGGCCTCGCGGCCGGTACCTGGGGAGAGCTGTTCAACATCCCGCTCACCGCCCACTTCCTCGGCGGCTGCGCCATCGCCTCGGATTCGGCGCACGGCGTCATCGATCCGTACCACCGCGTCCACGGCTACCCGACGCTGAGCGTGGTGGACGGGGCAGCGGTATCGGCCAACCTCGGCGTCAACCCGTCGTTGACGATCAGCGCGCAGGCCGAGCGGTCCGCCGCGCTGTGGCCGAACAAGGGCGAGCTCGATCTTCGTCCGGCACAGGGGCTTCCGTATCAGCGGCTCGATCCCATCGCCCCCAACTCGCCCGTTGTTCCGGTGGACGCTCCGGGTGGACTGAGATTGCCTATCGTCGAGATCCGAAATGGCCATCTGGTCGCCGGTGAGACGGCTTCGCGGTGAAAGAAGTACTTGGTGAGCGCGCATTTCGAAACAGGAGCCCAGCCGCTCGATGCCTTCGTGCGGAGCGCAGAGTTGTCGCAATCCACATCTGGAGTGGACTCAGGTCGGATCTCTGGGGCGAACCGTCTGACCCGAATTCACAAGTTTTTGACTCTACGTAACATGGCCGCCATTCACGTTTGCGGCGACACTGTTATCAATCGCGAAGAAAATTGAGGAGTTGACATGGCAGTTGTAACTTTCGTCGCCCACGATGGTGAGAAGCACGAGGCGGGCTTGGTCGAAGGTCGATCGTTGATGCAGATTGCAACCGACAATGCTGTGCCGGGGATCGATGGAGACTGTGGGGGCGAAACGGCCTGTGGCACCTGCCATGTGATCGTCGACCCGCAGTGGTCAGGAGAGGTGGGTCTGTCCGGTGCCAACGAGGAGGAGATGCTGGCTATGAACCCCGAGCGTGAACCCACGTCTCGGTTGTCGTGCCAGATGGTGGCCTCGGAAGCGTGGGATGGCCTGATCGTTCGAACACCTGAATTCCAATTGTGATGTGTGAAAGGCAGGCACGACAGCATGAAAGTTTCTGAGTCGATCACCGACAAGGTCCAGTCGACCATCCCTATAGGGCTGCAGATCCAGGGCGCTCATCTGTACGACAAGACCCGACGGTGGGTGACTGGCACGAATGGCAAGAAGATCTTCGTCGAAAGTCCCATCCCACCGGTCGAGGATGTCGAGCTCGCCGACATCGACCTCAGTAACCCCTTTCTCTACAGACAAGGGCGGTGGCAGTCGTACTTCGAGCGCGTGCGGAACGAGGCACCGGTTCATTACCAACCCAACAGTCCGTTCGGCCCGTTCTGGTCGGTCACGCGCCATGCCGATATCGTGGCCGTCGACAAGAACCACGCTGTGTTCTCGGCCGAACCGTTCATCGTCATCGGCGTCCCGCCCCGGTTTCTCGATATCGAGATGTTCATCGCGATGGACCCGCCACGCCACGACAAGCAGCGCGCTGCCGTCCAGGGGGTTGTCGCACCGAAGAACCTCCGGGAGATGGAGGGACTGATCCGATCGCGGGTACGGGAGGTATTGGACGACCTCCCCTTGAACGAGCCGTTCGACTGGGTGCAGAATGTCTCGATCGAGTTGACAGCTCGGATGCTCGCAACTCTTCTGGATTTCCCCTACGAACAACGCCGCAAACTCGTCTACTGGTCCGATTTGGCAACCTCGATGGAGCAAGCCAACGGTGGGCCCTCGGACAACGACGAGGTGTTCGAGGGCATGCGTGACATGGCGCGTGGCCTCAGCGCTCTCTGGCATGACAAAGCAGCCAGGAGGTCTGCAGGGGAAGAGTCCGGTTTCGATCTGATCACCATGTTGCAGAGCAACGAGGACACCAAGGATCTGATCGATCGTCCGATGGAATTTCTGGGCAACCTCGTCCTGCTGATCGTCGGTGGGAACGACACGACGCGTAACTCGATGAGCGGTGGCGTTCTTGCGTTGAACCAATTCCCCGACCAGTTCGAGAAATTGAAGGCCAATCCCGATTTGATCCCCAACATGAACTCGGAAATCATCCGATGGCAAACACCCTTGGCGTACATGCGCCGAATCGCCAAAGCCGACACCGTTCTGAACGGACAATTCATCCGCAAGGGTGACAAATTGGTGATGTGGTATGCCTCGGGTAACCGCGACGAACGCGTTTTCGAGAATCCTGATGATTTCATCATCGATCGTGCCAATGCGCGCAATCACATCGCGTTCGGATTCGGTGTACACCGGTGTATGGGCAATCGGCTGGCCGAAATGCAGCTGCGGATTCTGTGGGAGGAGTTGCTTCCCCGCTTCGAGAACATCGAGGTCGTCGGCGACCCCGAGTACGTTCAGTCGAATTTCGTGCGGGGCATCAGCAAGATGATGGTGCGCCTGACGCCTACTTCCAGCGCATGACATCGCAACGGGCGATCATCGTCGGCGCAAGCCATGCTGGGGCACAACTGGCAGCTAGTTTGCGCCAAGAAGGTTGGACAGGCGAGATCGTCCTCATCGGTAACGAGTCTGCCACTCCCTATCAACGCCCCCCGCTGTCGAAGGCATACCTGGCGGGCAAATGCGTACTCGACGATATCGCCATTCGCAGCACGGACTTCTACTCCAAGCAAGGTATTCAGCTCCTGAACGCGCAGGTGGAGGCCATCGTTCGGTCGGAAGGCAACGTCGTTCTCGACACCGGGGAGAAGCTGGCCTACGACAAGCTCGCGCTGTGCACGGGAGCCCGCCCTCGTCGGCTCACCGTTCCCGGGGCCGATCTCCACGGGGTCTACTACCTGCGCACCGCAGCGGACGTCGAGAGGATCCGTATGGCCACCGGCCCTGGCCGGCGGGTGGTGATCGTCGGAGGCGGCTACATCGGACTCGAGACAGCGGCATCGCTGCGCGCACTGGGCGTGCAGGTCACAGTTCTCGAGGCAACTGGGCGTGTGCTCGAGCGGGTCACTGCTCCCGAGGTATCGACGTTCTTCGAGCGGATACATCGCGAGCAGGGAGTCGACATCAGAACGAACGCGATGGTCGAAGGCCTGTCCGGTGACCGTGAGGTTCGTGAAGTCAGTTTGGCCAGCGGGGAATCGATCCCCGCAGATCTGGTCATCGTCGGTGTCGGCGTCGAGCCGAACACCGACCTCGCCGCCGATGCGGGTCTTGTCATCGACAACGGCATCGTGATCGACGATCACACTCGGACCAACGACCCCGACATCATGGCGGCGGGGGACTGCGCGAGCCACGACATGGCCCGTTACGGCCGTCGACTACGGTTGGAGTCCGTCTCGAGCGCAGGAGAGCAGGCCAAAGTCGCTGCCTCGACCGCCTGCGGGAAGTCCAGAAAAATCGAAGCGTTGCCGTGGTTCTGGTCAGATCAGTATCACTTCAAGCTGCAGATCGCCGGCCTCAACACTGGATACGACGAAGTGGTTCTCAGTGGTGACCCCAGCCGCGACAGTGATTTCAGTTGCTTCTATCTCCAGGCCGGTGAGCTCATTGCCGCCGACTGCATAGGTCGCCCGCGCGAGTTCATGTACAGCAAACGGGTGATCGCCCAGCGACTCCCCGTCCAACGCGAAGACCTGATGCTCGGCGGACTCGCGCGCAACTGACCGATCCTTCGGTCGTTGTGCACACAACAGCAACCGGTTTGCTCAGAAAAGGGAACATCAGCGATGACCATGACAGACCGCCCGCCCGGGGCACATACGACGCAGACACCACACGCGTACCTGGGAGCAACGGACTTCCTCGACATCGAGCACGAATCCGTGCGGGCGTTCACCGCCGCGGCAATCGGGGATGCGAGCAGCGACCGTGACAAGGCCAGACGCCTCTTCGCCGCCGTCCGCGACCGGATCTGGTACGACCCGTACACCGTGTCGGACGATCCGGCCCACTATCGGGCGAGCTTCGTCCTCGAGACCGGGCGCGCTTACTGCGTCCCGAAGGCGGTGCTGTTGACCGCAGTGTGCCGGGCGGCGGGTATCCCGGCACTGCTCGGCTTCGCCGACGTCCGAAATCACCTGCAGACCGAGACGTTGCGCGCGCTGATGGGCGGCACCGACCTGTTCGTCTACCACGGCTACAGTCGCCTCTACATCGAGGGCCGGTGGTTGAAGGCCACGCCGGCATTCAATGTCGAGTTGTGCGCTCGTTTCGGCGTGCCGCCAGTGGAATTCGACGGCGATCGCGATGCTCTCATGCATGCCTTCACCGCAGACGGAGCTCAGCACATGGAGTATGTCCGCGAGCGAGGAGTCTTCGACGACCTACCCTTGAACGCGATCTTGACGGTGCTTCGGCACGCCTACGGCCCCACGATCTTCACGGGCGCTCACCCACTCGATGATGTTTTCACCGGCCGCACCCGGCCGGACGAAACTCCCGGGGATCGAAACTCGCCGCGGGAGTCTCGATGAACACAAGCGGTGAGAACATACGCGCCGAACCCCGTATCGCGGCCGACTGCCGATCGGTCGGAGCTCTCTCCGCGAACAATCGCGATCGTGAACACTCGGACCGCCTCGGACACCTTCGAATCGGGTGAGCCGATACCTGCTGGCAGAGCTGTGCCACATGACTGTCTCGTCGCCGCGGCCGTGTTGAGGCCGACACCGGAAGTTGCACCGAACAGACGAGACCCGTTCTGCCGCTGGGGTTGCGGCTGCGGGCGATGAACGACCGATCCGAACGCCTCCCCGGGCACGAGACGACGCGCGATACCCATATCCCTCTCCCGTGTGCGCAGCCGCTACCGCGAGAGCGGGCCGACAGGCGTCTACCGATGTCTCTCATCTATGCAAGGAGCGCAGCATGATGAACAACGCACCTCACACCCCCGCCAGGACCGTGGCGATCACAGGTGGAGCTCGCGGCATCGGCTATCAGACAGCGAAGGAGTTGATTCGACGAGGCCACCGGGTCGCCATCGGCGACATCGACGAGGCACGTGCGAAGGAGGCCGCCGCCGAACTCGGGGTGAAGGTCGTCACCCGACTCGACGTCACCGAACCTGACTCGTTCACAACGTTTCTGGACCTGGTCGAACGTGAACTCGGACCCCTCGACATCCTGATCAACAACGCGGGCATCATGCCTACCGGCCACGCCCACGAAGAGGACGATGCAGTAACCCGGCGGCAAGTCGAGATCAACGTCCTGGGGGTCATCTTCGGGACCAAACTGGCTCTTCAGCGCATGCTGCCGCGCCGCACCGGACACATCATCAACACTGCGTCATTGGCCGGCGAGCTCGCGGTACCTGGTTTGGCGACCTACTGCGCTACCAAGTTCGCAGTCATCGGATTCACAGAGGCCGCACGACTGGAGTACCGCAAGTCAGGGGTTCGACTGTCCACAGTCCGCCCGACGTTCACCAACACCGAACTCGTCGCCGGAACCGCCGGCGCAAAGGGATTACGCAACGCCGAGCCGGAGGAGATCGCCCGCGCGACAGCAGATCTGATCGAGAATCCACGCCCCTTCGTCCGCGTCACCCGTCTCGCAGGCGCAATGGTCGCGGCGGTGAAATTCGTCCCCCGGCGTCTGGCGACCGGACTGGGTGCGGCCCTGAACACAGATTCGGTGTTCCTCGCGGACGTCGACATGGCTGCTCGCCGAACGTATCTCGACAGAATCCGGAACAGCTGAGGATGCCGACACGCGCGCTCGACCAGCAACCCGAAAGGCAGTCACAGTGACCCCCACGACTCTGATCGAGAACTATCCCCACCGGATGGGAGGGCACTGCGGGTCAGGTGCAATGCGAGACCTTCTCCAGTGGCACGGTCTGGGATGGGACGGACCACCCGACGAGGGGTTGGTGTTCGCACTGGGTGGTGATCTGGGTTTGTCCTACCTGCGATCGGACGACCTGGTCCCACCGATGTACCTGGTCGGCCGCGGTGCCGACTTCGAGATCGACCTACCGCGCAGGCTCGGCGGACAAGTCGAGGTTCTCACGACCGACGATCCCGCTGAGGGATGGTCATGGGTTCGCGACGACATCGATGCGGGACGACCCAGTCTGGTCTGGGCCGATATCGCTGAGCTGCCCTACCTACGGGTGAAACTGCAGATGAGTCGCCACGACATCGTGGTGATCGGCTACGACGAGATCGGGGGGACTGCCTCGGTCGTCGACAACGATCGGGCCGACGTGCAGGAGATCCCGCTCGACGCGCTCGCTCGGGCGCGATCTTCCACCTCGTTCCCGCAACCGACACGTCACTGCACGTACCGAATCACATGGCCGCAGACACTGCCGCCCGTGTCGACTGCCGCGGCCGCGGCCTTCGCCCGATCCGCCGCCAGCATGCGCGCCCCATCGACACCGGGAATAGCCGACCACGTACCAGCAGCCGGTGCCGAAGGATTGGCCGCGGTCGACCAGCTGGCAACCGACGTCAAGAGCTGGGTCGACCTTCCGCCCGATGACCTCGAGACGCTGCTGTTCAGTCTCGGTATCTTCATCGAAAAGGCCGGAACCGGAGGCGGGCTCTTTCGTCGGCTTCTCGCCGACGGCTGTACCGAGATTGCACGTCTGACCGGTGATCCCGCTACCGCAGACCTCGCGGCGGCCGCCGATCACTGCGCCCAGGCCTGGACCGAAACTGCCCGCGCCGGAACACAACGCGGTCTCGATGTACGAACACGCGCAGCTGCGGTGGCCGTGTCGGCTGCCGAACTGCCTGCACTCGAGCTGATCCTGGTGGAGTCCCTGGAGTCTGCTTCACGCTCGCTGTCCGCCATCACGAGATGATGCCCATCGTCGTTCGACGGCGCGCGGTAGACGGTGCATCGCACTGTGCTGCAGCCGCTCGTGTCGGATCGCCCCAGGCGTGCGGAGGCACCGAACGACCGAGGAGTTGCCGGACGGAACAGTCGGACGCCTCTCGGTGGACGCTGGCTGTATCGATGCCGTGTCGTTGCTCGGCAACAGACCCTGATCCCTGCCTCACGCCGACAGCAATTCAGCCGCCGACGGGAGCCCTCGATGTTCGCGGTCACCGTTTTCGGCTGGGCGGCCGCGTCGTGTGGGCTATCGGGCCAGGCGCGCCCGGAAGGGGACGGTGCATTCGGTGAGAAGACTCCCGCTCGTGGTAATCATGGCGGGGCGAGTGCGCCGACCGGTCGGACGAACGCCCGACCGGATGCTGCGGTGCAGGCCGAGCGCGCGAAGACGCGACAGACTCGGCACGGTTTCACGACAGAGAGGTCCGACCATGAAAAGAGTTCCGGACGAGGTCAGCGGGTCGGCCGGCCCCGCTGTCGAGAACTGGGCGCGCTCGTTCTGGAGCACGAGTTTCGACTCGCCTGATCTACCGCCCCACCACCCCGACTGTCTTGGTTGTGGGCCGCAGAACCCGCACGGCCACGCCCTGTCGGTCCAGCGTGACGAGAACGGCGTGGTGGCTCACCATGTGTTCGATCAACGTCATGTCGGGGCACCCGGGATAGCACACGGCGGCGCGGTGGCGACCGTTCTCGACGATCTGTTCGGCTTCCTGCTCTACACAGTGGGTGAGCTCGCCGTGACGCGGCGTCTCGAGCTCGACTACCTGGCGCCGGTTCTGCTCGGCACTCCATACGTATTGCGTGCTGCGGTTCGGTCTCGTGATGGGCGCAAACTGGATCTCACGGCCACGATGGACGATGCGCAGGGCCGCTCGGTAGCCACCGCTACTGCCCTGTTCGTGGTGGTCGAGGTCGAACACTTCATGCAGTCCCAAGCCCGAGCCCAACTCCGGGCCACAGACACGAATCACACCGAAGAATAGACACCCTGGCCGACCTTCACCGACGTCCATCACCCGCGGTGGCTGTCGTACGGCTGCGTCTACCTGGCGCAAAGACGGCGAGGACGAGTGCCCCAGCGGCGGTCAGCGCCGCCAACGCCAGTGTCGCCTGACCACTTCCGTGTACGAATGCGGCTCTGGCGAACTCGGCCAGCGGCTGACCAGCTGGTCCTGCGCGGTCGGCGACCTGTAACGCGGCGGCCAGAGAATCGGCCACCGGACCACGGGCAGGCTCGGGTAGCTGGGGCAGAGCCGGCTGAATGTGCTGAACGTAACCGGCCGCGAGCACGCTACCGGCTACCGCAATCCCAATCGCGGCACCGATTTCGCGAGCTGCGTCGTTGACCGCGGCAGCCACCCCGTGTTTGGCCTCAGGAGTGTCCGAGACGATGGCGAAAGTCGCAGGGGCGGTACACAACCCCAAACCCGCGCTCATGATGAGCAAGGGCCACAGCAGGTCAGGGTAAGTCGCTGCGACGGTCAGTCTGCTCAC
>NZ_LVCV01000262.1 GCF_001647195.1 Rhodococcus sp. EPR-157 | reverse complement strand
ACCGAGATCACGATGAGCGGCACGACCATAGGGGTCAACGCCAGCGCGGCGGTGAGCGGTCCATAACCGAGAATCAACTGCAGATACTGCACCAACAGCAAGAACACCCCGAAGGTCACCAGAAATTGGATACAGACCGACAGTGCGCCGGCACCGAAGCCACGGCGGGCGAACAACCGGACATCGAGTAGGGGTGCCGAGGAACGTAGTTCTACGACGACGAACACCACAACTGCGAACAAGCCCACCGCAGTGCTGATGGCGACGAGCGAATCCGACCAGCCACGGGCCGGAACCTCGATCACAGCGAAGACGATCGCCCCGACCGCGACAACTACGGTCACCGCGCCCACCCAATCGACCGGTGGATGCTCCTGCTGGCGGGACTCCGCGATACTGCATGCCAACCCGGCCAGAACCGCTCCGGCGACGGTCAACCCGACGAACACCGAGGTCCACGACCACTGTTCGAGCAGCACACCAGCCCCGAGGATGCCCAGGACCGCCCCGGATCCAGCAACCCCGGCCCACACACCTACAGCGCGGCCGCGATGCGCCGGTGGAAATCCCGCGGTCAGTATCGACAGGGTAGAGGGCATGACCAGCGCCGCACCCGCCCCAGCCAACGCGCGAGCAGCGATCAGCCACGCCGGGTCGGCGAGAAACAAGGGCAATGCCGACGCGAAAGCGAACAACGCCAACCCCGCCACGAGCACCCCCCGGCGACCGTACCGGTCACCGATCGCACCGGCAGGCAGAACGAAGCACGCCAAAACCAACGTATAACCGTCGACTATCCAGGTCAGTTGAGCTTGCGTCGCCCCTGTCGCGACCGCGATCTGGGGCAACGCTGAATACAATGCTGCCATTGCGGCCACCACCAACGCGACTGCCATGCACGACACAATCAACATCCACCACTGGGCACCGCTCCATCGAGCGACGCTGGCAGAGTCGGATCTACGTTCGTTCAACGGCCAGCCTCCCAGTTCGAGACTGATCGTCTCGGTACGAGACTATTAGTATCATAACTTTGCGGGTGTGACAGAATGGTCAAGCGAGGACATGTCTTGTCAGTCAAATGGAGCGGAGCCCGTTCATGGTCGACCCTCTCGTTGCAGCCGAGGGCCCGGCCGACCCCCGGCTGGCGCGCTCACGTAACCGGTTACTCGAAGCGGCGGGCCAGCTGCTGGCCACCGGCGGTGTCGAGGCGGTCACCGTGGAGGCGGTCACCCGCATGTCGAAGGTTGCACGTGCCACGCTGTACCGCCACTTCGGAAGTACCACTGACCTGCTTGCTGCAACCTTCGAGCGACTACTCCCCCCAGTCGACACCGATATCGATACCGGTCCGCTACGTGAACGTCTGATTTCGTTGCTCACCACCCAAGCCGACCTCATCGACCAAGCTCCCGTGCAGATGACCACGCTGGCCTGGCTGGCAATGGGACCCGTCAACAGCGGCGACGCCAGCCGGCGCGATCTCGATCCTGGCGCGGTGGTCTCGCTTCGGGCCCGTGTCATAGAGCAATACCGCAAGTCCCTGGATCAGATCCTGACGGCCCCTGACGCCCGCGCTGTACTCGGCGAGATCGACACCACCTTCGCCCTCATTCAGCTCCTCGGACCGATAGTGTTCGCTCGCCTCACAGGACTGCGCCACATCCACGCCGACGACTGCATCCAAATCGTCGACAACTTTCTCGCCGCCCATGCCGCAAGTGTCCGATCGAGCACTTCGCGCGACAACAGCCGTCCACGGCCGGCCGCGACGCTAGACCCGCAGCTCA
>NZ_LVCV01000261.1 GCF_001647195.1 Rhodococcus sp. EPR-157 | reverse complement strand
CGTCTTCTGAAACTGACATCGGTTGTCAGTTTCAGAAGTGGGCGTCATAAATTCCTGGGGTTTTACCTCCGATTGCAGTCGTCTTCTGACATTCTGAGTGCAGAAGTGGACTGCACAATCGGTCGGTCACGCAGGCCGGGCGTTCGGAGGCTGCGATGGACGCGGACAAGTTCGATGTCGCCGAGACTGGTGTGCTGACCGCGTCGGCGGAGCAGTGGGAGCAGGCACGGTCACGGTTCGCAGTGCTCAGCGAACTAGTGGATCGATCCTCGATCGGTACCGCAGTGGTGGAGGATGCAGCGCAGCAGTTGGGGGTCTCGCCCCGGCGTGTGTACGTGCTGTTGTCCAAGCTCCGGAATGGGGGAGGGGCGGTCACAGATCTGTTGGTCTCCGCTCCTGTAGGCGGGCGCGGCCGCTCTCGGATGCCGACCGAGGTGGAAGAAGTGATCGCCGAGCACATCAACCGCGAGTTTCTGGCTCGCCAGAAGCTCAGTGTCGCAGCACTGCATCGACGTATCGCGCTGGCCTGTCACCGTGCGGGATTCCCTATCCCAGCCCGCAACACAGTCACCGCGCGGATCGCAGCGATGCACCCGGGCCGCGTCGCACGGTCACGTGGCGGACCGGACGCCGCCCGATCGCGGCAGTCCGCGGGCGATGTCCCGCCGCCGGTGACGGCGGTTCTCCAGCAAGTCCAGATTGATCACACCGTGGTCGATCTGATGATCGTCGATGAATACGACCGGGTGCCGATTGGACGTCCATATCTCACGATTGCTATCGATGTCTTCAGCCGCTGCGTGCCGGGCTTCGTGGTCACACTCGATCCTCCGTCCGCAGTGTCGGTCGGGTTGTGTCTGGGCCGGGTGTGCTCGGACAAGAGCGTATGGATCGACGCTTTGGGCCTCGGCGCGGATGTGCGGTGGCCGATGGCCGGAAAGCCGCGCGCCTTGTATGTCGACAACGCCTCCGAGTTCAAAAGTGAAGCGCTACGGCGCGGTTGCGAACAACACGGAATCGACCTCGGCTACCGCCCACCCGGCAGGCCGCATTACGGCGGGATCGTCGAACGCATCATTGGCACCGTCATGACCCAGGTCCACGAACTCCCCGGCACCACGTTCTCGAACCCAACGCAGCGGGGCAGATACGACTCAGAGGGCACGGCAGCCCTGACGCTACGAGAATTGGAACGCTGGCTGATCCTCGCGGTCGCGGCGTACCACGCGGACGTGCACACCGGCCTGAGCCGGAGCCCCGCTGCGCAGTGGATCAGCAGCACCGACGCCGATACTGCTCGATCGACGTCGACAGTGGTGGGCGAGACCGCATTCCTGGTGGACTTCCTTCCCGTCATCCGGCGTCGCCTGACCCGGACAGGGTTCGTCATCGACCACATCCAGTACTTCTCGAACGCTCTGAAACCGTGGATCGCTAGGCGAGAGAAGTTGGGTCAGTTCGTGATCCGGCGTGATCCACGAGATCTGAGCAGGGTGTGGGTCCTGGACCCCGACAGCGGCGGCGGGTATGTCGAGGTGCCGTACCGGACGATGTCACATCCGGCGGTGACATCGTGGGAACACCGGGCAGCGGTGGTGCGTCTTCGAGAGCACGGCCGAGCAACTATCGACGAACACGCTCTGTTCGCGATGATCGAGAAGATGCGTCAGGTAGCCACGTCGGCAGAGCGGGACACCAAACGAGCCCGACGTAATCGCACTCGCCGTGCTCACCTGAGCAGCGTCACCACATCACCGAACGCGATGGGCCCGCCCGAGAGTCGCCCCGGTACCGACCAAGTACCGGTTCCGATCTTCGACGACATCGAAGAATGGTGAATCGATGAACGACGACCCCCGAATCACTCCTGCAGGCGACGGTAGCGGCGAAGACATCGACCCCGGTAGTGCGGATCTGATCCACCTGCGAAGTTCGGTCAGATCGATAGCGGGTCTTCCTGCTGCACAACGCATCAGGCACATTCGTACGGAACGGTGGATCGGGTATCCGCGTGCACGGTCGGTGATCGTGCACCTCGAGACGTTGCTGGTGTGGCCGGATCGGCAACGAATGCCGAACCTGCTACTGATCGGGCCGACGAACAACGGCAAGTCGATGATCATCGAGAAGTTCCGGCGTGCGCACCCCGCTGTCAGCTTGCCCGACCGTGAGCACATACCGGTGTTGTGTATGCAGATGCCCCCGGACCCAGCACCCGGACGGTTCTACCTCGCGATGCTCGCTGCCCTCGGAACGCCGATGCGCCCGCGAAGCCGCGTTCACGAACTAGAACAGCAAGCGGTGACGCTGTTGCGAGCAACCGGGGTTCGGATGCTGATCATCGACGAGCTCCATAATGTTCTCGCCGGTCGCGACAACGTGCGCCGAGAATTTCTGAACCTGTTGCGGTTTCTGGGCAACGAGCTGCGGATCCCTCTCGTCGGAGTCGGTACCCGAGAGGCGTACCTCGCGATCCGCAGTGATGCACAGTTGGAAAACCGTTTTCACCCCATGACGCTGCCGATCTGGACCAACGACACCGACACCCGCTCCCTGCTGGCGAGCTTCACCGCCAGCTTCCCGTTGCGTGCGCCCTCGTACCTGACATCGGCGGAGATGACCGATTACCTCCTCACCCGGTGTGAGGGCACCATCGGCGAACTGGCCACGCTGTTGACCGCGGCCGCAGTGACCGCAATAGAAGCCGGAGAGGAAGCGATCACCTCACAGGTGTTGACCCAAACCGCCTACTTCGGGCCCACCGAACGCCGCCGCCACTTCGAACGGCACCTGGCATGACACCAGCCGATGCCCCTGCAGCGCACACAGCGCTCGACCACAGTGCGCATCCGCCGTGGCCGCTGCGCCCGCAACCACTACCTGGCGAGACTCTGATGTCGTGGCTGGCCCGGACCAGCGCACTGTATTCGTTGATCAATACAGCGGACCTTCTCGACGGGCTCGGTGTCGACACCTCGAGCGTGGACCTGGACCGGCACACACCCGAGCCGGTGCTATCGGCGCTTGCCCAGAGGAGCACCTGTACGGCGGAACGGCTGCGGGAAATGACGTTGGCGGGCTGCACGCCCTGGCTGCTCGACAGCACCGACCCCACCGAGTGCGACTTCGACACCTACGTCCACCAGTTCTCTGTCCTACTACCGGCGGGTCTGGCGATGGCCGATCGACGTCGACGCGCACCGCCCGCCGGCACATGGCTTCCCTGGGTAAGCACGCTGACTACACGGGCATGCCCTCTGTGCATCGACACCCTCGACACACACGCCGACATCGCGGTCATGATGGCTCAGCAATACCCGATGCTGACCAGCTGCACCAAGCATCTCTGCCGGCTCGAATTCTGCAGCGTCGTACCCGGCAGACTTGTCTTCTGGGACAGGACACCAGCAGGCTCGGACGAGCACGCACCACCGATACCGGTCGCGGCGGCCGTCGCAGAAATCGACAGACGCAGCGTCACCGCGTTGACGTGCGGGTCGGTCGAGCTCGGCGCGGGCCGTGTTCATGCAGCAGTGTGGTTCAGGCTGCTGCGCACCGTCGTCGACGAAGTATCAACACCTCTGGTCCGCACCGGATGGTGGGCAAAGCCACTCAGCGCGATCTGGAAATCCACCGGCCGTTCTCGCCCGCTCCGAACATCGTGGGTTCCGTTCGAGGACCTGCGCTGGGAAGAACAAGCAGCAGTACTGACCGCCGCCGCGACCGCGATCATCGCGGTCGAGAACGATGAGATTTTCGCGGGTGGTGCTGATGCGGCTCTACTGCGCCCACGCTCGTACGAGCCGGTTGATCCGGGGACCGCTCCGACGCGGTCTCGCAGTCCGGTACCCGCCCGCAGCGCCTGGGACGGTGTGATTGCGGCGATCGATGCCGCTGCCGCTGGAGTTGCCGGGCGAACAGACGTCGGTCATGACGCGGCGACGATGAGCCGGCCGAGGACACCGGATTCGAGCAGGATGATCGCACCCAGGACGATGAACACCACGGGTACGAGCCAGTGCTCGACCCGTTCGAGAGTGTCGACGACCTTTCTGCGAGTGCCCAACAGTCTGCCTGCGTAGCACCAGATTCCCACGCAGATCAGGAACACGGCGATGGTGACCGCGGTCTGTGGCGCACCGAGCGTGCGGAAGACCGGGGTGTAGACGGCGATGTTGTCGGCTCCGTTGGCGATGGTGATGGCGGCGACACCGACCATCCCTGTTGCCACCACCGGGGCCTCGTCCTCGTCGCCGCTGCGCAGGCCGCGGATCAGGCCCCAGACACCCAACGACAGGGGCAGCAACCCCAGTAACCCGACCCAGTCCTCCGGGACGATCACCAATCCCAGGGCAGCGACGACACTGATCGCGACGAGGGTGATCAGGCCGGCGTACTGGCCGGCAACGATCTGCCATGCCCGCGGCCGCCCCTGGCTGGCGGAGGCGACGAACAGCACGGTCAGCACGACGATGTCGTCGATGTTGGTGCCGGCGAACATCGCGACCGCCGCGGCGATGGTGGTGATCACTCCCGCACCGAGCGGCCACGGCGGGGCGGCTGAACGTCGTGTCCGGAGGGCTGGACCGCGGTAGGGGTGGATCGGCTGCGAGGCCGCGAGGCGGTCATCCGGATTTTTCCTGCGCGTGCGCGGTACGAGTAAGGGCCGCTTCCTCCCAGAGTATGGAGCCGATGACCAGTACGACACCACAGGTGAGGTAGGTGTCGGCGAGATTGAAGGTGGGCCACCAGCCGGTGTGGAAGTAGTCCGTGACGCGACCGTCGACGGTGCGGTCGATCACGTTGGCGGCGGCGCCGGCGACGATCGCCGACAGTCCCACAGTCCCCAACGGTGAGCCGGTGGGGACAGTGCGCCACGCGTACACACCGATGCCGACGGTGATGATGGCGGTGACCGCGATGATGACCCACGGCGGCAGTTGGTTCCCGACGCTGAAGGCGACACCACTGTTGTAGGCCAACTTCAGTTGCAGCACGCCTAGCTCGACGATGCGGCCGTCGGAGAGTGCGCGGCGGGCGACGGGGTCGCCCGCGAGTGCGACGCCGATGAGTACGACGGCGACGATCGTCAGGGTCCGCCGGGACCGTGGCGCCGAGATGCCCGGGGCTGCGTCGGCGCTCATATGCGGGCCTCGGCTGCCGTCGGGGCCGATGCGGGTGCCGGTCCGGTGGTCAGGGGGTGGGCGCGGCCTGCCCGGACTCCGTTGGCGATGACCACGATCTCGGCGAGTTCGTGCACCAGAACCACTGCTGCCAGGCCCAGAATCCCGAACAGGGCGAGCGGCATCAGAACGGTGATGATCGCCAGAGACAGCCCGACGTTCTGCAGCATGATGCGCCGAGATCGGCGTGCGTGGGCCAAGGCGTGTGGCAGATGCCGGAGGTCCTCGCCCATCAGGGCGACGTCGGCGGTTTCGATGGCCACGTCGGTTCCCATGGCTCCCATGGCGATACCGAGGTCGGCGGTGGCCAGTGCGGGGGCGTCGTTGACACCGTCGCCGACCATCGCGGTCGACCGTCGGACCTTCAGGTCGCTGATGATGGCTGCCTTGTCCTCCGGTCGCAGGTCCGCATGGACCTCCTCGATGCCGACATCGGCGGCCAACGCTCGGGCGGTGCGTTCGTTGTCCCCGGTCAGCATCGCGACGTGGTATCCGTCACGGCGGAGACCGGCGACGACCTCCGCGGCTTCGGGTCGCAGTTCGTCGCGGACCGCGATCGCGCCGAGTGTTCGGCCGTCCTGCTCGATGAGCACGGCGGTGGCTCCGGCGCGCTGCATCCGTTCCACCTCCGCCGCCAGCGGGCCGGGCTCGATCCAGCCCGGCCGTCCGAGCCGGACGTCGGAACCGCGCAGGCGGCCGGTGAGGCCGGCGCCGGTGACGGACTCGACGTCCTCGGCGGGGGTGTGGTCGTCGACGGCGGCGAGGATCGCCGCGGCCAGGGGGTGCTCGCTGCGCACCTCGAGCGCCGCGGCCACCGCGAGGACCTGTTCGCGGGTCGCGCCGTTCACGGTGGCGACGTCGATGACGACCGGCTTGTTGCGGGTCAGGGTGCCGGTCTTGTCCAGTGCGATTCCGCGGATGCGGCCGAGGGCTTCCAGTGCTGCGCCGCCCTTGACCAGGACACCGAGTTTGCTGGCAGCGCCGATCGCAGCGACGACGGTGACCGGGACGGCGATGGCCAAGGCGCACGGTGAGGCAGCGACGAGGACGACCAGTGCGCGTTCGATCCATATCCGTGGGTCGCCGAGGAGGCTGCCTACAGCGGCGATGAGGGCCGCGGCGACCATGATCGCGGGCACCAAGGGTTTGGCGATCGTATCGGCCAGTCGCTGCGCCTCGCCCTTGCGGGACTGCTCGGCCTCGACGATCCGGACGATCTTGGCCAGCGAGTTGTCCTCGGCGCGCGCGGACACCTCGACCTCGAAAACCCCGGTTCCGTTGATGGACCCGGCGTACACCTCATCGCCGGGCCCTGCCTCGACGGGCACCGATTCGCCGGTGATCGCCGAGGTATCGAGCGCGGTGTTGCCACTGCGGATCGTGCCGTCGGTGGCGATGCGCTCGCCGGGCTTGACGATCATGATCTCGCCGACCGTCAACTCGGTCGGCGACACCACCTGTTCTCGACCATCTCGTCGGACGGTGGCGGTGTCGGGAACCAACGACAGCAGCGCCCGCAGACCTCGCCGGGTGCGGGCGACCGCGTACTCCTCGAGGCCTTCGCTGATGGCGAACAGGAACGCGAGCATCGCAGCCTCGCCGACCTCACCGAGGATCACGGCGCCGACCGCCGCGATGGTCATGAGGGTGCCGACGCCGATCTTGCCGCGGGCGAGCCGCTTCAGGGTCGACGGTACGAAGGTGTAGCCGGCGACGATCAACGCGACCGATTCGAG
>NZ_LVCV01000260.1 GCF_001647195.1 Rhodococcus sp. EPR-157 | reverse complement strand
ATCTCGGTGATCTGCCACAACCTGTCGGGTTCCTGCTCGTCGTCGCCGCCCGGGCGGGGCTCGTCGTGGTCGCAGCCGCACGCGTCGCTCATCCGGTCACCGCCGCTCCGGCGGAGTCCGTGCCGTAGTTGGGGCACAGTGTCACCGCGTTCCCGGTGGCGGTGAGGAGGGTTTCTGCCGAGGCGAGCAGATCCAACAGTTCCGGTCGGGCGAGTGAATAGAAGACCTGCCGCCCTTCGGGGCGACCGATCACCAACCCGCAGTCGCGCAGGCACGCCATGTGCGCCGACACCGTCGACTGGGCCAGCCCCAGCTCGCTCACCAGGTCTGCTACACGCGATTCCCCATCGGCGAGTCGGCGCACGATAGCCAACCTAGTGGCATCGGAAAGGCTGTGGAACAACGCCACTGCGGCATCGACCGTAGACCCGGTGCGGCCGACCGGACACGCCCCTCTATTGATCGTCATGCACCGATGATAGCACCGTATGGCAGTATGATCGCTCGTGGACGATTCGAGCGGCAGGGGCGGGACGAAGTGACACGCCCTGCGGCGAACGATCCGATGCCCACAACTACTATGGGTCGTAGTATTTCGACTTCAGGCTCACGCCTACGCTTCACGCATCGTCCGGAGGAATGGGTGGGGCCGGTCCGTCAAGGTCTCGATTGTTCTGATCGCCGCTCTCGCGGTAGCTCTCGCGTCGTTCGTTTTCTGGATCTCGAACAACTCCGGGCATCGGCGGCGGACGAGGAAGACGCTGGGGACCCGCAACGAATCGAGAAGGTAGCTGCATGAGCCGAGCATTGAAGATTTCCTTGTCCCTGGTGGTCGTGTTCGCCGCCGCGTTGGCTCTGTTTCTGGTGGTGGACAGATCGGGGTCACCGGACGCCGCGGCCGCTGAGCAGGCTGCCATCGACCCGGCTTCGATCGCGGTGCGCGAGAACAGTCATCGATTGAACTCGGTGCCCGACGGC
>NZ_LVCV01000259.1 GCF_001647195.1 Rhodococcus sp. EPR-157 | reverse complement strand
CGGCGACCGGGTGAGCTTCGTGGCCCGCTACTTTCCCATCACCTCGCACTTCAATGCCGAACGCGCGGCGCGAGCAGTCGAAGCTGCAGCCCAGCAAGGCGGCTTCGAGGCGATGTATCAGCGGATGTACGAGACGCAGGCGCAGTGGGGTGAGCAGCAGGTTCCCCAGGACGAGCTGTTTCGCAGTTTCGCAGTCGAGCAGGGACTGGACATGAGCGCCTTCGATGCCGCCTACACCGACCCTGCGACACTCGACCGCATCGAAGCCGACGTCGCGGACGGGATAGCGCTCGGCGTGCAAGGCACCCCGACCTTCTTCCTCAACGGCACCAAAATCGAGCCCACCACCTACGGAGACCTCGCCGATGCCCTCGACGCTGCACTCGGCTGACCCCACGGCTGCCACCGGACCCCGTCAGCGCGGGCCTTTCGATCGGAGCCTGCCCTGGGTTCTGCTGGTGGGAGGGCTGATCGGACTGACCGCCGCATTCGTACTCACGGCGGAAAAGTTTGCTCTTGCCCTCGATCCTGCCTACGCCCCGACATGCAGCATCAACCCGGTACTCAACTGCGGATCGGTGATGAACACCGATCAGGCGTCGGTGTTCGGATTCCCCAATTCCCTCCTCGGGATCGCAGGCTTCGCCGTCGTGGCAGCAGTAGGTGCCGGCCTTGTCTCCGGTGCTGTGTTCGCGCAGTGGTTCTGGGGTGCACTGCAGGTCGGTGTCACTGCCGCCGCAGTTTTCGTACTCTGGCTGATCGGACAGAGCCTCTACGAGATCGGCACCCTGTGCCCGTACTGTATGGCAGTGTGGGCAGTCACCGTCCCGATATTCTGGTACGTCACCTTGCGGAACCTTCACCGCGCCGGGTCCACACCCGCTCTCCGGCAGTGGTCCGACGCTGTGCTCGGCAATCACTCCATCCCGCTGACCGTGTGGTTTCTCGCCCTGATCACCCTGATCGCACAACGCTTCTGGCCGTACTGGTCCACGCTGCTATGACCCGCCACGAACCGTCGGCCCCTCTGCCGCGCTCTGAAAAGAGAAGGTCGGGCCGATGACGCGCGGCTGGTCGATTGTCATGCTCATAGTTGTTGTCGCATCGATCGTCGCACTGTGGCCCCGGTCCAGCGCCGACGATCGAGCATCCGTCACGAACACCATCGTGCCGGTCGGACCCACACCGTCCAGCCCGCCCCACCCCGGCACCGCCACCGCCACCGCGGACCCAGCAATGTCGCCGTGCCCGGTTCCGGTGCCCGGACGCCGCGGACCACTTGCCGGGGTGACGGCGAGCTGCATCGGCGACGACGCCGAAGTCGACCTCGCCGACGCTCTGGGCGGTGAGATGACTCTGATCAATCTCTGGGACTCCTGGTGCGCCCCGTGCCGCACAGAAATGCCTGTACTCGACAGCTACGCCGCCGAACCCGACGCGATCCGGGTCGTCGGAATCGACGTCGAGGACCGACCCGAGGATGCGGCCGCGCTGCTCACGGAACTAGGCATTCGGTACCCCAACTACATCGACGACGGCGACGTCCAGAACGCGCTGTCGGCTCCACCGGTTCTGCCCCTGAGCTTCCTCCTCACACCGGGCGGGGACATCGTGCGTCTGACCGACCCCACGGTGTTCGAGACAACGGATCAGATCCGCACTGCAGTAAAGGATTTCACCTCATGAGACGTCGCCGAGATACGTGGGTACGTACACGCCACCAGGTCTCGATGCCTGCCGCGGCACTAGCATCGATCCTTGCCATCGTAGTGGTGAGCTCCGGATGCTCCGTCGGTGCCGACGCCGCCTCGACCGGCGGTAGCTTCGACTTCGTAGCACCCGGTGGCCAAACCGACATTTTTTACGATCCGCCCGAAACACGGGGAATCATCGGCGAACTCGCAGGTCCCGACCTGATGGAGGAGGGCAGAAACACCGCTCTGTCGGACTACGACGGTGAGGTAGTGGTGATCAATCTCTGGGGTCAATGGTGTGGCCCCTGCCGCGGCGAAGCCGACGACCTCGAAGAGGTCTACGAATCCACCCGCCAGCGCGGTGTGCAGTTCCTCGGCATCAATGTTCGAGATCCGCAGAAGGACAAGGCGCAGGACTTCGTCGTCGACAACAACGTCTCCTACCCCTCGATCTACGACCCCTCGATGCGGACGCTGATCGCACTCGGCGGGAATTACCCGACCAGCGTGATTCCCTCGACGCTGGTACTCGATCGCCAGCATCGAGTGGCGGCGGTCTTCATGCGCGCCCTGCTCACCGAAGACCTCCTTCCCGTCGTCGAACGGATAGCGGCCGAATGACCCTTCTCGCCCAAGACATCGGGTCGACATTTCAGAACGCCGCATCGAGCGGCCCTTTGGTGCTGGCGATCGGTGCATGCATGCTCGCCGGACTGGTCTCGTTCGCTTCCCCATGCGTCGTGCCGCTGGTTCCGGGTTACCTGTCCTACCTGGCGGGCATCGCCGGTGCCGATGCCCGATCGCTCGAAACCCCGAACAGCACAGCGCCCTCGGCGCCGCTGGCACGCCGGTGGCGTGTGGCCGGCGCCGCGTCGTTGTTCGTCGCCGGATTCACGATCGTCTTCGTCCTCGCCACAGCCTCGATCTTCGGAGTCATCGGCACACTGCGCATCAACGAGCAAGTACTCCAACGCATCGGCGGCGTCATCACCATCATCATGGGTGCGGCCTTCATCGGGTTGATTCCCACCCTTCAACGCGACACCCGATTCGCACCCCAACAGATCTCCTCGCTCGCGGGCGCACCGCTACTCGGTGGTGTGTTCGCTCTCGGTTGGACACCATGTTTGGGTCCGACTCTGGCAGGAGTGATCTCCGTTGCGGCAGGCACCGAAGGTGCAACCGCAGCGCGCGGGGTCACTCTCATCGTCGCCTACTGTCTGGGACTGGGCCTGCCGTTCGTCGTCCTTGCGTTCGGCTCGAGTTCGGCGATGCGCAGCGTCGGGTGGCTTCGGAGGAACTCCCAGAAGATCAAGACAGCGGGCGGCATCATCATGATCGCCGTCGGCGTCGCGCTCCTGACAGGCGCATGGGGGCTGTTCATCGCCTGGATACGCAACGAATTCGTCACTGCCGTCGTGTTGCCTATCTGAGGTAAGTGTGGAGTGTCGCCAACCCCCGTTTGCGAAGTTCGGGTGCCCGAACTATTTTCAGGGTCGCATTGATCTATCTGACCGTGATCTGACTGTCGGTGCCGCAGGCCTGCCGGCCCGAAACGCGTCCGATGGTCGTCGGGTGCCCGAGAGTACGGTCCCGCCCTGCACGACAACTTCACCCTCGCACGGGTAGAACGAGACGCGCTCGCGATCGTTTGAAAGGCGGGTAGTGCAGTCCACTTCTGAAACAATGCAGTCGTCTTCTGAAACTGACACATGCAATCGTCGGTGAACTCGACGCCAAAGGCGCGCGTCTGATCTACGGTGGGCAGGTCTACAACCCCGGCGATCCAATCAGCAGGATGTTCTTCACCGTCCTCGGCGCTATGGCCGAGTTCGAGGCCGATCTGACCCGTGCTCGCACCCGCGAGGGAGTCGCGATCGCCAAGACGGAAGGCCGAATGACCGGCCGCAAGCCCAAACTTACTGCGCTGCAACATGAACGCATCCTCGAAGACTACGAGTCCGGTAAATACGGTGCTGCTGCGCTCATGGATCTCTACGGGTTGAGCCGGTCGGCTGTCTACGCCGCGCTTGTTCGCGCCCGCCAGCATCGCGATTCCCCACCCCCCCGCGCCACGACGACCAGGAGTTGACCCCGATGACCACCCCCGCGGATCGCTACGCCACAGACTGGCTCGCCAAAGCCCAGTTCGCCCGGACCTGCAATGAGTCGGGTGAACCCTGGCCCGCGTGGTCGATGGGTGAACTCCTCGCGGTGGCCGTCATTCTGCAAGACATGCGAAAGCTCGCCGACCTCGACTACACCGAAGTCGATGCCTTGGAACGTCTTCGATACGACATCGATTTGCCTGATCTCAATACCGCGGCGCAGTGGTTCGAGGATCTCCGCGCCCGGTTGTGAGCAACCAAGTACCCCATCCGGCCACGAAGGCCCCGGCAGTGCGGACACACCGCCGGGGCCGGTCGATCACAGAACGGACCTGCGATCATGACTCACGCTAATACCCCTGACCTCGACGCCACCAGCGAGGACACTCTCGACATCCACCCGCGCGTGCTGACCGGCGCCCTGATCACCGGCCTGGCCATCGCCATAATTGTCGGCGCAGCCTCGTTCAAACTGTCCTTCTCCACCCTGCTCGACCTCGCCGTCATGGCCGGCATCCACCCCGCCGACGCCTGGGTCATCCCCGTCGCCCTCGACGGACCGATCCTCGCCGCCGCCGTCATCCGGATCGCCCTCTCCCAGCACACTGACGCCGCCACCAAACGAGGCCGGCGACTCGTCGTGGCAGTTCTGACCGTCTCGGCGATCCTGTCCATCGCAGGCAACGCCTACCACGCCGTGTTGACCGCTACAGTCCTCAACGCCGCCGTCGCAGCAGCAATAGCAGCATTAGCGCCCGCGATGGTCCTGACGATGAGCGAGATCGTCGCCGTCGTCCTACGTGCACCCCGCCGCCGCCGGACCACGACCAAGATCGACACTGCCGGTACCCGCGACGACATCACCGCACCAGCTCGGGACGACGTCCCGACTGACCGCGCGGATGTCGAGAACAGCAGCGCCGGAACGGTTTCGGGAATCGACAGGATTGACGAAGACCTCGACAACGGCCTGCTCAAGCCCGCCGTGTGGACCAGCGTCGACCTGTACCTTGCGCACCCTGACTGGTCGCTGAGCGACATCGCACGCCACCTCGATCTCCACACCTCCACAGTCTCCCGGCACATCAAGACTTGGACCCAGGTGCAGCAGAAGATCGCCAACGAGCGCAGCACCGTCCCGTCGACCGGCCACCAGCAGACCCTGGCCCCTGCGCATGCCGACCAGAACGTCGACGTCCAAGATGCAGACGCGGAGTATCGGTCCGACGAGGATTACGCACCGGCGGTTATCGACCGGGACTACGTGGGTGCGAGCCGATGACCCAAGAGCGAGCGGTCAAGACCCGCGCAGCCCTGATAGCAGGAGCTGCAAGGGAATTCGCCAACTACGGCTATGCCGCATCGTCGGTCAACCGCATTCTCGACACCACCGGGTGCACCAAAGGTGCAATGTACTTTCATTTCGCGTCGAAGCAGGAACTCGCCGAAGCCGTGCTGGATGCCGCCGCGACCGTCTACTCCACCATCGCGACGCGATGGGCCACCGAGGTCGACGTCCATCCTCTCGATGCCATCGCAGGGCTCGTCGATGACGCAGCGACAGCTTTCAGCGACGAACCTGCATTGCGCGCCGAGGCCAGGCTGAGTCTGGAGCCGGAATTTATCGACCGACGCCCGACACTGGCATGGGAAGAGGCCGCGGTTCAACTCGCGGCAGAAGCAGACGAATTGGAGTGCTTACGCAACGGTTTCACGGCTGAGAAGTTCGGGCGTGTACTGGCGGTGTCGCTGGCGGGTCACCGCTTGCTAGCTCACATCGTCCCGGTTGGGGTCACGGCATCGGTCCGAAGCGGATACACCGAGTCCCTCGATACTGTTGTCGCCGCCGCAGCCACTAAGACCGCGCCGACACGTCATCTCGTGTATGCGCGAGAACAATTGTCTAGCTCACTTGACTAGAAAGTGTCCAATCGGCTAGACTAGAGTCATGGTTACCGAGCAGCCAACGCGGAAAGTGGTCAAGGCCCTCAAGGCGGCCGGGTTCACCTCGGTACGTACGGTGGGATCGCACAGTACGTGGGTCTCGGCCGATGGTGCAGTGAAAGTGACTGTGCCCGATGGGCACCGGACGATCTCGCCCGGCGTCTACCGCAAGATCCTCGCAGCGATGAAGGAGGCCCAGCAGTGAGCAAGACCTATACGGTGTCGGTGACCAGGGACGGCAAGTGGTGGATGATCGCTGTCCCCGAACTCGACGCTCTCACCCAGGCCCGTCGCGTCGACGATGTTCCGACCGCGGCGAAAGAACTGATCGCCCTCGAAACCGGTGTCGCCCTCGCCGACGTCGAGATCGACCAGCACATCGAGCTCGAACCCGGGGGAGAGGATCTGGCGGTCCGTATCGCCGAGATCGCGACCCAACGAGCACGCCTGGCCGAGGATGAAGCCCGCGTCAGAGCGAGCACCGAGGCCTTCGCGAAGAAACTTGCCGATGCCCAGGTGCCCGTCCGCGACATCGGAGCGCTTCTCGGAGTGACGTTTCAGCGAGCCAGTCAGCTCGTCAACAATTGAGCCTCGAAGCTGGGGGCCGTCGACCGGGCCGTCGGGTGACCGAAATGCGACGTGCCCCGACCGTCGCCGACACTCCTGTGCGGCTCCTGCCTGGTGAATCGGATCGACGACTGCATATCGACACGGTTCAGGACGCCACGGACACCAGCGGCTAGCTGCCGGACGCCGGAGCGTGGGCGAGCTTGAGATCGACGTCGATCCAGCGTGCGACCTCGGCGGCGACGGTCGTCGGAATGTCGTACGAGTCGAACGCCTTGTAGAGCCGGTGCACGACATCTGCAGGCAGGGTTCTGAGGCGCTTCTCTTTGAGGAGGAGCGTCCTTTTTCCCCGCCCCATCAGGTAGCCCAGTTCCAGTGAGACGTTGGGATTGAAGTCACGCTCGTCGATGTCCTCGAAGACGGCGATTCCGTACTTGCATCCAGTCAGATAGACCTCGACGTTGGTCCACAATTCGCTCGTGTAGTCGCGGTCGCTGGCTCGGACGGCGTTCATCCCTTTCGCTGCGAGTGTGTCTTTGATGGTCTTGAAGACTTCTTCGAGCTGAGGTGAGTTATTGAATCGCATCATGACGAACACGTTCCGGTCGTACGAAGGATGATCGGCCAGGAAGGTCTTGAGGTGCTCGTCGAGGTGCCGAACGTGGGAGGTGTCGCCGAGCTGCGCGAATGTCATGGATCTTGAAACCTCTTCTGCGTGGTGAGCTGCGGCCTGCGTGATGGCGTCAACGGAAGGTGGGTTACCGGGTAGATCGACCTGGAGGCCGATGTTCCAGTCGTATTCGTTTTGGAGCATGTCTAGGAACGCAACGGAATCAGGGACCGTTTCGTCGTCGTGGTGCAACCAGAAACGTGAAGGCGTGCCAGCGCCACCTGTACGTGCAAACGCGAGGACTTTCTTGTCGACGTCACGTAGGAAGGCGATCGAGCACGGCCGAAAGATGAGCGAATGCGTCGACCGAAAACCTCGTGCGGTGAGCTCTACGGCCACGGCATCGGCGAATTGGTCCAGTAGCCGCTTCGCAATGGCCATTTCGTCATCGTCCATGTTCGAATAGACGTTGTGCATCCCAGGGTCGGGCAGTGGCATTCGGACCTCTTTCGGCGTCGGGACGTCCTCACCGGCAGCGTAGTCGCGGCACCGGACAGCAATCGGTTTTCGCGGCTGCTGCGGGGGATACTGCCTTCATGGCCGATGACCGCAGTTTCGTTTCTGATTCCGACCACGGGCAGGCAGGGTGGGTGACCCTACCGAGCGGACAGCGCGCCTACCGCTACGAAGACTCGGACGACCTGATCTGCGACACGGGAACCGCACCCGATGCCGCTGCGTCGAACTAGATATGGACCCCATCGAACGCGCATCCATCATCGACGAGGGCTATGACCCCGACGACCCAACCGTGCGCGATGCCCTGGACGACGTGGTGCGGATCCTCGCCGACCACCGCCACCTCACCGGCGATCCCGAACTCTCACTCGAACACGTCCTCGACGCCGCGAGAGCGTACGAGCTGCATCCAGAAGAGACGCACGCAGGTAGTTCGACATCGAACATGTGTTCGCATAGATTGGGATGACTGATCCGTTCGGCGAAAGGCGCATCTCATGGCCGGTATCGCCAACGCCGCGCCCGACCTGGCCGGGCTCGACAAGGCCGCCCAGCTCGCAGCACTGCGCCGACAGATGGCCTCCATCCCGGGGCGTCGCGACCACGCGCCCACGGAACTGCCCGACCCGATTGCGCCCGTACCGGAGTCGGTAGCGGAGACGGTCCCAACAGAAGCCGCGATTGCCGAGCCGCTCACGGCCACGCTGCGGGCACGGAGCTTGCGAACCATTCTGACGCCCACACCACTGTCGGAATTGCTGCCACACGGCGCGCTGGCCCGCGGAACGGCGTTGTCCATCACCGGGGCAGGCTCGATTCTCGTCGGCCTCGTCGCGGCAGCCAGTGCGGCCGGCCATCACGTCGCGCTGATCGGCCAACCGAAATTCGGGCTTCTTGCTGTCCACGAGCAGGGTGGAGATCTGTCGAAGATCGCACTGATAGATCCCGGCCAAGCAGACCCATTGGATGCCGCAAGCATTTGCGTCGACGGTGTCGATCTGGTCGTGACCACCGTGCACGACCGCGACGTGCCACCTACCCGGGCGAGGGCAATACTCGCCCGGACACGTACGCACGCTGGGATTTTCGCGATCACCGATGGGCGCATGCCAGGTCTGGACCTGACGATCACTTCTCGTCCCGTCGGATACGGCGGCATCGAGCAGGGGAGGGGGCGGTTGCGGTCGGTCACCATCGAAACGACGGTTCATGGGCGCGGGATATCGCAGCGCACCGGTCGCTACACCCTCACGGCCCCATCGTTCGGGGATCGCCGACTGCGCTGGGAGCCGGTGGCCGAAGACGCCGCCGTCGATCTCGGGACGGATCGGTTGGCGGCGGCGCAATGACCGAGCTCTACGAGAACTGGCCCACCGCGTTCGAGCCGCCCACGCGCCGCATCGTCGACCCACCGATGCCGGTCCTGGTCGATGTCTCCCTGACGGTCGCCGGGGCGGCTGGGGGCTCGTTCCGTGACGGTACCCCGCTTAAGGTCCGCGCCGAAGGTCTCGCGATGGACATCAAGGTCCAGGGGACGTTGCATGCCTGGGCCAAAACATCACGTGGACAGTGGATATGCAGCTTGAGCTACAGAATTCCGACGGGGAACAGCATGGGTTTCCTTCAGGTCGACCGGCAATGGTGCCCGGCGGACGCAGCTGTGCCTCTCAGGTGAGAAGGCTGCGATGACGAAGAATCGTCAACATATCTTGACGGAACTATAGCGTCAAGATATGTTGACGCTATGGAATCGGAGAAAGTTCTCACTGCACCCGAGTTGACCGCGCTGTACGACGAGTACAAGGCAGCTCTGCTCGATATCGAACTGGCGGAGACGCTGCGGGAGAGCGGGAACAAGGACGCTGCGACGTGGGAGGCGAATTCCGAGCAGCGTATGGCCGATGCGGTCTCCGATATCGATGCGCTCGAGATCAACGCATTCTTGGCCTCGACCATGATCGCCGATCGGTACGCGATCATCGGGCGTCTCCGCAGCCAGGAGCGCCCGGTGCCCTGGTCGAAGATCGGCGAGATCCTCGGTATGAGCAAGCAGGCCGCGCAGCAGTGGTACGGCACCTACAATCTGCGTCCCCGGACGCAGAATCCCACCAGGCACGAGTAGGCGCGGGGCAGCCTCGGTGAGGTGAGTGCGGAGGCCAGCGCGGCGGCCTGCCGATGTCGAAGCCGCTGACGTCGTCAAAACCCTTTCGGCGCCCGTCGCAGTAGCGGAGTTTTCGACATTGGAGCGGCGTTCGGGCTTCATCGAAAAGCGTTGCAGCCCTTGACTTTACAGCGCAACGCTGTATAGTTGGGGTATGGGAGAAACCGAGAAGAATCTGACCGCCGTCACCTCCGAGTTTGGCGATGGCCGACCTGATCGCGGCGTGGGAGTGTCCGTCCGCAGCAACGACATCGAAGTTGGGTATCTGCACGCGACGGGTATCGAAGAGCATGCCCCGATGGACTGGACTCCACTCGCGGCGGTTCAGTTGCTCGCCGAGCACGGCTACCAGGTGGTCGGGGAATGGGCGGACATCGACGAGACCGGCGGCGACGACCCGACCTGGCAATTCGCCATCACCCGATCCGGCATTGTCGCAACGGACTTCGGTGATGTCGTCGCAGTCGAGTGCAGCCCCGATGACGCAGTCAATGTGCTGTTCGCCATCGAATGCGACCCCGACTGCCCGCAGTGCTACGGACACTGACCGACCGGCTGGACTCGAATGGACGAGGCACCGGGCAGCTGATATCTGCCCGGTGCCTCACCACTGATCACACCACACCAGGGGAGAACGCAGACCAATGACCACCACTGCATCCGCACCGTCATCCGCATACACCCTCGTCGAGGCCGACCCGAACGAACTCGACATCGCCGAGAACGTCCGCGACGGCGTGGCCATCACCGACGACCCAGACTTCATCGCCTCCATCGCCGCACTCGGCGTGCGGCAGGCCGTCTCGGCGGTCCGCCGCGCAGACGGCACCCTTGCCGTTCGCGACGGGCAGCGCCGCACCCTCGCCGCCCGAGAGGCAGGTCTTTCCTCGATCCCGGTGATGGTGCGCGAGCAAAGTGCCGATGAGAAGGCTGAAGGCATCGATCGGATCACCGAGCAGGTCAATTGCAACGATCAGCGCGAACCCCTCACCAGGGGCCAGCGGGCTGCCGCCGTCGCAGACCTGCTCGATATGGAGTTGAGCGTGCAGAAGGTCGCGACAGCGCTGCATGTACCCAAGGCGTACGTCGAAAAGGCCGGTCGGGCAGGACGGTCCGAACGCGCCCGCAGCCAGCTCGACGACCGTCAGCTCACGCTCGAAGCGGCCGCGCTGCTCGCGGACCTCGAGGACGCCGCCGAGGCCGAGCCGTGGATCACCGACACCATCGACTCGATCTTCGAGCGCGGATTCGGCGTCGAGTACCACCTCAACAATCTGCAGCGCCGTGTCGCCGAGCGCGCTGCTACCAGCGCCGCTGCTGCGGACTACACCGCACGCGGATTCGCCTTGCTCCACGACGAACCGTCCACCGGCACGGGGGACTGGTTCTCCGTCGCGGACCTGCGCACCGCCGACGGCGAACCCATCGCAGCCGACGCCCCTGAGCAGGCACCGCACCTGTGGCACGTCTACGTCTACGAGGCCGGATCGACCTGGGTGGACAAGAAGACCCGCGAGGAGGTCGACGAAGACGACATCGACTTCGACACCGTCGACGAGGATGACGACGTAGAGCCGTTCGACGGGCAGCTGCACGCCAACACGGTCGAGAAGATCCCCGCCTGGCGCTACGAGTTCTTTCTCCATCACGACAACCGTGCTGCGGCCGGCCTCGAACTGGCACCCGAGCGGATCGCCACCGCCAACGGCGCATCCGATGCTGGCGATCCGCAGGACGGGCTGACTCCCGCTCAACGACAAGCTGCTCGCGCAGAGGCCGAACGAGTCGAGAAGGAGCGGGCAGAACGCCGGAAGGTCAAAGCGCTCAACCGGGCCGGGGCGACCGCCACCGAGTCCCGGCGCACGTTCCTCACCGGCCTCCTGTCGGGCAATACCGCCCCGAAGAACGCCACCAAATGGATCGTGACCGCCCTGGCCACCCACGGTGACGTGTTCACCGAATCCAAAACACATCAGCGCTACGCCGACATCATGGGCTCACCACTGAGCGATGCCCCGCAGAAAGCCGACAACGGCACCGTCGCACGCGCCGAAGTACTGCTCCTGGCCCGCGTGCTCACCGCGTTCGAGGCCCGACTCACCGGCCCCCAGGACTCCAAGGACTACTGGCGGTTCTCCTCCAAGCACTACCGCGGAATGGTCGGCATCGACAGCTACCTGACCTTCCTCGCCGACAGCGGACACACCCTGACGCCCGTAGAGCAGGCCGCGATCGGCAACATCACCATCGACGCAGCCCACGCCGCCGTCGCCGACGAGGAAGCCTGACAATCCAGGCGAAAGAGGGCCCCGACCATCATCCGATGGCCGGGGCCCGTCTCATTCGTCAAGATATGTTGACGATCAGGTTCGTAGTGTCAGCGGAACGGTGTGTCCGAACGCTGCACTTTGTGCGATGCAGCGACGTACCCGTAGCGGTACAGCATCGACCGCGCGGCCAGATAGTTCTCGTACTGGTACGGCCCCCGGACCGACGCAGAGTTCGGTCACGGCGTCCGCCGGTAGTTCGATCTTCCGGTAGGGGACGAGACCTGCTGCCCCGGCCTTGAAGTCCGGATCGTTGGTTTCGGCGCGTTGGTGACCGAAACCCGGCTCCACATAACGCCATTCGGCCTCCTCGGAGAAGCCTGTGTGTTTCACGCTGGCGGCACGAAGAGCCAGTCGCTGAACGGCTTTGTTCACCGCCAACTTAGTGGGCTTGCCTGAGCGCACCTCGGTCTGGGCCTGTGCGATGAACAGGTGGAAGGCGTCGAGTAGACGGTCCTCGATGGTGTCGGTGACGTAGGTGACCTTTTGCAATCCGAGCCCTCCTACTCGCTCGGAAGTGGTGCTGCGAGGGAACAACGCCGGGTCGAAGCCGATAGCAAAGCCGCCAGTGCCTTGGCCGTAGGCGCGCCACTGGCTAAGTGAGTCCGGTTCGGTCGAGAACGAGACGGTCGAACAGTGAATGTAGTCCGGGTACGTCTGGTCGATGACCTCCTGAATCGCGCGGGCGACCTCCTGCAGGAAGGTTTTGGCTGCGGGAGTGTTGTCGAAGGCCCCCCGGATACCCAGCTCTACCAAACCGTCCTTCACCAGGCCCAGCCCCAAGGTCAGTTCGCGTCGGTCGTTGAGAAACTGAGCTGCGGAGGCGTGGAGTATCGGCTTGTACGTCTCGGACCGGGGCACCCCCTCGTCTGCTTTCCTGTCCACGTTGGCGAGGATGCCGAGAAGGCCGGCGGTGGTCGTGTAGTGCCACAGCGTCGACGTGGGGAACTCAGGAACCTCTATCTCACTCCGGCCTGCTGGCTCAACGGACCCCACGGTGTGCGCCCTTCCTTCTCCGCGTCCAACCTCGAAGCCGTGACGACAGTGTCATGGACGCAGGTCGGTCCGTGAGCCGCGTCCAGGACGGCCCGCGATCCACTGCTCGATCTCCTCGGTCGAATACAGCGGTTCCCTGCCTACACGGCGGGTCGGTTTCGGGGCTTGACCGCGTGCGACGTAAGCGCGCCACGTCGAGGCCGCGATCGTCTTACCGGTCGTGCTCTCGATCAAGGCCAGTACATCGGGAAGTGAGAGTTCCTCGGCCATCACGGCTCGACTGGGGACGGGTGTATCTCGATAGCGAACATACCCGGACTCTACAGCCGAGCGCTGTAATAAATCCATCGAACACCTTGACTATACAGCGAAGCGCTGTATAGTTGGGGTATGGCCTCGACCACCCGAAAGCGGCTGGCAGGCAGAGCTGTTCACGTCCTGATTCCTCGTACACCCCGAGCTTGCACCCCGATCCGAAAGGCCGTCATGACACAGGTCCTCGACACTCCGGAGCGCTTCACGCCCGAACCGATGCCGCCCGCCGTGATCCCCGCCCTGCGAGCGATCAGCGACAGGCTCGACCCGGACGACTTCCCGATGTTTCGCCTCGACGGTGACTACATCGTCTACGACGGTCACGACACCGGACGCATGGCTCTCGTCGAGGTTCCCGGCGACGGGCTCTACGTGCGATACGACCGACGCAGACACCGCCGAGCTACTGCCACCACACCGGCGACCGCGAGCTGGATCCCGGTGTCGGACTGGCCGATCACCGGGACCGACCCCGTCGGAATCGCACGCACGATGTGGCGTCTGACCGTCGAGGACGTCACCTAAACGCTCGACACCTACGCCGCCGCATTTCCTCTCGCCTCGACCTTTGGAGTGCCCATGACCACCACCCTCGCCGCGCCCACCACCGACACCCACCGCAGCCTCACAGGACTTGGGATGAAACTCGTCTCGCTCGACCCGCAATTCGACGGCACCATCGTCGAGATCCTCGAATACCACCCCGCCCCCGCAGGCCGAGTCGAGGTCACGGCCATCATCGACTCACCCGGTGCCTGGTACAGCGGCACCTATCCCGTCGTCGTCGACGCACGCCATGTGCGCCTGCTGCTGACCGTGCAGTCCATGCCCCGACCGAACGCAAGCCTGCGGTGATGGCCGAGACCACAGGGCAGATCGACATCTTCGAGATGTTCGCCGAGGTCGCCGCAGACGACCAAGCCCGACACGAGAAAATCCACGGGGTACCGAGCCTGTTCGCCAGCACCACCAGAGGACCGGCCGCGCGCCTCGCCGAATTCCACGCCTGGCAAAGCACGTGGGGAAACTTCGACAGCTACCGCACCTCCCACGCCCTCATCCCCGGAACCTGCGAACCATCACAGCCCACCGCCACCTGCCAGCCCACCTCCCTCTGGGCCGGTCTGCACTGTTCCTGCACCTGGACGCTGCGTGAGAAGACCTGTCACTGCGTCGGCGGCAACCTCCACCGCGCCGCGTGCACCGGCTGCGACTGGGAAGGGGAGAACCGCGCCGACAGCGACGAGGCAGTGTGCGATGCCCTCGATCACGCTCACCCCGGCTGGCTCGACGACCTCGCAATCGAGATCCCCGATCGGCCCCACGAGAAAACCGCCCGGTGGTCCACGAAAGTCACCGCCATGATCGGTGACCGCCCGCAGGGCTGGCCGGTCATCACCCGCCGAGCAGAGGGCCACGTCGGCAACCGCTGCGTGCCGGACCGTTCGCCGTGGGGTGGCTACGACGTCGCCGCTGCCGTCGCACGCGCACACCTGGACCGTCAACACCGATCCACACACCTCAAAACCACGCCCACGAAAGGCTCACGATGAACACACCGGATTCGCTCGCACCCCAGCACCCGGAGGGTGCCGACGTGTTCTTCGGCATGATCGCCGCCGTTGCGCCCTACCTCGCCTGGGGGGTGGGAGTGTTCGGAATCGTCGCGATCGTGGCGGGGATTGCGCAGCTGCACCAGCACTCCCTCCGCGGTGAGCCTGCAGGTCCAGCGGTGGGCACGATCGGCGGGGGACTGTTCATGACGATCGCCGGACCCGTGTTCGGCACGATCATCGGCCGAACCGTAGATACCGGCCCCGGCGCCGAGGAATCGGCCGCTACTGCTGCCCAGCCGCCGACCACCGCGCCAGCCGATGTGGCGCGCGAGATGACGGAGTCGACCCCCACGGACTGGACACCACTGATCTGGATCGGCGGCGGCGCAGCAGCACTGGCACTGACCGCATACCTGATCACCCGCACCCGCAGTCACATCATCGACCGCAGGACAGCGCAACGCACACTCGACACCGACTTCGCCGCAGCGCAGGCCATCTACGACGACGTCGCCGCCGCATACGCCGCATACATCGCCGACCCGTACGCCATCTTCACCCGCCCACTGCTCGACGATCTCAGTGAACCCCGCACCGCCGCGTTCATCGACGCATTCGCCGATGCCACTGCCCTACGTCCCCTCACCTGCCCGGACAGCAGCGACCGCGTGCAGGCCTTCGCTTCAGCCGCCCATGCCGCTCGCAGCGCCTGGGACAGCGCCGACACCCATGCCCGCACCATCGGCATGGGCGTGAGCAGCGAAGACGACACGCGCATCGTGCGCCGCATCCGCAGCGCCCTGAACCTCGCGCTCGACGACTCGGCTACCGGACAGGAACGCGACACCGCGTTGCAGACCGTCGAACGTCTCGCGGCCGGCCTCATCACCATCCCCGACCGCATCTACACCCGAGCCAAGACCGCCATAGAAACCACCACACGCAAGCAACTCACCCACTGAACGAGGAAACCGGGCTGGTCCGGCCGAGAGTGCGACGTCGGACCAGCCCGGCACAATCGACAATCCCCAGGCCGCCGCCGGGTGAAAACACGATGCCAGACACGACAGATCGCGGAACGAGTGCACTGAGCACCGCTACCGCGCGGAGCGGGCGACCACGCTCCTCGATGCGAGAGAGGACAACGGTATGGAATTGACCGAGATCATTCCGTTCGTCGCCATCGTGGCACTGATGGCGACCGCAGTCACCGGGTACGTCTACATCCAAAACCCCACGAACGCAACGCTGTACACCGTCAGCACCAGATTGGTGGTGATCTCCGTCGTGCTCTGCGCCGTAGCTGTTCTCACCCACCGTGATCTTGACGCGGTGTGGCAGATTGTCCTCGTCATCGGCGTCGTGGTCATGGCCCACATCGTGCGCCGCCTCATGATCTACACACGCGAGGACTACGTAGCCCGCAAGCCCGGCTTCCTCGATTCGATCGCCGATGACGATGCATCCGACCACCGCGAACACTAAGCCGCAGGCTCGAAGCGAACACGCTCGCCGCGCCAGCTCTCGTAGCCACTGTCGGACCCACATGGCACCATCGCTGTCACTACGACGCCATTCCCCGGGGGGAACCATCACATGAACATCATCTCCGCACGTATGCGGCGAAACCGAGAGCGCCAGCACTTACTGGCGCACAGGTCCCACGACAACTACGCCGCCTACAGGAGCGCCGAACTTGCTTACCACGCTCAACTGGCCAGACTCCGCAGTCTGGGGTTGGCGTTGTTCACGATCGGAGGCAGTGCGAGCGTCCTGCTCGGCATCTTCACCGAGTACACCCCTGCCATGGTCATCGGACTAGGACTCACGGGGGCCGCTCTGGTGGTCTTCTTTGCCGAGATCCGCGAGCGGGGCCGCGACCGCGCCCAGGAACGCATTACCGAAACCGTCGGTCTCACGCTGGACAACCACGAATAAGCCCACCGCTGACCGACCGCGGGCGTTGCCCAACTGAAGGAGTCACTTCTCATGGATCGATATCTCGACATTGTCAGCACCGTCGCCTTCCTGTTCGCGGCTGTCAACATCGTTGCCGCGATGTACTTCCACTACCGCTACACCGTCGGCCCGTCCTCGACGAAGAACTTCCGCAACGCACAATTCCACTGGGTCGCCAGCACAGCCTTCGCGATTCTCGCCGTGAACACCGACCGGTCAATGTCGACACCCGTAGCCCTCGTCCTCACCATCGCGATGGCACTCGCTCTCACAGTCCCACTGATCTATCTGCGCCGGATCCGTGCCACCCGCTACCCGACCTTCCTCGAGCAGATCGACGCCGACGACATCATCGACCGCGCCCGCAACGGCCACACCCACGACTGACCACCACAAACACACACATCGGGGGAGAGAAGAAACATGCTCATCACAGCCGGACTACTGATCGTCATGGCCGCAGGCATCGGCAGCATCGCACTCCGCGACAAAACCAAGCCCAGACTCGCCGACCTCGCATTCGTGCTCATGATCGCCGGGGTCCTCGTGCTCAACATCGGCCTGTGGACCACCCTCGACGACACCAACAACCTCGCCCAATGGTTCGCCAAAATCCTCGTCGCCGCAGCAACACTCGTCATCATCCCCGTCGCAATCCACGCGCTACGCACCAGCCGCCGCCGCGAAACCGCCGAACAGGAAACCCGATGAACATCCTCACCTCGTACCGCGACCACACCAGACTTCGCCGCCAACTCCGCAGCGACTACACCGACGACACCGTCCAGCAATACATGGCCGCCGCAGACACCCACAACCAACTCCGCATCACCCTCCGCACCATCAGTGCATACGCACTCGGACTGATCGCAGTCATCGCCGCCGCCTACAACGTCCTCCGAAGTTTCAGCGGCGACGGCAACCACATCAGCATCATCGAACTTGCCTTCCCGTTTCTCGCCCTCGCATACTCCTGGACCCTGCACCGCACCAACAAGGGCCTCGACGCGAAATACACCACAGAGACCATCGAACACGTCAACAACGCCAAGTACCTCAACGAACTGATCAACCGCGAACGCCGCTGACACGTATCAGCGCTACCGGGCGGGACCGGTCCACCCCCGCATGACCGCCTCCGATCCGTCCTGCTGTACCCACACTGCGCCGCCGTAGAGCACCAGCTCCGGCGGCGCAGTGCGTTCCGAAGAAAGATCGAAGTAGAACCCCACATCATCTCGAAATCATCGATGACCCCAGGCCGCACGGACTTGCTCGCGTACCTGCTCACGGTCCTCACTCGGGTGCGGTGTGATCGACGCCGCGCCAACCGTCTTCGATAGTTCGGCATCGCGGCGACCCACAGGGACACCTGTCAGGCGTCGCGAGATTCGACTGACTTCACTCTTCGGAATGCCAGTACGGTCTGCAATCGCCCTCACCGACACGCCCTCCGCCCAAGCGCGTAGACCGCTTGTTGCTTGACCTGGCCGAACACGTCACTCGCGATCGCCGCAGCGCGGCGGGCGCGCTCCACAGCTTCCCCCGCAGAGTGTCCGTAGCCAACAACGAATTCGGACTGAAGCGGCCCGCGATCCTCACGTTCGCGCTGCGTCAGCGAATCATGCCAATCGATTACATCGAGGTACGTCTCTCTGACAACTGGAACCCTCGTGCAGCTTGGTTGGATCTGGAGCCGGGCGGGGAACGGCCATTAACGCAGCAATAAAGGGACGACGAAGGCCGGTTGGGAATAGCTATTAAATTCCGCTACAGGACGACGACTGCCCTTTATTTGAATCTGGAAAACCCATGTGGGACAAAGTAAAACGCGAATTTATTGGCAAATATTACCCTGGCATAAAGGCTGCTATTGACATAGAATGGAAGTCAATAGAGCAATTCCGTGAAGGAGAGAGCTATGCCCACTACCGTCGCCGCCGCCTGGCACTTCGTAACTGAGTTCCCGCGGTGAAACCGCTCCGTTCAGTCCCTACGCCCGGCGACGACGACAATGCTCGCGCGGACCTCGCACCCGTCGAATCGGTGTCCGAGGTCCAGGCCGTCATCGCGCACGAGCGTGTTTACGACCCCGCGACCGACCCCGAAGCCCTGCTGCTGTGTGCATTGATGTGGAGCGCTCAGACCGGGGGAGTGCCCACCGAGGATCAACGCATTGCCGAGACCATGACCGCCGACGACTTCGACGACGTCCTCTACCGGCGGGTGTTCACCGTCGCCGCCGACCTCGTCGCGGCCGGCGACCCCTACGACCCGGCGAGTGTCACCGCAGTGTTCATTCGGTCCGGATCCGGCGGTGCCAAGGACGCGCCCCTGCGACGCCGTCTGAATGAAGTCATCACCGCAGGGGCATCCGGTGCCGCCGCCACTCACTACGCAGACATCGTGCTCTCCCAGGCGTACCGCCGCAGCTATCGAACCGTGGCAGCGTCCATCGTCCAGGCCGCTGAAGAGCTACCGGAGGAATACCTGTTCGATCATCTTGTCGAGTACGGGCGCGCTCAACGCGCACTGTGGCAAAGGCTCAACGCCTTTCGAGGAAAGCAGTGACTGCGACCGATAAGGCCACCGGCACGGTCCGGACGGATCGACCCGTGTCGAATCAAACGTCAAGATATGTTGACGTGCGGTCGGGTACTACGTCGACGCGGACACCGGGCAGGCCCGTGCTGCGCCCACCGTTCGCTTACTACGGCGGAAAGACGCGCCTGGCTTCAGCGATCGCCGCAGCGTTGCCCGACCACACCCAGTACGTCGAACCGTATGCAGGATCGCTCGCGGTGCTGTTCGCCAAGGCCCCGGCTCGGTTGGAGACGATCAACGACCTCGACGGCGACATCGTCCATTTCTGGCGGATCCTGCGTGAGCGACCCGACGACCTGGTGCGGGCCTGCGCGCTGACCCCGCACTCACGCATCGAGCGGACCGCCGCGCTACAGCGCCCCGAGGATCTCGACGATATCGAACGGGCCCGCCGGATCTGGGTGTGCCTGACCGCCGGTCGCACCGGAACCCTGCGCAACACCGGATGGCGACACGACACCTCCGACTCCGCGTCGACGTCGATGCCGCGTCGCCTTGCCGGGTACGTCGCACGCATCGACGCTCTCGCCGCTCGGTTGCGCAGCGTCTCACTCGAACACCGTGACGCACTCGAGGTGATCGAGGCTTACGGCACCGGACGCCGGACCGTCATCTATGCCGACCCGCCCTACGTCGGCGAAGTCCGGACACGCAACTACCGCACCGAAATGACCAGCGCAACAGACCATCACGCTCTCGCCGAACGACTGCACGCCTGCCAGGCGAGCGTGGTTCTCTCCGGATACGCCAGCGAGCTCTACGACCGGAAGCTCTACCGCGACTGGTACCGCACAGAATTGCGCTCACACACCAGCCAGAGCGGAACCTGGGAGCACCGCACCGAAGTGCTGTGGTCCAACCGACCGCTGCGCATCGATGCGCTCGACGACTCGGACCCGGCATGTAACGGAACTCCGAGCACGAGCGCGGAATGTAACGAAACCCGCTGCCAGGCGGCCGACTGCGCGAGAGTGCTCACTCAACCCGCGACCGGACGCCCGAGACGCTTCTGCTCGCCCGCCTGCCGAGTCCGCGCCCACCGACACACCACCACCACACGGAAAGAGACCCGCCACACATGAGAGCACCGAACGAAACCGGCGACCGCTTCGCCGCCATCGCCGAGAAGATCGCAGTCCTCGAACACGCACTCACCGGGCTGTCCAACGATGTGTCCGCGTGGCCCGACACCGACCACGGGCTGCGGTGCGAACCAGTCGACGGCACCGGGGAGTCGAGCAGCGGGGATCCGGACGCACTCGCTGCCACCGCCGCCGCCCACGTCCAGTCAGCCCGCGAGGCGCTACGTCGTCTCGACGGTGCGGTATCTACGGCCTGGGCAGCCTCGGCGCGGCTCTACCTCGCAGACCCGGCCGAGCAGCGATGACCGCCGAGACGGTGCGGACGGTCGACGACGAGCCTGCCGCGCCGTGCAGCCTCGACCCCGCGTCGTGGGACCTGGACGCCTCGACGGTCGAGGTACTGAAGGCGTCGGTTCGGGTGTGCCGGTTCGAGTGCCCACTGCTGACCGCGTGCCGATCCGCACTCGCGGCCGGCGCAGTCAGACCCGCATCGATGGTGCTCGCCGGGATCGCATTCGACTACAACGGTGACCGGGTCGACCTCGACAGCCCCCGCACCCGCACCGGACCCCGCAACGAACGAGACACCCGCGGCGTCGACACCCACGGACGCCGCTACAACGGACACACCGGACGTTGGGAATCACCCACCCGATCACCGGCTACGGTGCGACGCTCTGCCTGACCACCCCACCACTGGGTAACGGTTTTGTGTTACACAACCACAGGTTTTGTAGTACACTACTAGGTATGGGGATCAAGTGGACACAAAGCGCAGACAAGCACGAAGTTGACCGCGCGGATGCCCTGAACGCGATACACAACGCTTACTACGTCGAGGATGAGTTCGATGATTCCCGTGTTCCAGGGCAGGTGAAACCGACGTTGTACATCGGCCCGCCGCTCAGGCCGGGGGGACCGCTCCTCGAAGTGATGGTCAATATCATCCCGCCGTCGGACGTCGTCATCTTCCACGTCATGGAAGCACAGGAGAGGAATCTCGAGCGCATGGACGACTGAACGATTCGTGCATCTGCTTTCTGCTCCACTACCCAGCTCCATATACCCAGAGGTGAACATCATGAACAGCACCAACAAGGCCGACAAGCCCGACACCAGCACCACCAGGCGGGACGACGACCAGACCCGCGCAA